>JAGATY010000079.1 GCA_017621035.1 Bacteroides sp. | reverse complement strand
GTTAGACGTAATGGCCGTTTGTATGTTATTAACAAGAAAAATCCTAAGTATAAACAACGTCAAGGATAATATTATTATTTTTGCAAAAAAAATAATTTAGTATATGGCTATAAGAATAGTTGGTGTCGATTTGCCTCAAAATAAGAGAGGCGAAATTGCGTTGACCTATGTATATGGTATAGGTCGTAGTAGTTCAGCAAAGATTTTGGATAAGGCTGGTGTTGATAAAGACTTGAAGGTTAAGGACTGGACAGATGATCAAGCAGCCAAAATTCGTGAAATCATTGGTGCTGAGTATAAAGTTGAAGGTGATCTTCGTTCTGAAATCCAATTGAACATTAAACGTTTGATGGATATTGGTTGCTATCGTGGTGTTCGTCACCGTATTGGTCTTCCTGTAAGAGGTCAGAGCACTAAGAATAACGCTCGTACTCGTAAGGGTAGAAAGAAAACCGTTGCTAATAAGAAAAAAGCTACTAAATAATAATTGTTGATATGGCAAAAAAAACAGTTGCAGCAAAAAAGAGAAATGTAAAAGTAGATGCTAATGGACAATTGCATGTTCATTCATCTTTCAACAACATTATTGTTTCCCTGGCGAATAGTGAAGGTCAAATCATTTCTTGGTCTTCTGCCGGAAAGATGGGTTTTAGAGGTTCTAAGAAGAACACTCCTTATGCAGCACAAATGGCTGCTCAAGATTGTGCTAAGGTAGCATATGATCTTGGTTTGAGAAAGGTAAAGGCATATGTAAAGGGACCTGGTAATGGTCGTGAATCAGCTATCAGAACAATTCATGGTGCAGGTATTGAGGTTACAGAAATTATTGATGTAACTCCGCTTCCGCATAATGGTTGCCGTCCCCCGAAAAGACGTAGAGTTTAATATTTACCTTTAATACAAAGTGATCTTAATTTTGTTTTTGGATTGTACTTTCTTCTCTACAATCGCGGCTGCAACAAATTGAGTTCATGAATAAAACAATTTAATATTTAAAAGAAATGGCTAGATATACTGGACCAAAATCAAGAATAGCCCGTAAATTCGGTGAAGGCATCTTTGGAGCAGATAAAGTTTTGTCTAAGAAGAACTATCCTCCCGGACAACATGGTAATTCTAGAAAGAGAAAGACATCTGAATATGGTGTCCAACTTCGTGAGAAGCAAAAAGCTAAATATACTTATGGCGTATTGGAGAAACAATTCCGTAACCTGTTTGAAAAGGCTGCTACAGCTAAGGGTATTACTGGTGAGGTTCTTCTTCAATTGCTTGAAGGTCGTTTGGACAATGTAGTGTTCCGTTTGGGTATTGCTCCTACTCGTGCTGCTGCACGTCAGTTGGTAAGCCATAAGCACATTACTGTAGACGGCGAAGTTGTTAATATTCCTTCATATGCTGTTAAGCCGGGTCAGGTAGTTGGCGTTCGCGAAAGATCAAAGTCTTTGGAAGTAATTGCTAACTCTTTGGCAGGTTTTAATCACAGTAAGTATCCTTGGTTGGAATGGGATGACAATGCTAAGGTGGGTAAGCTGTTGCATGTACCTGAAAGAGCAGACATTCCTGAAAATATCAAGGAACATTTAATTGTCGAATTGTACTCTAAATAATAATTAATTTCATGGCGATATTAGCATTTCAAAAACCTGATAAAGTTTTAATGTTGGAAGCGGATTCTAAGTTCGGCAAGTTCGAATTTCGTCCGTTGGAGCCGGGTTTCGGTATTACCGTTGGTAATGCTCTGCGCCGCATCCTGCTTTCTTCATTAGAGGGTTTTGCCATTACTACCATTAAAATTGATGGCGTTGAGCATGAATTCTCTAGTGTTCCGGGAGTTAAAGAGGATGTTACCAACATTATCTTGAATCTGAAACAGGTAAGATTCAAGCAAGTAGTTGAAGAATTCGAAAGTGAGAAGGTTAGTATCACGGTTGAGAATTCAAGTGAATTTAAAGCAGGTGACATAGGTAAGTATCTGACTGGATTTGAAGTGTTAAATCCTGAATTAGTTATTTGTCATTTAGATTCAAAGGCAACTATGCAGATGGATATTACGATTAACAAAGGTCGTGGTTATGTTCCCGCTGATGAAAATCGTGAATATTGTACAGATGTTAATGTAATACCCATCGATTCTATTTATACTCCGATTCGTAATGTTAAGTATCAGGTAGAAAACTTCCGTGTTGAGCAGAAGACTGACTACGAGAAGCTGGTGCTTGAGATTACTACGGATGGTTCCATTCACCCGAAGGAAGCACTGAAAGAGGCTGCAAAAATCTTAATTTATCACTTCATGCTTTTCTCTGATGAGAAGATTACGCTGGAGAACAACGATGTCGATGGCAATGAAGAGTTTGATGAAGAAGTTTTGCACATGCGTCAATTGTTGAAAACAAAACTCGTTGATATGGATCTCTCAGTACGTGCCCTCAACTGTTTGAAGGCTGCTGATGTTGAAACATTAGGCGATTTGGTTCAATTCAATAAGACCGACCTCTTGAAGTTCAGAAATTTTGGAAAGAAATCGCTCACCGAGCTTGATGATTTGCTGGAGAGTCTGAATCTGTCGTTTGGAACTGATATTTCTAAATATAAATTAGATAAAGAATAAAAAATGAGACATAATAAGAAATTCAATCATTTGGGTCGTACTGCTTCTCACAGAAATGCAATGTTGGCAAATATGGCATGTTCTTTGATCAAGCACAAAAGAATCACTACGACTGTTGCAAAGGCTAAGGCACTGAAGAAGTTTATTGAGCCGTTGATTACTAAGTCTAAGAACGATACAACAAACTCTCGTCGTGTTGTATTTAGCAATTTGCAAGATAAGTATGCTGTAACTGAATTGTTTAAAGAAATCTCTGTGAAGATTGCTGACCGTCCGGGTGGTTACACACGTATCATCAAGACCGGTAACCGTTTGGGTGACAATGCAGAAATGTGCTTCATCGAACTCGTTGACTACAACGAAAACATGGCGAAGGACAAGACTGCTAAGAAAGCTACTCGCACTCGCCGTTCTAAGAAGAATGCCGCTGCTGCTACAGAAGCTGCTCCTGCGGTTGAAGCAACTACAACAGAAGAAGTTAAAGCCGAATAATCAACTATTCTTCTTATATGAGAAAGCCGTCCCAGCGATTGGGACGGCTTTTTTTGTTGTGGGCTCAGTATGAATATTAACTGCAGGTGTACGGAACGTACATAATCTATAGTGGCTGCTTCTTCAAATAGTGAAGTTGCAGCCACTGTTTTATCTGAAAGTTGTGACACTTATATCCAACTATATGTTTACAACCCTCATTCTTCCCAGTTGAAGAATTCGGTATTTATCTTGATGGTCTGTAATTGTTGGCCTCCAAAGTTATAATAAAGTGTGTACGTTTGTACGGGTTTCTTGATGGCTTCCCCAAACCATTCGTCAAGTTTATCTTCTTTCAACTGGTCAAAGTCATAAGTATCGCTGACATATGGTACGGCGTGTGAAAGAGGATGGGGGAAGTTCGGAAAGACATATGCTCCGTTTATCTTTTGTCCCAGTGAAATCGACGGTTCTTCAGCATAGAACCCTCCAGGATTGTAAAGCAGATATTTGCCTTTGAACTTACCTTTTGTAATCTCATGAATGTATTTGTTGCCAGTAATTGGTTGCGGAGTTACTTCCCGACAAAACTTTTTCATGACATAAGCTTTTACATCATAGCCATCGGAATCCTGAATATAAATTCGATACCAATCTTCTGCTTCACTGAGGACGGGACAGACATTGCCGTTTAGTCTGAATGGTTTACGCTCGCTCCAACCAGCCGGGGCATCCGACCATACAAACACGTCGTTCATCTCCCCAGCTTCTCTCATTAGTCGAGGGCTATTGGCATCGGGCGCTTTACGCAGATTGACATCGTTGGAAGTTACTGTCACATACTTCTGCCAAGTAGGAAGCTTCACAGATAAATCTCCTGCATTACTTCCTCCAAACAGAGAGATAATGCCAATGATAAGAATCACTGCTACTGCTCCTCCTGCTATCGCTTTAAAGTAAGGATGCTTCGCCACTTCTTGCATTTTGGGCAGCACATGCTTCACAGACTCATTCATTTTCTGTTTTACCTTTTCCACTTGTTGCTCTCTTACGGATGGTGTTGCTTCTGTAACAGGTGTTGCAACAGTCTCAGTTACAGATGCCGGAGCCGATACAACTACAGAGACCTCGGTGACATTGGCATTCTTAATCTTTACCCATCCTCTCAGTAACATGCAGAATGCTATGAAGCTGAACAACATACAGAGGAAGTCGCCGATAAAAGGAATAAAATCCAGAATGTTTCCTACCAGTTCTACTATCATGGAAGCATACAATGTGCCGGCTCCCCGTCGGGCTTGTGCAGGGAATGTTACGGAATGCTTCAACCGGCTATATCCTCCAATGATAACAAAGAAAGCTACTATACTGAAGATGAAAGCCAACCATCCTGCTATGTAGTCAGTCAAGATAGCAACTATCGACCAAACCAAACCCTTCCGAATTCTACTGACGGCACTCCGATTCTCTTCATCTGTCTGGACTTTGGAAAAGGCAGACAGATTAGACAGATACATCACATAACCTATCACAACCAATACACTGCAGCAGACTTCCAGCACGTCCATGGTTCCCCAACCCATGTCTACGTTTCCATTGCCGGTAAAACTCTGCGCAACACTTATCACATCTTGTGCACTGCCGATGAGGGAGAAAATACTTCCCAATACACTAAACAGCATTATGATAACAATGTTGCTGAATATCCCTTGCGTACTTTTACGCCATTCTTCTTGATTTATCATATATATGAATGTTAATGGTTAAAACTCTTCTTTTGCAAACTTGATAACTACTTGCCCTGTGCGGTCAAGAAAATAGTGCTCCTCTCCTTTATACACACCTCTATCTACTTTGACGTGAACTCTGTTCTCGCTGTACGGTCCACGGCCGGTATTGTACTTCTTGCCGTTCTGTGGCCATATCAATCCGGTGCTCATGTACACGCCGTCATAAATGATATACTTCCCATCGAAAGCAGTTTTTACCGGCAGATTCTTTTCCATTTCTCTTAATGTAGAATGGTCAAATCCACTCGTTTTTACTTCTTCTGCCTTCATGTTTGTATCGATAATGTAGCATTTGGTACTGATGCTTGCCAAGGCATAGCCATTCACAAAGTTGATAAGACGGTCGTATTCAGCACTGCAGACCTCACCTTGTTTATTTATAAAGACCTTTTTGCCATTTTGCTTTTCGGCTATTGCATACCCGAACGTGAAAGGAGAGGGTTCTTTGGAGAACTTGGCCGGTATTACCATGGAACCATTGACGTCGATATATCCCCAACGTCTTCCGCTCTCAGTATTAACTACCACTGCAGCAAGCCCTTGACTATACTCTTGCGCATCCTGATATGTTTTATTGCCAATGAGGCTGCCACTGCGATTGATGTATCCGTAGACTCTCTTTTCGCTATTATAGCACAGTGCTCTATTGTCCTTAAATTCTCCCAATGGAACAACTTCCATGGCAAGAGAGGCCGGTGCAGACAGATTCCTGTAGACCTCTGTACCGTCACTCTTGAAATATCTGATTCTACCTGAATAATCAGCCTTAACCATAACAGCCACTATGCCGTCAGCATTGAAATGAGATACTTCCGCTATCTCTGCACCGACATTAAAGCGCCTGCTGTTTCCTTTCTTGTCCAGAATATACCAATCAAGTTTCCGAGGATTGTTTGTATTCCTCAGTGCAACCAGACAATGCCCTGCACCAAAGCGAGGCTTCTTGAAATCAGCATACTGCCACTTGTACCCACCTTTCAATAAGTTCCCGTCCTCATCAATGAATCCCCACTTCCCTGTCTCCTTGTTTTGAATGGCCAACATGCCATCTGCGAACTGATAATCAGTCTCATAGTTGTTGATGTACACCGTCTTTGCATTTGGAGAAATCGGATATTCATCACTGCTATGACTGTACTGTTTCTTCCAGTTTTGTAAGAAATCCTCAGCAGGTTGGCTATGGGTTGTAGCTTGCTTTGCAGCCGTTTGAGGGCTGGCAGGAGCTGTTTTCTGTTCCTGTTTGGGCGCTGTTGAAGCCGTCTGTTTCCGATTGAAGTTTAATATAACGGGAGCTACCACTTCACCTTTGGTTGCAGAACCTATTAACTTGCCTGGAGTCCATTTAGGCATGGACTTGAATACCCTGAGCAGTTCCTCATCCACATCTGCGGAGATTCCTTTCAATACTGTTGCTTCACATATGTTTCCGTCAGCATCAATTATCAACTTAACATAGCACTTGCCGGTTATTTTGTCTGCTGTCACCGTGCTGGGGAAGCGGAAAGAGTCACGAATGTATTTACCCATGGCATTGCTTCCTCCCGGATAAGTGGGAGATACCTCCCAAAATGTCTGTGCATAGGTCGTTGCCATGAGCATCTGCATGGCAACCAACAATAATAGTCCTTTGATTCTCATGACTTATGGCTTTGGTTCTTCTTCTATGACATTCCCATACAACGCGCAACCGATGCACATATCCATGTAGGCCAAACTCTCCAGAACCTGCTGCTCGGACATTCCTTTGTACTTCGGTTCATTGATATAGAAGCGCAGGCGTCCCCGATGTTTATTGAGAATGTCGTGTATCGAAATCATGCTTCCTCGCTCACCAGTAGGTTTGTTTATGCACTCACAGAGTTTTACTACGCCGGTCTTTTTGTTGCGTATCTTCATGTAATAGTACTCGGTTGCAATAGTGTTGCCTTCTTTCAGGAAGGTAAATACGCAGGTGGAATCGTTGTCGATAATCACTTCATAGCTACCCTCGTCAGGCATCTCTTTTACATTGTTCATGACCATTCCCAGACTTAGACGAGCAGAGTCACCGAATGTTTCTGCTTTGTGCCTTGACTTAAAAACTCCCCCATTGCAAGCTGTCAATACTCCTATTGCAGCAATGCCAATCACGAAAAACTTTATTGTTCTCATGTCTCTATTTGTTTGCTTGCCTATAGATTACCCCTGATTCGGCCGAAAATAAAAAAGCGCAGGAATCTGTACTTTGCTCATCCCGCACTTCTAGGCTCTCGCATTGCCCAATTCCGCTGAAACGAGCAACAATGAGACACCTACGCCGATATGTATAACAATACCATGCCCTAAGAGGTTAGGACATGACGGGGTATAACACATCTACAGGCATCTACCGTTGCTTCATCTTTTAGCGGAATTTGAACTTGCGAGATTCAGAAGTGCTAAAGACAAAACGTCAAGTAAACGCTCTCTTCCAATAAATATTTAAGCCTCTAGTCGTAGCTTTCACGGCATGAAACCACGGCTGAGTCTTTTGCAAAAGTATGAAATATAATTTATTTTCTAGCAACACTTCTCTCCTTTTCTTTCTTCTCTCTACAACTCATTTCCCCTAAGCCCCGGAGATAGTGACTTTTTCATGTCTTGGTAAAGTTGATGAGATTCGGCGCGATGTCCGGAAAGTTTAGGTGTAATCTTTGGAGAGATTAGGAACAGCTTCCGAAAAGATTCTGACTTTGGGAGGTTTTTAATCTGTTTGCCTGAAAAAGAAATGCGGTTTGGGAGAACAAGATGTCTGCTAAAAGCGTTACCTTTGTAGCTGTTATGATGAAAATACTTCAAACTATATGGTTCTGGTTGTTTATGCTGGCTTGCGTTCAGGCGGGTGGCATGATGTTTGCCGGTAACACGGCAACACAGCAGAAGTCTGTAGCTTTGGAGGAACAGATGCACGAGTCCTCTTTCCTGCCTCCCCAACTTTTCACGCTTCCGGAGGCCGAAGTGGCGGGACAGACGGGTGGCATGCCGACCGGAACCGTCAGTCGTTTGCAGCGTTTTTTCACTTCGGAATACCTTTTTTCATTACGCACCTTGTCTGGAAGTCTCTCTTCTGTGGCCACTTCGCGGCAGAAGAATGAACTGCATCGGTGCGATGCTTTCCCTCATCCCTCTCTACGTCCGGCGTGCAGGTACTACATTTTCACGTTGCGGCGTATTCTCATTTAGCGGTTGCATAGTTTCTTTCTAATCCTTTTCTTTAAGGATAATCGTCATTCTTCATGACTCTTGATGGAGCCATGACAGAATCTTTTTATCAATTTCTTTTATACACCTATTTAATATATAAAGAATCATATGCAAACTCAAACTATTGATGCACCCCGCTGTGCATCTACTCATCCCCATGTGGCTAGTCGTATCAGCCTGCCTTCTGTTATTTATTCCCTGTTGTTGCTCTTCCCGGGTATTGCTGCTTTTCTGTTTCTGTATGAAGAGCACGACAAGTCTACCACCTTCAGCATGGCGTTGTTGGCCTTCGGAAGTATCTTCATTGTCTACGGTTTGTACCGATTATTGTGGAAGTCGAAGGTATTGGTCTATCTTCCCACCGGCAGTGTGGCCGAGGAGCAGTGCCTATTTTTTGACTTGAAGTATATGAGCAAACTGGTTGATTTGCTGAATAAAGACTCTCTCTCTGCCGATACTTCTGTGCGCTGCGAGGATGCAGGCAATGTACGCATGAGTGTTGTGCTCTCTGCCGACAACCGTTTTGCTGCGGTACAACTCTTTCAGTTTGTACCCTACAACTATGCACCCATTACGCCCATTCGTTATTATACAGAGAAAGAGGCGGCTGCCGTGTCGGCCTTCTTGGTGGGTTGCAAGAAGAAAAACTAGTCACATAGCCCGCAATGCTCCTCAGAAGAGAAGAAAAACATCCTCGAAAAGGCTCCTTCAAAGAATGCAGAAATAAAATCAAAATAACTTCTACTTGTTCGTCAGGCTTGTGGAACGTGTGTGCCGGAAGGGTGAGAACACTTCCGCTCCTGTTCCATAAAGCCACCGGATGGGGTTAGTCAGTGATGGCTATCCCCATTTTTTGCATCAAGAAGCAGGCATTCATGTTCTGTGCCACACCCGCTCTCATGCGGTACGAGAAGGTTAGTTCATCTTCCTTGATGTCTGCCTCGAAGCAATAGTTCCGGATGTTCTCGGGGAAAGCCTCTATCAGTGAACCCAACAATAAATCGTGCGTGGCAATGATTCCGTTGGCTTTCAGCGTCATAAACTGCTTTACCAGTGCCATCGAGCCACGTTGTTTGTCCATCGAGTTGGTACCTTTCAGTATCTCATCCAGAATGATAAACAGCTGCTCTCCGGCTTGCAGATGTTGGATGATGTGTTGTAACCGTTTCAGTTCGGCAAAGAAGTAAGACTCATTGTCGTTCAGCGAGTCACTGGTTCGCAGACTGCTAATCAGCCTCACCGGTGTTACACACATGCTGTGGGCGCAGACGGGTGCACCTATGCAAGCCAGCAAGAAGTTCACTCCTACGGTACGCAGATAGGTACTCTTGCCGGCCATGTTGGCTCCGGTTACTATGTGGAAAGCCGGTCTACCCTGCATGTCTATGTCATTCCGCACACAACGCTCGGCCTCCATCAGTGGGTGTCCCAGCCCTTCGGCGGTATAGCAGAAGCCCTTCTCGCCACTATTGCTTTCCAACAGAGTAGGGTAGATGTAGTCAGGATGGTTATAGGCAAACGTGCCCAGCGAGCAGAGCATGTCCATCTCTCCAATAGCCTCCAGCCATTCCTGTAACTTATTGGCGTACTGTTCCTTCCAAGCCTCTATGCGCATCACTTGCCACAACTCCCAAAAGAAAGTCCCGCAAAGCAGTGTGTGCATAAACATATTGTTGCGCTGGTCTAACGCATTCATCAGTCGGTTCAGTCGTTGGATGGCTTCCGACGCCTTTTGACCCTCACCCTCTATCTGTTGTTGTAGCTCTTTCAGACGCTCAGACTGAAACTCCTGCCCATCCATCAACCGTAACTGTCGGGCATAGGTTCCCAGAATCTGCAGTTTTTCCCCGTAAACGTTCTGCATCTTAGTGATTCGCCTGGTGAAGCCAAACGCTGCCAACACAAAACATGTCCAGATGATTCCCCACGTGGATGCCGGCATCACTCCGCTCATTACCAGTAAGAAACAGATGAGATTGGTGGCAGTGACCAGCACCGGCAATGCACGCAACAACTTGTTGCACCGGAACTGAGTGTCTCTTTGGCTCCACTTCTTCAGAGCCTCTTCATCGGCTCTTGATCCTTTGTGCAGTACTCCCTCTACTCTGAACTGCAGCCGGAACTCCACAGCTTTGGCTAGCTCTTGCACGGCATGTTGCTGTTTCTCAATCTCTTTGCAATCCAACAGATGCTCAGATAGCAGTGCGGCTAACCTCTTCTTTCCCGGTCCGCTACACGTGCGGTTGATGCACTGAAAGAGAGAGTGCGGGCCAAACACATCCAAATCCGGACTGTAGCGGTGCGCTGTGTCCCTCCATTCGTTCCCGTCATCAAAGGTCGTGAAGTCATTTTGCAGTGCTGACACTTCTTCCAGGCATAGACGGGCTGTAATTGTCTTGTATGCGCTCTTGATGTACAGCCGGCCATGTACCACTACCAGCCCCGCAAAGAGTGCCAGTGTGGCGATGACCGCCAGCCCTTTGGCTTCGACTCCCTCCAGGTAAATCACGGCCGCTATACCCACAACCACCACTAGCACACGCAGCATGCTGATGCAGTTGATGTGTCGGCTCATTGTTCTCAACTCTATTGCGATTTGTAGCAATCGCTCTCCGTATTCCTCTTTAATATTATCTCTGTTCTTTTCCATCGTCTGCTTTTTTCAGTGTCTGCAAAGATAAGAAAAGAGATTGTCATAACAGACACTTGTTTCCCACGAACTATCATTTTGACAATTTGATTTCCCAACCGCCTGAGAATCGTTTATTTCGACCCGAAGGAGTACCTCGTGCAGATTTTTAAAGCGGAAGAGGCTTATCTATCAGTCATACAGCGGAATATCGAAATCCTTACAAAAATTCTAGCCGAGAAAAGTCCCGAAAACGGACGAAATGAGCCTCCTTTTTCTTTCACACAAGTGTTGCGTTTCTTCCACACAAGTGCGGCATTTGCTCCACACTTGTGTCCAGCTTCTTCCCCACTTGTGTGGAACAATCGCTTTGCACGTGCTGAACTCTCAAAAAACTTGTCTGAAGTGCATAAATGCTGTATGTTGGGTGTATATATACAAAGATTTGTGCATATTCATCCTTTTCTTAGCTCTTATTTTCTCTAGATTGCGCTTTTTTGTAAAAGGCTGTGTAAGCAAATACCCTGCTTCTTCCTCCCTTTTGAAAGATTTTTTGCCTAAAAGGCAGAAAAGTGCATTGCTGCGAAAAGTTGTTTCCCTGAAATTTGTCTGCCTCGGGCAAAACCACTATCTTGCGCCGGTAAAAGAAATGCGCCCCACGTCAAACCTCCTGTTCCGATGATAAGGTGCACTAAGTAAAGTACTTATAGAACATTTTATAATATTATTGATGTAAGATGAAAAACTACTGTTTCCTGTTCTTCCTCCTCTTTTTCTCCTTCCTCTCTGCCGAGGCACAACAGATCATCTATCCCAGCCTGAAGGCATTGGTGGAGGAGCGTGGCGATACCGTGACCACTTTGCGCGTGGAACGTCGCACCAAGAATCTGATTTATGCAATGGGGGGTGCAGACTACCGCATTTCTGTAGACGAGAACTCCGGCATGAGTCGCTACCTGCGTTCGCGTTGCTATGCTGTCCGTGTGGATACAGCCCTCTATCTCAACTGTAAGAAGATGCGCTACCAGCGTTACCGTTTTGGCAAGTGGTATGCTCCCGCATTGGAGGTAGCCGGCAGAGTATTCTTCCGCGCTCACCCCTTGGGACAGGAAGCAACCCGTAACATCCTGCCGGTCGATGCCACCAAACTGGGTGGTGAACTGGGCGATGCCATCAATGCGTCGGGACTGGTGGACGAGCGCGTCTACTATGAACTGGACTTGGAGAGTGGTAAGGCCGTTTTTGTCAGCAAAGAATACATGCACCAGCTGCTTGCGGGGCAGCCAGCTTTGCAAGATAAGCTGGAAGAGGAACAGAGCGAAGCAGCTGATGTTATTGGTAAATACCTGAAACAGTTGAAGTAACCTACTCTTTCTTTCCCCATTTCTTCTCCCCTCCGAAGAGAGCTTTGTGAAGGGTGATTGTCTTTCTTCTAGTCGTGGTCAAAATTCCCCGTAGAGTTTCGGAAACTTTCCTTATTCCTGCAAATATTCTGTAGGAAGTATAATAAATGTAAATTTGTAACAGAAAGAGAGAAAACTTGAAAAGCGAAACGAGTTTTCTGTTTATCTTTGTGCCGTTTTTCTGAAAGTAAGGACTATATAGGAATAGAAGATGAAAAAAAGCGAAAACGACAAGCAAATCAGTGCACGTACCGAAATGAAGGAACGTATTGTACGGACGGCACTGGAGGATTTTCAGAGACTTGGCATTCGCGCAGTACGTATGGATGATTTGGCTACCCGCATGGGCATCTCCAAACGTACGCTGTATGAGATGTTCAAGGATAAGGAAGAGTTGCTTGTCGATTGTATCTTGCTCAGTCAGCAGCAGATACAGGCTCGCGTAAAGGAAATCTATTACCAATCTAAAAATGTGCTGGAAGTTATTCTGGGTGTCTTCCTGTTTAGCATCGAGCGTTTCCATGCCACTAGTAAGCTCTTCTACGATGAGATTAAGAAATATCCGTCTGCTTATAATATGGTGTGTGCCCGTCGCGATAGTGACTCGGAAGACAAGTTGGCTTTCTTCCGCCAGGGCGTGGAGCAGGGATTCTTTCGCTCGGATGTCAACTTCGCCATCGTGAACGAGTTGGTGCGCCAGCAGTTTGACTTGCTGATAGGTTCCAAGTTCTTTTCCCAGTATCCTTTCGTAGAAGTTTACGAATCCATCATGTTCACCTACCTGCGTGGCATCTCCACCGAGCGGGGAGCGCAAGAGTTGGAAACCTTTATCAAAGAGTATAGGAACGGCAAAAACTAGACAATAAATATATTTAATAACGATAGAAAGAAAATGAAAATGCAAAGTTTTGTAGGTAAAAAGTGCTTGCTTGCTTTGGCTCTGCTGCTGATGTGTGGTCGGGTGGGAGCACAAGAGGCTAAGCAAACCTTGACCTTGACATTGGACAAGGCGTTGGAAATTGCCCTCAGCGACAATCCCACCATCAAAGTAGCCGAAGAAGAAGTTGCCCTGAAGAAGGTCAGCCAGAAGGAAACATGGCAGAACCTGCTTCCCGAAGTAACCCTGTCCGGTTCGTGGCAACACACCATTCAGGCGGCTGTGATGAAACTCGGGGAAAATGAATTTAAAATGGGTAAGGACGGTACAAACACAGTAGCCGGTGTGGCAACACTCAGCCTGCCTCTTTTCGCTCCGTCGGTTTACAAGGCCATGACTCTGACAAAGACCGACGTTGAACTGGCAGTGGAGAAAGCTCGCGCCAGTGAGCAAGACCTCGTGAACCAAGTAGCCAAGGCCTATTATCAACTCATGTTGGCTCAAGACTCTCATGAGGTACTGAAGCAGAGCTTCGCTGTTGCCGAAGAGAACTACAACGTGGTGAATGCCAAGTATGAACAAGGTTCGGTGAGCGAGTTCGATAAAATCAGTGCTCAGGTACAGATGAACAGTGTGAAGCCCAGTCTAATCTCTGCCGGCAATGCGGTAACGTTGGCACAACTTCAGTTGAAAGTGTTGATGGGTGTGACTGCAGATGTGGAGCTTAAGATTGACGATAGTCTCTCAAACTACGAGCAAAAGGTGTTCACCAACGAAGTGGATGAGTTCAATGAGGGCTTAGCCAACAACACAACCATGAAGCAGTTGTACTTGAACCAGAAGATGTTGCAACAGAGTCGCAAGTCGCTTTATGCCAACTTTATGCCGACATTGGGTGCTTCTCTCTCTTACCAGTACCAGTCTTTGTACAACAACGACTGGAATGTGTTTGGTTACAAGGCGTGGGCAGGTAGTTCTACACTGCTCTTCAACTTCAGCATGCCCCTCTACCGAGCCAGCAACTTTACCAAGCTGAAGTCTAATAAGATTCAACAAACTCAGTTGCAGCAAAACATTGTGGATGCAGAGCGTAAGCTGAATATGCAGGCAGAAAGCTATCGCAAGAATATGCAGGCTAGCTCAGAGCAGGTTTCCAGCAACAAGGAGACTGTCAACCAGGCTAAGAAAGCGGTGGAGATTGCCAGCAAGCGTTACGAAGTGGGTCGCGGTACCGTGTTGGAACTGAACAACTCACAAGTGCAACTCACTCAGGCAGAGTTGACTTACAATCAATCCATTTATGATTATCTGGTGGCTAAGTCAGACCTCGACTTGGTGCTGGGTAGAGATTACGTGAAGACAAAGTGAATATAACTTATCAGAATAATAAATAAACTAGATATGAAGAAAAGTTTTCAATTCATCGCCCTGCTGACAATGTCTGTGCTGGGCGCTTGTAGCGGTGGTGCAGAGAAGGCTGCAACCGCAGAAGTGGTAGAAGAAAAGCCGAAAGTAAAGCTTGCATCGGTAACGGCTCGTCCGGTAGCACAAGTTCAAGAGTACACGGCTACGGTAGAAGCTGAAGTAAAGAATAACATTGCTCCCTCTACTCCCGTGCGTATTGACGACATCTTGGTAGAGGTAGGCGACCGAGTTTCCAAAGGACAGAAACTGGTGAGCATGGATGCTGCCAACCTGAAGCAGGTTAAGTTCCAGTTGGACAATAAAGAGATTGAATTCAAGCGTGTGGATGAGTTGTACAAAGTGGGTGGCGCTTCCAAGTCAGAGTGGGATGCAGCTAAGATGGCTTACGATGTAATGAAGACTTCTTACAATAACTTGCTGGAAAACACAGCATTGGTTAGCCCCATCAATGGTATTGTAACAGCCCGTAATTATGACGATGGCGATATGTACAGCGGTGGCGCTCCTGTGTTGGTAGTGGAACAAATCACTCCGGTGAAACTGTTGGTAAACGTGTCGGAAGGTAACTTTACCAAAGTAAAGAAGGGTGATGCTGTATCTGTAAAGGTTGACGTTTACGGTGAGGAGACTTTCGAAGGCAAGGTTAGCTTGGTATATCCCACCATAGATGCTGCAACTCGTACTTTCCCGGTAGAGATTCAGTTGGTTAACCGTGACCAAAAGGTACGCCCGGGTATGTTTGCCCGTGTTACGCTGAACTATGGTTCAGAGAACCACGTAGTAGTTCCTGACCTGGCTGTGGTGAAGCGTGCCGGTTCCGGTGACCGTTACGTTTATGTGTACAAAGATGGTAAAGTATCTTATAACATGGTACAACTGGGTCGCCGTCTGGGTACAGAGTATGAACTTATCTCCGGTGTAGACAACAACTCACAGGTAGTAATTGCCGGTCAGACTCGTTTGGCCGATGGCGTTGAAGTGGAAGTAGAGAAGTAATCAATTATCAATATTAAAGAACAATGAGTTTATACGAAGGTGCGGTCAAACGACCGATTATGACCACGCTATGCTTTGTGGCAGTAGCGATATTTGGTCTGTTCTCTTTGTCGAAGCTGCCAATCGACCTGCTTCCGGACATTGAGACCAACACCATCATGGTGATGACAGCCTATCCGGGTGCCAGTGCATCGGATATCGAGAATAACGTAACCCGTCCGTTGGAGAACACATTGAACTCTGTGGAGAACTTGAAGCACATCACTTCTAAGTCTTCTGAAAACATGTCTATTGTGACCTTGGAGTTTGAGTATGGTAACGATATTGACGTGTTGACCAACGATGTGCGTGACAAGTTGGATATGGTAAGCTCTTCACTGCCGGACGATGCTAATACACCTATCATCTTTAAGTTCAGTACCGACATGATTCCTATCTTGTTGCTTTCGGTACAGGCAGAAGAGAGTCAACCGGCGCTCTATAAGATTTTGGATGACGTAGTGGTAAACCCGTTGGCGCGTGTGCCAGGTGTGGGTACTGTGTCAATCTCCGGTGCACCGCAACGTGAAATCAATGTCTATTGTGACCCCAATAAACTGGATGCTTACAACCTGAGTATTGAAACTATCAGTGCCCTGATTGGTGCTGAGAACCGCAATACGCCGGGTGGTACATTTGACATTGGTAACAATACATACTCTTTACGTGTGGAGGGTGAGTTTGATGACCCGAAAGAGATGGAGAACATTGTGGTAGGTACCTACAATGGAGCTACCGTCTATCTGCGCGATGTTGCCAAGGTTGTAGACTCTGTGCAAGAACGTGCACAGAAATCTTTCAATAACGGTGTGCAGGGTGCAATGATTGTTGTACAGAAACAGACCGGTGGTAACTCAGTGGAAATCTCGAACAAAGTACTTTCTATGTTGCCCCAGTTGCAGAAGAATCTGCCGAGTGATGTCAAGCTGGGTATCATCGTTAATACCTCTGATAACATTCTGAATACCATTGCCTCTTTGGAAGAGACCATTGCTTATGCCATGCTTTTCGTGGTGTTGGTGGTATTTGTCTTCCTCGGCCGTTGGCGTGCGACGGTGATTATCTGTATCACCATTCCGCTTTCATTGGTAGGCTCATTCATCTATCTGGGTATTATCGACGGTGGTTCATTGAACATCATTTCGCTCTCCTGTCTTTCTATTGCCATCGGTAGTGTTGTGGACGATGCCATTGTGGTGTTGGAAAACGTTACGACGCACATTGAACGTGGCTCTGAACCTAAGCAGGCAGCTATCCATGCTACCAATGAGGTGGCCATCTCGGTTATTGCTTCAACGTTGACAATGATTGCGGTGTTCTTCCCGTTGACCATGGTAACCGGTATGTCGGGTGTACTTTTCCGTCAGTTAGGTTGGATGATGTGTGTGATTATGACCATCTCTACAACAGCTGCCCTCTCATTTACCCCGATGATGTGTGCGTACATGCTGAAGTTGCAGAAGAAACCTAGTAAAATCTTCCTGATGCTCTACAAGCCGATTGAGCGTGAACTTGACCGTTTGGATGACTGGTATAAGGCTCGTCTGGATTGGTCTGTTCGCCATCGTAAGACAGTCTTCCTGGGCTGTGTGGCTTTCTTTGTATTGAGTTGTTTCTGTGCCGGAAGCATCGGTACTGAGTTCTTCCCCACTCAGGATAACGCACGTATCGGTATCACTCTCCAGTTGCCGATTGGTGCTCGCGTGGAACGTGCACAAGAGTTGGCTGCAGAGTTGACTACCAAATGGATGGATCGTTATCAAGGCGTGATGAAGGTTTGTAACTATACAGTTGGTCAGGCGGATGAGGATAATACCTTTGCCAACCTGAGCGACAACGGTAGTCACATTATTAAATATAATATCAGTTTGGTCAGTGTAGAGGAACGTGACATCTCCTTGGAACAAGTTTGTAACGAGATGCGTGAGGACCTCAAAGCCTATCCGGAGCTGGACGAAGCCCAGGTTTCCATGGGTGGAGGCGGTGGAGGTATGGGCGGACAGTCCACTGCTGACTTTGAAATCTATGGCTACGACTTTGCTGAGACCGACCGTGTTGCAGCCGAGTTGCAGGCAGAGTTGTTGAAAGTTAAGGGCGTGAGCGAAGCAAACATCAGTCGTCAAGACTACCAGCCTGAGTATCAGGTGGACTTCGACCGTGAGAAGCTTGCACTTCATGGCCTGAACCTCTCAACCGCGTCACAATATCTGCGTAACCGTGTCAATGGCTCGTTGGCAACTTACTACCGTGAAGATGGTGACGAGTACGACGTGAAGGTGCGTTACGCTCCCGAGTTCCGTACAAGCATCGAGGACTTGGAGAACATCAAAATCTATACCCCTACCGGACAAGGTGTACGTATTAAAGACTTGGGCAAGGTGGTTGAGCGCTCTAATCCTCCTACCATCGAGCGTAAAGACCGTGAGCGTGTTGTAACCGTTTCAGCAGTTATTTCGGGTGCTCCGTTGGGCGATGTGGTAACAGCAGGCCAGGCTATTGTAGACAAGATGGCACTTCCTACAGGTATTACCGTGCAGATTGCAGGTTCTTATGAAGACCAACAAGATTCATTCATGGATTTGAGTGTGCTTGGTATCCTGATTGTGGTACTGGTATTCATCGTGATGGCTGCACAGTTCGAGTCGTTGACTTACCCCTTCATCATCATGTTCTCCATACCGTTTGCCTTCAGTGGTATTTTGATGGCACTGGCAATGACCGGAACTGCCCTCAGTATTATGAGTATGTTGGGTGGTATTATGTTGATTGGTATTGTGGTGAAGAACGGTATTGTGCTTATCGACTACACGATGTTGTGCCGCGAGCGTGGTATGTCTGCCCTCCATGCAGCAGTTGTTGCAGGTCGAAGCCGTTTGCGTCCGGTATTGATGACTACGTTGACCACCATCCTTGGTATGGTTCCTATGGCAGTCAGCCAGGGAGAAGGATCCGAAATGTGGCGTCCCTTGGGTGTTGCAGTTATCGGCGGTCTGACCGTTTCTACCATTCTTACCCTTATCCTCGTTCCGGTGCTCTACTGCTCGTTTGCAGGAACAGGCATCAAGCGTCAGCGTCGTCTGTTGCGTAAGCAGCGTATGTTGAACGAATATTATCAGAGTCATAAGGATAAGATGACTAAAGCGAAGAAACACTAATAGTAATTCTGATTTGTGATTTATGATTTCTGATTCGTGTAAGTTCGCTTTAAGGAATTGGAAAATCATAAATCCTAAATCATAAATCCTAAATCAAAAGATATGAAATCAGTATTCATAACATTTGACCAAGCCTTCTACGAGCGTATCATGACAACGCTCGATCGTATGAACTGTCGAGGCTTTAGCTACTGGGAACAGGTACAGGGACGTGGTAGCAAAACCGGTGAACCTCACTACGGAAGCCATGCTTGGCCCAGTATGTGTTCAGCCATTATGACGGTGGTGGACGATGCAAAGGTTGACCCTCTGTTGGAGGCTCTCCATGCAATGGACAAGGAGACTGAGATGCTCGGCCTGCGTGCGTTTGTATGGAACATAGAAAAGACTATTTAATCATAGGCATATAATAATTTGCAGAGGTGCGGACGGTGCGATAAAGAGGCATAGTCCGCACATTTTTTATACCCTCCTCTCACGTACTTTCTTTCACCCTCTTTCAACCCCCTCTACAACCCCTTCTGACGGGGGTGTTGTATTCGTTGTACGAAAGCACCCTTTTCGTTGTACGAAGACATGCTTTTGGTTGTACGAAGACACCCTCAAGGTTGGATGTCGAGACCCTCGAGGTAGTATGTCGACATCCTCGAGGTAGTACGAAGAGAAATCGCCCCTCAAAAGTCAGAAAAAAGTCGCTTCGATGTTGCACCTATGAACATTTTCTCTATTTTTGCACTTTATTAGATGTTAATAAATCGAACAACGCTTATGAAGAGACTATTACTCCTACTTTGTATCCTCTTTCCGGCAATCTTGAATGCCGATAATGTGACTGTTGAGCGTGCCACCTCATTGGCGCAGAAGTTCTTTACTCAGCATGCGACTACCCGTGCATCCGAAGCTCCACAGCTGACCCTCGTTTGGGATGGGGAGACAGCTCTGACGCGCGATGCCTCCACCAAGCCTGCTTACTATGTGTTCAACCGTACCAACGGTGGCGGATTTGTCATCGTGTCCGGTGAAGATTCCACACTTCCCGTGCTCGGCTACTCGCTGGAGCACCCGTTCTGTGCAGAGAACATGCTCTCTAACCTGGAGGCTTGGATGGCTCACCTGCGTACTTCCATCAATAATATGCGTGCCGAGGGTGAACTTCCCTCGCAAGAGGTACGTCAGGCGTGGGCTTCTTTACCCAGTTATACTGCAACCGGCGATGCCCTTCTGTTGGAAACCGCCCTCTGGGATCAAGGAGATCCTTATAACCTGAAGTGTCCCAAGATTGATGGAAAGTTGACTGTTACGGGGTGTGTAGCTACAGCTTTCGCCATCGTGATGCGCTACCATCAGTGGCCCGAGAAAGCAACTAAGACTATCCCCACTTATAGCTACACCCTGTCTGATGGCGAGATTACACAGAGCGTTGCCTATCAGAGACCTACCACTTACGATTGGTCGAACATGCCGCTGACGGTAGATGTCACCACTTCGGATGAGGCTAAGAACCAGATTGCTACACTGATGCGTCACTGTGGTCAGATGGCTGAGGCCGCTTACGGTGTGAGTGAGACCGGTGCTGTTACACACACGGCAGCTTCCGGTTTGCTTACCTACATGGACTACGACAAGGGTTTGCGCTATCTGGATAGAGACCATTACACCGAAGCACAGTGGATTGCCATGCTGAAGGAGGAGATTAAGAACGTTGGCCCCGTAATCTACGGAGGTGTTACACTGAAGAGTGAAGGCCACCAGTTTGTACTCGACGGCTACAACGGCGATGACTACTTCCACCTGAATTGGGGCTGGGGCGGCAATGCCAACGGATATTACCTCATTTCTAATCTCTCCCCCACCTCTCAAGGTATCGGCGGAAGCTCCGGCGGTGGCTTTACTCAGTACCAAGATGCCTTGTTCGGCGTGAAGAAATCGGTGGAAGGTCAGGACTACGTGCCCAATCTTTGCCTCATTCCTTATTCATTCAGTAACGGAGAAAGTTATAAAGGGGTAGAAGTCGATGTAGCAACATTGGTGCCGAATGAACCATTCACGGCAAAGGCCGGTGCCATCCATAATATGGGCTTCTCTACATTCAACGGTTTTACTATTCTGGCCTTATTGGATAAAGATTACAACGTTAAACAGCAATTAGGCACAGGTTACACCTTTGCCGGTGAAACCAACGGACTCAAACCGATGTACCTGGCCGGTCTTCCTTTCGATGACTGCAAGATTACTTCTACCATCGTGGAAGGTGATAAAATAGCTCTTCTCTATAGCACCAAACCGGAAGAAGAGGGCTCTGGTTGGATGATACCGCTGGGCGACCCGAATGAAGTTACCGTTGAGGTGGTAATCGGCCCGGGAAATACTACAGCCATCACCGCCGTGGAAGAGAAAGAATCCGGTCTGAGCGTGCAACAAACGGGTGACATGCTCACCGTGCAGGCAGACAGTGATTTGCAACAAATCAACTTGTTCGATGTAAACGGAAGACTCATTCGTCTCTATCCGGAGCTGGATGGAACCACTCAAACCGTTTCCGTTGCCCAATGTCCGGCCGGCATCTATATTGTAAAAGTCAAGACGGCAAACGGTATCAAAACCGGTAAGTTTGTAAAGAAATAAATGAAAGTAACGAACTATCTATTGGCACTGGCGGTTGCTCTGCTGGCAACCGCCTGCCATTCAAGCAAGAAAGTAACGGAACAAAACGCAGTGGAAAACGTCAGTCAGCAGGTGAAGACACCGGCCAAGGTGATGGGAGGTACAGCCGTCTCCACCTCTCCGGTGGTCTATGTCTACAAGATGAAGGCCGATTACTCCCACCAAGTTCCGGTGCTGATGGACGAAAGTCGCACCCGAATCCTCTCTTTCCCCGACCCGAAGGACTTGCTCAGTGGGGACAAACTGCGTCTTCCCACCCAACTGAAGCAGGGCTACTGGCTGGATAACAAAGGCATCGGCCCAAACGTGGCCTTCCTGACCTACACCTACGAGGAGTACAGTCAACTGCCTTCGGCTCCTTCCGTTAAAGAGTTGTTGGCACATCTGCTCGACAAAGAGCCTCTGACCGAACTTCGTGAATGCGGCCGATGGGCGGACTACACTGACATTGTGTCGGAACTCAACCAAAAGATTGCCGCAGGTTGGCAGGAGTAAACTGCAACGCGGGGCAACGAAACCTTTAACTATTCACTAAAACAGATTGTAAGTAGATGAAAGAATTTGTGATTTCCGAGGTACAGACGGAAACAGCGATATTGGTCGGACTAGTGACCAAGACACAGGATGAGCGCAAAACCAACGAATATTTGGATGAACTTGCTTTCCTTGCAGAAACAGCGGGGGCGGTGGTTGTAAAGCGCTTCACGCAGAAGATGGACCAAGCAAACTCGGTCACTTATGTGGGCAAGGGCAAGCTGGAGGAGATTAAACAGTATCTGTTGGACGAAGCTGAGGCCGAGCGAGAAGTGGGCATGGTCATTTTCGATGACGAACTCTCTGCCAAACAGATACGAAACATCGAGGGCGAACTTAAAATCAAGATACTCGACCGTACCTCTCTTATCCTCGATATCTTTGCAATGCGTGCACAGACTGCTAATGCCAAGACACAGGTGGAGTTGGCACAATACAAGTATATGTTACCACGTTTGCAACGTCTTTGGACACACTTGGAACGTCAAGGTGGCGGCTCCGGTGCCGGCGGTGGCAAAGGTTCGGTAGGCTTACGCGGACCTGGTGAGACTCAGCTTGAGATGGACCGACGCATCATCTTGAACCGAATGTCTCTCTTAAAGGAACGTCTGGCCGAGATAGATAAGCAGAAGGCAACGCAACGGAAGAACCGAGGCCGCCTGATACGTGTAGCATTGGTAGGTTACACCAATGTGGGCAAGTCCACACTGATGAACCAACTGGCCAAGAGCGAAGTGTTTGCAGAGAACAAACTCTTTGCCACGCTGGATACAACAGTGCGCAAAGTCATCATCGAGAACCTTCCTTTCCTGCTCAGTGATACGGTGGGCTTCATCCGAAAGTTGCCTACTGACCTGGTAGATTCCTTTAAGTCGACCCTCGACGAAGTACGCGAGGCAGACCTGTTGCTGCACATCGTGGATATCTCGCATCCGGATTTCGAGGAGCAGATTGAAGTGGTGAACAAAACATTGGCAGACATCGGTGCTGCCGGTAAACCAATGATGTTGGTCTTTAATAAGATTGATGCCTACTCGTATGTGGAGAAGGCCGAGGATGACCTCACACCGCGCACCAAGGAGAACCTCACCTTGGATGAGCTGATGCAGACCTGGATGGCTAAGATGGAAGATAATTGCCTCTTCATCTCTGCGCGCGAAAAGGTTAATCTGGAGAAGTTCAAGGAGGTTGTCTACGCACGTGTGAAGGAACTGCACGTGCAGAAGTATCCCTACAATGACTTCCTTTACCAGACCTACGAGGAGTAATCTCTTGTTCTTTTCTCTAAGATTGTACTTATAAATCCTATAATTCAACCCGTCTCGGAAACAATGAGGCGGGTTTTCTGTTTCATGGAGAGCGGTGAAAGTTGCCGCGTGAACGATTGAAGCATAAACCTTTCTTAAATCTTTGTTTCGTATGATATACAGACAGCTGACAGAGTTGGAAGTCCGCCGGTTGGAACGACAGAAATGCCGGGCCGAGTCGTGGGACAATGTATGGGTGGCCGACCACTTCTCTACAGATTACCTGGAACATGTCACCTTCTCGGGAGTGATACGCCTGGGCGTGTTCAACAATGAGTTCCTGTTGCCCGGTGGAGTGAAGAAACATGCAGGTCTGCGCTTTGTTACCCTGCACAACGTAACCGTGGGCGACAACTGTTACATCGGCCATGTACAAGGTTACGTGGCCAACTATCAAATCGGGCATGATACCTTCATCGAGCATGTGGATGCCCTCTATGTGAAGGAGACCTCCCGCTTTGGCAACGGCGTGGAGGTGTCGGTGCTGAATGAGACGGGTGGCCGCGAGGTACTCATCAACGATAAGCTCTCTGCGCACCTGGCTTACATCATGACCTGTTACCGACATCGTCCGAAGCTGATTGCCCGCCTGCGGGAACTAGCTCGGCACTATGCCGATAAGTATGCCTCGCCCATCGGTACCATCGGTCACCATGTAACGATACGCCATGCCGGCACTTTGCGAAGCATCCGGGTGGGAGACCGTTGCACCATCGACGGAGTTGCCCGACTGAGCAACGGCACCATCCATAGTAACGAGGCTGCTCCTGTGTACGTGGGGCGGGGAGTGATGGCCGATGACTTCATCATTTGCAGTGGTTCGCGCGTGGACGATGGAACCATGCTGACCCGTTGCTTTGTCGGTCAGGCCTGCAAGCTGGGGCATGGCTATACCGCTTCCGATTCTTTGTTCTTCTCGAACTGTCACGGAGAGAATGGCGAGGCGTGTGCCATCTTTGCCGGTCCTTTCACGGTGACGCACCATAAGTCTACGCTACTGATAGCCGGCATGTTCTCTTTCATGAATGCCGGTTCAGGCTCCAACCAGAGTAATCACATGTACAAGCTAGGCCCCATCCATCAAGGAACGTTGGAGCGTGGAGCCAAAACCACCTCCGATTCCTATATCCTGTGGCCGGCACGTGTAGGAGCCTACTCGCTTGTCATGGGGAGGCACGTCACTCATTCCGATACCGCCAACCTCCCCTTCTCGTATCTGATTGAACAGAATAATACGACCTACCTGGTTCCGGGCGTCAATCTCCGCAGCGTGGGTACGATTCGGGATGCCCGAAAGTGGCCTAAGCGCGATGGGCGTACCGACCCTCATCGACTGGATTTCATCAACTACAACCTGCTCACTCCTTATACGGTGCAGAAGATGTTGAAGGGGCGCGAGTTGTTGCAACAACTGCGGCAGGCAAGTGGTGAGCTTTCCGACCTCTACTCCTACCACAGCACGAAGATTCGCAACAGCTCTTTGCAGCGCGGAGTACACCTTTACGAGCTGGCTATCCACAAGTTCTTGGGTAACTCGGTACTATCCCGCCTGCAGGGAGTGACTATTCGGAACAATGAAGAGTTGCGTACTCGCTTGTTGCCCGACACATCCATCGGTAGTGGCGAGTGGGTAGACCTGGCCGGATTGATTGCTCCCAAGAGTGAGGTAGAAGCACTTCTGGATGCCATTGAGTGCGGTAAGGTCAGCCGTTTGAAGTACATCAATGCTGCTTTTGAACGGATGCACACCCATTACAACAGTTATGAGTGGACGTGGACTTACGGACAACTGGCTGCCTTCTATGGTTTCCGACCGGAGGAGGCAACGGTGGAAGAGATCATTCGGATTGTTGAAAAGTGGAAAGAGGCTGTACTTCAGCTGGATCAACTGTTGTATGAAGATGCTCGCAAAGAGTTCTCTCTGGCCTCGATGACCGGATTCGGGGCAGACGGCTCTCACAAAGAGAAGGAGCGCGACTTTGAACAAGTGCGGGGCGACTTTGAGAACAATCCCTTCGTTCGAGAGATTCTGGAGCACATGGAAGCCAAAGCTCGGCAGGCGGACGAACTGTTGGAGCGGTTGCGAAGCGTGCATCCGCAGGAGTAGAAGCTATAAAGAAGGTGTGAACGCTGCCGGATGAGTGCGATTAGTAGCTTGCGCGATACTTGCCCTCCTCTTTGTCCTCCAGCATACCAAGGTATGAGGCATAGCGCGACTCGCTGATGTAATGCTCCTCTACTGCTTGGCGCACGGCACAACCCGGCTCGTTGCGATGGGTACAGTTGCCATAACGACAGTCGGCCGAAGTACGGAAAATCTCGGGGAAGTAGTGGCCAATCTCCTCCTTCTCCATATCAAACGTACCGAATCCTTTAATGCCCGGAGTGTCAATAAGGTAGCCATTTCCCGGTACGGGAAACATTTCGGAGAAGGTGGTTGTATGCATGCCCTTGTTGTGTACGGTGGAAATCTCGCCCGTCTTGGCCGCAACACCGGGCAGAATCGCATTGATGAGGGTAGACTTGCCAACGCCGGAGTGTCCGGAGAAGAGTGTAACTCGCTCGCGTAACGCCTCTTTGATGGTCTCCACACCGTCGCCCTTCTTGGCCGACACCTTCAGACAAGGGTAGCCAATGGTTGTGTAGAGATGGATGAGGCCGTCCAGATAACGCAACTCCTCTTCGTTGTAGGCATCTACCTTATTGAAGACAATCGTTACCGGAACACGGTAAGCCTCGGCCGACGCCAAAAAACGGTCGATGAAAGTAGTTGAAGTCTCCGGATAGTTGATGGTAACCACCAGCATACACTGATCCAGATTGGCTGCAATGATATGTGATTGCTTGGAAAGGTTGGAGGCACGCCGGATGATGTAGTTCTTTCGGTCTTCAATCTCGGTGATAAAGGCGGTTCCCTCCTGATTGAGGATAATCTGCACATAGTCGCCCACGGCAACGGGGTTGGTACTTCGGATGCCTTTCAGTCGGAAGTTCCCTTTAATCTTACACTCCACGTCCTGTCCCTCGTCGGTATGTACCAGATACCAACTGCCTGTGTTTTTAACGACCAGTCCTCTCAATGTTTGCAAATGGTTTTAAAGTAAAAGTGAAGAATCGGACACGCAAAACCGTTAGTTCCGCACCTTAGCACGGAGTACACTTCGTCGTGTCCCACTCTCCACTCTTAGGATAGATTTATACGGTCATGATTTCTTTCTCTTTGGCTGCCAACATTTCATCAATCTGCTTGATGTATTTGTCGTGAAGCTTCTGAAGTTTCTCTTCACCGGTCTTCTGTGCATCTTCTGCCAAGCCCTCTTTCACAGACTTCTTGAAGCTGTCGATAGCATCACGACGTGCGTTGCGCACACTTACTTTAGCTGTTTCAGCCTCGCCCTTACACTGCTTGGCTAGTTGCTTACGACGTTCTTCTGTCAGAGGCGGAATACCGATACGGATGATTTCACCGTTGTTCTCCGGCATAATACCTAACTCAGAGTCGATGATGGCCTTTTCAATCACGCGGAACATACTCTTATCCCACGGCTTGATGGCAATGCTTCGCGCGTCCGGGGTAGTTACTGCTGCCACGTTGTTGATAGGCACCATGCTACCGTAAGAGTCTACACGAATGCCATCCAGCAAACGAACGTCTGCCTTTCCGGCACGGATGTGTGCCAGCGAGTCTTCTAAATACATGATGGCCATGTCCATCTTCTCTTGTGCTTCATTCAAGATGTCTTTTACGTCTTTCATATTGCTTTAGTTTGAAGTTACTAATTTCGTAAAGGATTGTTATGCTTTGCAAAGATAGAGATTTAATTAAGAATGGAGAATGAAGAGTGAAGAATTTGATGATTGGAAGTATTACTTCTTTCCTAAATCTCCTCTTCTTTTACTCAGTTATGTACCAACGTTCCGATTTCTTCTCCTTGCATTACCTTCTTCAGGTTGCCTACGGTGTCCATGTCGAATACGATGATGGGCAGATTGTTCTCCTTGCACATGCAGGTAGCAGTAAGATCCATCACCTTCAGGCCGCGTTTCAATACCTCGTCGTAAGTAATGTCGTGGAACTTCACAGCAGTGGGATCTTTCTCCGGATCGGCTGTGTAGATGCCGTCCACACGGGTTCCCTTCAGCATAACGTCTGCCTCAATCTCTATTCCACGCAGTGAAGAGCCGGTGTCGGTAGTGAAGAACGGATTGCCTGTGCCTGCCGACATGATGACAACTTCCCCTGCTTCCATGCACTCGATGGCTTTCCACTTGTTGTAGAACTCACCAATCGGCTCCATCCGAACGGCAGTCAGCACACGCGCCTTTACACCTGCAGCCACCAAAGCCGAACTCAAAGCCAGGCTGTTAATAACAGTAGCCAGCATTCCCATTTGGTCGCCCTTCACGCGGTCAAACCCTTTGCTGGCTCCACTCAGCCCGCGGAAGATGTTGCCACCGCCGATAACGATGCCAATCTCTACACCCAATTCGTGTATCTCTTTAATCTGTGCCGCATATTCAGCAAGACGTTTCTCGTCGATGCCGTATTGCTTTTCGCCCATCAAGCTCTCGCCACTGAGCTTCAATAAGATTCTTTTGTATGTCGCCATAGTACTTTATGAATATGATGTTTTTATGATGAAACTTTTCTGATTGCAATAAGTATTTCCGCAAAGATATGGAAAAGATACGAAAGATGCTGCTTTTGGGGAGAGTATTCTTGAAGAGGGGGAGGAAAAGAGAGCGGGAGAGGCACGGATTGACACTTTGTCATTCTGATATTTTGTATTTTAAACCGCCTGAGAATCGCTTATTTCCGACCGAGGGGACAGTTGGTCGAGAATTTTAAAGTGAAAAGTACTTATCTCGCTGACTGATAGCTACATCGCGAAATGTTTACAGAAATTCTAGCGAAGAAACAGTGCTCCGAAGGGCAGGAAGAAGAGCTTTTTTGTGTCACAATAAGACTTTTGGGGTAAAGATTTAAATGTTTTGGCCCATAGGTTTAGAACTTTCGCCCCAAAAGTATAGGACTTTTCGCCGAAAAGATACGTTCTTTTGACCGGAAACACTCGGTGTTGGCGCCAAAAGTGTGGGACTTTTGGCCGAAAGTGCCTATGTTTTCGGCTAAAAGTCCGCTTGCGCTTCGCTAGAATTGTGCTTTTGAAAATGGGGTGAGTTAGTGATTTGCTCGGAATCTCTGCAACTTGTCGTGTGAAAGCTTAAATCTCTTTCTTTTTGATTTGGAGGCTATTGGTCACAACACTCACACTACTGAAGGCCATGGCCGCACCGGCCAGCATGGGATTCAGTAAGAAACCGGTCAGTGGATAGAGTACGCCGGCCGCAATGGGTACACCTATTATATTATAGATAAAGGCCCAGAAGAGGTTCTGACGAATGGTGCGCACGGTGAGGCGTGAGAGGCGGATGGCTTCCGGTACTTTCCGGAGGTCGGAGCCAATCAGTGTCATCTGTGCCACGTCCATGGCAATGTCGCTTCCGCTTCCCATCGCAATGCTGAGGTCTGCTGTTGCCAGGGCGGCACTGTCGTTGATGCCGTCGCCCACCATGGCTACCCGCCGGCCTTCTTGTTGCAGACGAGTGACGTAGGCAGCCTTTTCTTGTGGCAATACGCCGGCTTGGTAGT
Organism: Bacteroides sp.; assembly: GCA_017621035.1. Taxonomy (GTDB): domain Bacteria; phylum Bacteroidota; class Bacteroidia; order Bacteroidales; family Bacteroidaceae; genus Bacteroides. Next base: position 35,624 of record JAGATY010000079.1, on the reverse strand, counting down.
GAGTGATGCCTGTCTGTCGGGCAATGGCTGCGGCCGTGGCCGGATGGTCACCTGTAAGCATCACCACCCGAATGCCAAGCTTATGCAACTGCTCGATGGCTGCTTGGCTGGTTGGTTTCAAACGGTCGGCCAGGCAGGCAAGTGCTACCACCCGTTTGCCGGCAACCAGCCAGATGAGGCTTTCCGCCCGTTGTTCTGCCTCCTCAGCCTCGGTCTGCAGGGTAGGAGAGGGGGTAATGTTCAGCTCTTCCAGCAGTCTGCGATTGCCTGCATAGTAGACTTCTCCCTCGCAGCACCCCTTCACACCCCGGCCGGTGAGGCTTTCAAAGTTGGTTATCACACGACTTTCCGTATCGCCCCACTGCTTGACAAGTGCCTCGGCTAACGGATGTTCCGACAACTTCTCCAAGCTGCAGAAGAGGGGCTTCAGGATCTCTTCCCCCTCACACCAGACCTGGCGGGTGACTTCCGGCTTACCTTCTGTCAGTGTACCCGTTTTGTCTAGCACCACGGTGTCTATCTCCTTGGCTGTTTCCAGGCTTTGCGCGTCCTTGATGAGGATGCCTAGCTCGGCTCCTTTCCCTATGCCCACCATGATGGCAGTAGGTGTGGCCAGTCCCAGGGCACACGGGCAGGCAATGACGAGTACGGTGACCAGTGCCAGCAGTCCGTACGTGAATCCGTTTTCTCCGCCAAAAATTGTCCAGCAGAAGAAGGCCAACAGAGCAATACCCATAATGACAGGCACGAAAACTGCGGCAATCTTGTCCACCAGCTGTTGTACGGGCGCCTTGCTTCCTTGTGCCTCTTGCACCATATGAATGATTTTGGCGAGCAACGTCTCCTTACCCACTTTGTCGGCTCGAAAACAGAGACTGCCCTTCTGATTGATGGTTCCGGCAAAGAGGTGTGCATCGCGTTGCTTGCTTACGGGAATTGGCTCACCGCTCAGCATGCTTTCGTCCACGTATGAGTTACCTTCAACCACCGTTCCATCTACGGCAATGCGCTCCCCTGGCTTTACAAGAATCAGGTCTCCCGGTCGTATCTGCCCGATGGGCACACACTCTTCACGACCTCCTGCGCTCAGACGGGTAACGGTTTCCGGTTGCAACCCCATCAGCTTCCGAATGGCAGAGGTGGTGTTTCCCTTGGCACGTGCCTCCAAGGTTCTTCCCAACAAGATGAAGGCAATGATGACACTGGCCGCCTCGAAGTAGACGTGCGGAGTGATGCCTCTCGATGTCCAAAACTCGGGAAACAGCATATTGAACAGGCTGAAGAGATAGGCAATGCCCGTGCTGTTGGCTACCAGCGTATCCATGTTTGCGCTTCGGTGCTGCAACTGCTTCCAGGCATTGATGAAGAAACTCCTTCCCAGCCAGAAGACTACCGGCGTTGAGAGTGCCCACATCAGTAAGTTGGCATAGGGCATGTGCATAAAGAACATGCCGATGAGTGCTACAGGAGCGGACAAAATGATTGCCCACGTGGCACGGAAACGTAGAGAGCGGTAGTGCGCTTCTGCGTTATCTTCCACACTCTTTGTAGTCTCTTCCTCAATGACAAGTTCAAACCCGATGGCCTGCAAGGCGGATTGCAATGCTTCGGGGGAGGTCTCTTTCGGGCGATATGTTACGTGGGCAGTGGCGGTTGCCAGGTTTACGGAGGCCTGCACCACACCCGCTTGTTTGTTCAACGTCTTCTCCACACGGGCAGAACAGGCGGCACAACTCATGCCCACAACGGAAAAACTCTTTTGGATGACACTATCTTTCATGTTTCTTCTTTTATTTAAATTCCGCAAGCGAAACTCTATGGAGATAAAGTAGTTAAGTGTTCAAAGTAGTTAAGTACTCAAAGTCAAATCACTTTCATCTTTATCGCTTTGGGAGAACAAAGATACGCGAAAGATGTTCTAAAGCGATGAGTTTAACCTTTTTTCCACTCTTGCAACCTCTTCTTTCCCCTGATTCTCGCTACTTTTGTGCGTTCGCAACCTTGGTTAAGAAGGTAAAAACATAGAAGAATCTGTTTGGATTTTATTTTTATAAACACAGAGACACAAAGGGACAGAGTTGTTAATTATGAGTTATGAGTTTCAGTTATGAGTTATGAGTTAAACCTCTGTCTCTCCGTGTCTCTGTGTTCCAATCAAAATCATTTCAAAAAAAATCTAAAAACTGAATGATGAAAACGCTGACTATTCTATTCTGCCTGCTCTTCTCCGTATCGTTGACCTTGTCTGCACAAACCACGGAGGAACAAAGTAACACTCTGATGGAGACCCTGAAGCAGGGACGGAAGGAGACGGTGCTTCCCCTATTCCGTAAATTGTTGAAACAAGCACCCGAACAGGCTGAGACTTGTTTCCGCCTCTATACCGAGGAGGGAACTTCTCTTCACATGCTGCTGGCCGAAGAACTTATTGATTTCTACCGGACTCGGCACGATTACGACAAGGCTTATACTCTCTGCCGTGAGTTGCTTGACCTTCGTCCGCAGGATGTCTCTCTGATTGCTGCCTGTGCCGACCTGCAGTTTCAGGCCGGTCATCTGCCTGAAGCGGTAGCGCTCTATGAGCGGGTGCTGACCAAAGACTCTGCCCACGTGCAGGCACATATCTTTCTGGGGAACTATCACTATTGGCAAGGTGAACGTGCTCGTAAGGTGCTGGACGAGGAGTATCGTAAGCTTCCTTCGCCCACACGCATGCAATATGCTAACTATCGCAACAATCTTTCCCTGCTTCTTACCACCTACTATGCGCACGCCAAACAACATCTGCAAAGTGTGTTACGCACTTTCTCATCGACAGAAGCTGCCAAGACCCTGCAAGCTATAGAAGAACTGGAAGAGAAGTTTGGGGAGTAGCGGGAAAAACATCTGGAGAAACTACCCGCGAGAAAGGCATTGGCAAGACTTACAAAACATACTGAACCTCTTTGAAAAGGTAGCTGCGTTCTCGGCCGGTTTCATCTTCCAGCCGGAAACGTCCGTCACTCTCCACCTGCAGCAAGCGGGCGCGGAACTCACCTGTAACATCTTTATAGCGATGGAAACCCTCTCGGCGGAAGAGAGAATCGCTGTAACGTTGGGCAATCTCGTTGGCAACGGTATCAAACTCTTCCTGCATCAGTCGGTGGTAATAGTGCTGCACACGTTGCATAATGCCTGCCAGTACTTGGTTGATATCCAGCTCTCTCCCACAAATCTGCTTGAGCGAAACCGGATTGGGCGCATTGCTTCGGAACAACGCTTGGTTGATGTTGACTCCGATACCACAGATGGTACGCTCGATGTGGCTTCTGCATAGTTGGTGCTCTATCAGTATGCCGCACAATTTCTTCTCGCGCCAATAGATGTCATTAGGCCATTTGATGGAAATCTCTTTTATAATGCTCTCCAACTCCTCTTTGATGGCCAGTGAAACAAACTGTGAGAGAAGGAATTGTTGGCGTGCTTCCAGAAACTTTGGGTAGAGAACAAAGCTGAAAAGTAAGTTTTTTCCTGCCTCCGATTCCCAGGAGTTGCCCCGTTGCCCCTTACCAGCTGTCTGGAAAGAAGCGGTAACAGTAGTGAATTCTTCTAATGGTTGTACCGATTGCTGACACAACTCAAGCAAATAGTTGCTGGTGGAATGGGTCTCATCCAGCGCAATCAAAGGAAAAGAAAATTGGAAATCAGCCATTGGGTATAGTTATTAGTTCAAAGTTATTAGTTAACCATCTATCGAACGGACGTTAAGTTATGTGGAAATCTCTATCGTAAACTTGTCTCCTTGTCAACTCGTCAACTTATTCCTTCAGAAACTCATAATCGGTGGATAGAATGCTTCTTCAATATGAGTAAGTTTGAAGTTCCCCTCTTCGCCTACGGCAGTAATGATGTCGAAACGTACCTCACCATCCAGTCCGAAGAGCTTGATGTACGTGTCGGCTGCTCGGACAATTCGCCGAATCTTCTTTTCGTCCACCGCCTCTTCCGGTTCCTGGAACTCGGTATTTCGGCGTGTCTTCACTTCCACAAACACTAAATCGTCTCCTTTGGAAGCTATAATGTCCAGTTCCAAATGTCCCCTCCGCCAGTTCCGGTCGTGAATAGTGTATCCTTTCTGTTCCAGGTAAGCCGCAGCTGCCTTTTCCCCGGCTATCCCCAAAGCGTTATGTGCTGCCATACGGTTTAATTCTTTATTTTTAAACGTTTGGCGCAAAAATACGGTTTTTCTGCTTTGTTTTTAAGGAAGTAAAAGTAATTTTGCAGAGAATATGAGAAAGAGAGACAAAACTTGCCTAAAAGCAACAGCCAACGACCCCAAACGCCGTCAGCGAATGGTATGCCTGATGAGCGAAGAAGAACTGCGTGTTGTAGACCGTTATCTGGAACATTACAAGATAACCAATAAGTCGCGCTGGTTGCGTGAAACCATTCTTACCTTCATTCATAAGAATATGGATGAGGACTATCCGACTCTTTTTGGTGAACATGATATGCGACGTTGAGCCTCATGGATGATACTTTCTACATGAAACAAGCCTTGCTGGAGGCTCAGAAAGCAGCCCAACGTGATGAAGTTCCTGTGGGTGCCGTGGTGGTTTGTAAGGATCGCATCATTGCCCGTGCACACAACCTGACGGAAACACTGACAGATGTGACAGCTCATGCAGAGATGCAGGCTATTACTTCGGCAGCCTCCTCCTTAGGAGGTAAGTATCTGAATGAATGTACACTTTATGTAACGGTAGAGCCGTGTGTGATGTGTGCAGGAGCTATAGCTTGGTCGCAGATAGGACGTCTTGTCTTTGGGGCAGAAGATGAGAAACGTGGCTACCAACGTTTTGCCCCACAAGCATTGCATCCTAAGACAGTGGTGGTAAAAGGGGTACTGGCTGAAGAGTGCGCTCAACTGATGAAAGAGTTCTTTGCCAACAAGAGACGCTAAGTATTACTGATTTAAGCTATCTCTTTTTATCTTCCCAAGCCCTTCTTAGACCTCTTCAAAATCTACATATTCCCCTTCGTCTTTGGTGAAAATCTTCTTGCGATTGCCGGTTTGCATGTCAGTATCGGCTTGGTTCTCTTTGTGTATCTGTCTGTTTTGTGTACCCTCCCCATAAGGAGAAGAGTATGTGTTACGACGTCTGCCACCGAAAAGCGTGCGGACAATAGTACCGATGAAGGCGAAACCAATAAAGAGAATGGCTATAATGAGTATGAATAAGAATCCGAGAATGTGAAACATAGGCTAATTCTTTTTTAATGAACATGCCGATAGAAACGGCATAGTTATAACAAATGTTGGGGAGTTTTGTTTATCCTCTCTTTTTCCAAGTGAGAAGCGATAATACAATGTACCAAACGATGATTGCTGCAAAACTGCTAATCTTCAGCAGGATAAGCAAAGGAATACAAACTAGCAGGAAGGAGAAACTAACCTTATTTTTACTCCAGGAAAGACTCTTGAACTTCAGTGAGAACATAGGAATCTCCGAAACCAATAGCCAAGAGAACAGACAGATAAGTACCAATAGATACAGCGGGTGGATTGAGGAGGATAATAACTCTTCGTGACTTCCTGCAACCAAAGAAGCCCAAAACAGTGCGTTTGCCGGTACGGGCAAGCCGATGAAAGAACTGGTCTGGCGGGTATCGTTATTGAACTTGGCCAGACGTAGTGCTGAGAATACGGCAATGAGAAAGGCTGTATAGGGTAGCCAGTCAGCAAAATAAACGCTTTCGGTTAGGGAAATCTTTTCTGTCAGTAAGGAGTACATGATGACAGAGGGGGCTACGCCAAAGCTTACATCGTCTGCCAGTGAGTCCAAGTCTTTGCCAATGGTGGAGTAGGCTTTCAAGGCACGGGCGGTTAGTCCGTCAAAGAAATCAAAAACGGCACTGATAATGATGCAACAAAGTGCAGCCTCGTACTTGAATTGAAAGGCCATCACGCAAGCAATACCTCCAAAGAAGAGGTTCAGGCAAGTAAGCGTGTTGGGAATATGGCGGGTGATAAGATTTGCCATGCTGTTTGCAAGTTATTTTAATTTGGCTATTACAGTCTGGTTTCCGGTAGTCTGTTGGTTCAGTTCTACCAGTACTTCTGCGTCCAAGGGGAGATAAACATCTACTCGCGAACCGAACTTGATGAAGCCCATGTGCTCATCAATGTAACACTCCTCTCCCGGTTCTGCATAAGTAACAATGCGTCGAGCCATGGCTCCTGCAATCTGACGTGCCATTACTTCTACTCCTTCCGGTGTCTCGATTACAACCATGGAACGTTCGTTGTCGGTACTGGCTTTAGGCAACCATGCTTTCATGAACTTACCGTTCTGATGTGCCACCTTCTTGACTGTACCGTCCACGGGATACCAGTTGGCATGCACGTTGACCACACTCATGAAGATGGAAATCATACGACGTTTGTCGTGGAAGTACTCATTCTCATCCACCACTTCGCCTGCTACCACAATCCTGCCATCAGCAGGAGCTACCACCACCTTCTCAGTCTCTTTACCGAAATAACGGATGGGGCAACGGAAGAAGTTGACTAATATGCCATACAGAATCAGACTGATTCCGGCAATAATGTAAAAGGGAAGTTTGTTCTCCACCCCGTAATAGAGGGCGGCATTTAAGGCGAGCAACAGCATTGCGCCACCAATCAATGTATGTGTTCCTTCGCGATGGATGCGAATCTTTTTTAATCTTTTTAGTCTGCCCATGGTCAGCTTGGATAAAATTTATCTGCAAAAATAGGTTTATTTTACTAATGTAGCAAAGAAATGGAAAGATAATTGTTGCTGTTGATAACTTTTTGGGAAATATCTTTGTCAAATGTCGGGGAGGTAGTATTTTTATCCTCTCAATTTGAAACAATAACTTTATGCAGGATTTTGTTCATTTGCACGTACATACCCAATACTCTCTTTTGGATGGGCAGGCCAGTATTAGTCGGCTGGTAGATAAAGCCATAAAGGATGGCATGAAAGGTATTGCCGTAACCGATCACGGCAATATGTTTGGTATTAAGGAGTTCATCAACTATGTCAATAAGAAGAATGGAGGCCCCAAAGGTGAGATAAAAGATTTGAAGAAGCGGATAGAAGATATCCAAAGTGGAAAGATTGCTTGTGAGAATCAGGAGACAGAGATTGCCGATTGTCGTACCAAGATTACCGAAGCCGAGGCCAAGATATTCAAACCCATTATTGGTTGTGAGATGTATGTGGCTCGTCGAGGCATGGATAAACGTGAGGGTAAGCAGGACCAAAGTGGCTGGCACTTGATTGTACTGGCGAAAAATGAGAAGGGATACCACAACCTGATTAAGTTGGTTTCCCGTGCCTGGACAAAAGGATACTACATGCGTCCACGTACCGACCGCAATGAACTACAAACCTATCACGAAGGTCTGATTGTCTGCTCTGCCTGCATCGGTGGTGAACTTCCGAAAAAGATTCTGAATGATGATATGGCCGGTGCTGAAGAGACACTCCAGTGGTATAAGAACCTCTTTGGAGAAGACTACTACTTGGAAATCCAGCGCCACCCGGCCACAGTCTCCCGTGCCAATCATGAAACCTATCCCTTGCAGCAACGTGCCAATGCCAAACTGTTAGAACTGGCTCAGAAATACAATGTCAAGGTTATCTGTTCCAACGATGTTCACTTTGTGGACGAAGAGAATGCCGAGGCTCACGACCGCCTTATCTGCTTGAGTACCGGCAAAGACTTGGATGACCCCACCCGCATGCTCTATACCAAGCAAGAGTGGATGAAGACCAAGGAGGAGATGAATAAACTCTTTGCTGATGTCCCCGAAGCTCTTTCTAATACATTGGAAATCCTGGATAAGGTAGAAACTTACTCTATTGACCATGCTCCTATCATGCCCACCTTTGCTATTCCTGAAGAGTTTGGCACCGAAGAAGAGTATCGCCAACGCCTGACGGAGAAAGACTTATTTGATGAGTTTACCCAAGATGAAAATGGTAACGTTGTGTTGAGTGAAGAGGCTGCCAATGCTAAAATCAAGCGCTTGGGCGGTTACGACAAACTCTATCGTATCAAACTGGAGGCAGACTATTTGGCCAAGCTGGCGTTCGATGGTGCCAAGCGATTGTATGGTGACCCCTTGAGTGATGAGGTAAAGGAACGATTGGTCTTTGAGCTTTACATCATGAAAACCATGGGTTTCCCCGGCTACTTCCTGATTGTGCAGGACTTTATCAATGCCGCCCGCAAAGAATTGGGCGTTTGGGTTGGCCCGGGACGTGGTTCAGCTGCCGGTTCTGCCGTTGCCTATTGTTTGGGCATTACCAAGATTGACCCAATCCAATATGATTTGCTGTTTGAACGTTTCTTGAACCCGGATCGTATCTCGTTGCCGGATATTGATGTGGACTTCGATGATGACGGTCGTGGTGAAGTGTTGCGTTGGGTGACAGAGAAGTACGGACAAGAGAAAGTGGCTCACATCATTACCTACGGTACCATGGCTACCAAGATGGCCATTAAGGATGTAGCTCGTGTACAGAAACTTCCCCTGGCCGATTCAGACCGTTTGTGTAAGGCCATTCCCGACCGTCTGCCCTCTGGCAAGAAGATGAATCTGGGAAATGCCATTGAAGATATTCCCGAACTGCAACAAGCTGAAGCCTCTTCAGACCCACTGTTGCGCGACACCATGAAGTATGCCCGTATGCTGGAAGGTAATGTACGTGGCACAGGTGTTCACGCTTGTGGCACCATTATCTGTAGAGATGATATTACTGATTGGGTACCTGTCAGCACGGCCGATGATAAGGAGACGGGAGAGAAGATGCTGGTTACCCAGTATGAAGGCTCGGTGATTGAAGATACCGGACTGATTAAGATGGACTTCCTAGGTCTGAAGACTCTCTCCATCTTGAAAGAGGCTGTAGAGAATGTTCGCCTCTCTAAAGGCATTGAAGTGGATATCGACAATATCTCCATCAACGACCCTGCTACTTATAAACTCTATTGCGAAGGACGAACCATCGGTACTTTCCAGTTTGAGTCTGCCGGTATGCAGAAGTATCTGCGTGAGTTACAACCCTCTACCTTTGAAGACCTCATCGCCATGAATGCACTCTATCGTCCGGGACCGATGGATTACATTCCTGACTTCATTGACCGTAAGCAGGGACGCAAGCCTATCGAGTATGACATTCCGGTGATGGAGAAATATCTGAAAGATACTTATGGTATTACCGTCTATCAGGAGCAGGTGATGTTGCTCTCCCGCCTGTTGGCAGACTTTACTCGTGGCGAATCAGACGCCTTGCGTAAGGCCATGGGTAAGAAGTTGCGCGATAAGCTGGATCATATGAAGCCGAAGTTTATCAGTGGTGGTCAGAAGAATGGTCACGACCCGAAAATCTTGGAGAAGATTTGGGGTGACTGGGAGAAGTTTGCTTCTTACGCTTTCAACAAGTCGCATGCCACCTGCTACTCTTGGGTCGCTTACCAGACTGCTTACATGAAGGCCAACTATCCTGCCGAGTACATGGCAGCAGTGATGAGCCGAAGCCTCTCTAACATTACAGATATTACCAAGCTGATGGATGAGTGCAAGGCCATGGGCATGAATGTGCTGGGACCTGATGTCAATGAAAGTGCACTGAAGTTTGCTGTGAACAAGGAGGGAAACATTCGCTTCGGCCTGGGAGCTGTAAAAGGGGTAGGTGAGGCTGCCGTTCAGAGCATTATGGAAGAGCGAAAGAAAAATGGTCCCTATAAAGGTATCTTCGACTTTGTGCAGCGGGTAAACCTCAATGCCTGTAACCGTAAGAACTTGGAGTGTCTGGCACTGGCCGGTGCTTTCGATAACTTCTCTGAGTTGAAACGTGAGCAATACTTTGCCCTCAATAGTAAGGGAGAAACATTCCTCGACACCTTGGTGCGTTATGGAAACCGCTATCAGCTGGATAAGGCCGCAAGTGTCAATTCGCTGTTCGGTGGTGACAATGTAGTAGAAATAGCAACTCCCGAGATTCTTCCTGCCGAGCGTTGGAGTGACTTGGAACGTTTGAATAAAGAGCGTGAACTGGTAGGCATCTATCTCTCTGCTCACCCGTTGGATGAATTTAAGATTGTGCTGGAACATGTCTGCAATACCCAAATGAATGAACTGGGTGACAAGGAGACCTTGCGAAGTCGGGAGATTACCATGGGAGGTATTGTTACAGCCGTGCGTCGGGGATTCACCAAGAAGGGAAATCCTTATGGCATAGCTAAGGTGGAAGACTATTCCGGTTCGGCAGAACTGGCCTTCTTCGGTGCCGATTGGGTGACTTACCAAGGCTATCTGAGTGAGGGAACCTTCCTCTACATGAAAGCCAGTTGCCAGCCCAAGCAGTGGCAGCAGAATGAACTGGAACTGAAGGTTACCTCTATGGAGCTTCTTCCCGATGTTAAAGAGAAACTGATTGAGAAACTCACCATTAACATTCCGCTTTCCGCTCTGGACAAGAGACTGATTCTGGAACTCTCTGAGTTGGTGAAGCAACACCCCGGTTCCACTCATCTCTATTTTAAAGTGACTGACTCAGAGAATAAGATGGCTCTCGATTTTGTATCCAAGCTCAGCCAGCTATCGGTCAGCCGGGAACTGCTTGCATATTTAGAAGAACATTCAGAACTGGAGTTCCGAATAAATTGATTACCTTTGTCCCCACGACAATATAAATAAGAACAAATAATTATTCACTAAATCATTTTATAACATGGCATTGGAAATTACAGACAGCAATTACAAAGAACTGTTGGCAGAAGGTAAGCCGCTGGTTATTGATTTTTGGGCACCCTGGTGTGGCCCTTGCAAGATGGTAGGCCCTATCATTGAAGAGTTGGCTGCTGAGTACGAAGGCAAGGCACTCATCGGCAAGTGCGATGTGGACGATAACGACGATGTAGCTTCAGAGTTTGGTATCCGCAACATCCCTACCGTTCTCTTCTTCAAGGATGGTAAGTTGGTCGACAAGCAAGTAGGCTCATCTTCCAAAGCAACTTATGCGGCAAAAATAGACGCACTGCTTTAATGCAACGCATAAAACAATCTTTCTTCAGGCACGGGTTATACGGAACTCACGGTTAACATTCAATCATTCGTGTTTTATCCGTACAGGCCGTGCCTTTTTAGTTGAAAGTGGAAAGATGAAAGTGGACAGCGAAGCTGATGAGCAAAGCGAATAAAGTTGAATCTATTCGCTTACACCCATCAGTTTCATAGTCACAACTCAAATCAAAAATCAAAAATCATAAATCAAAAATCAAAAATCAAAAAGCTATGGCACTGGAAGACGATTTTTTATTGGACGATGTAGATGATGAAAAGACCATCGAATTTATCAAGAACTATTTACCGCAGGATTTGAAAGAGAAGTTCTCCGACGATGAACTGTACTACTTTCTCGACCTGATTGATGAGTACTACGTGGAAAGTGGCGTGCTGGAAGCACAACCGGATGCCGACGGGTGCGTAGAGATAGACCTGGAAAAGGTGGTGGACTTCATCATTAAGGAGGCTCGCAAAGACAAAATGGGAGAGTACGACCCCGAAGAAATCCTGTTTGTTGTGCAGGGAGAAATGGAATACACCGAGTCGCTGGAGGAATAAGGACTCGGTTTTGCAGGGAGGTGTGTCATCAATAAGTTGATTTATGACACACTCTCTCTCTTTGTAACGCTTCCTTAAAAATTCTTCGATTTAATAGTTTGTTTTCTGGAAAAATCATATACCTTTGCAGCAAACAGTCCTGGACGGCTGTCAACCTCATTTTAGCTTCCCTAGCTACAGAGTTAAACTATAAAAACATAAGGTATGATTTCTTCTTCGCTTCGTCACCCTCTTTCGCAACTAACCTTTGTGGTAGGTGCACTTGCTTTAAGTGCTTACTCTGGGGGCAAAACCTCCGTTGTAGAACGTATTGTGAAAAAACCGCAAGTGCTGGATGCCGATTTGCTGACCTCCATGCCCAGTGACTTGTTCGTGTTTGAGAAGGCTATCGTTTGGCATAGTGCTATACCGGATGATGACACACATCTTGTTAATCGGCAAACCGGCGATGAGGTCTGTGTGCTGAAGGTGCAAGGAGAAGGCCCTTATGAGGTTGCCACTCCCGATTTGCAGAAGTCTGGGAATGACTCTTTGGTGGTCTATGACCTGAACTCTCCTCGTGCTCTTCATTTCTCTGTTTCTGCTTGTCTGAGTGGTGATACACTGCCTGCAGAAGTAACCCGCCAACCTGAAGATTTAAGAGGGCTGACTTGCCTCCCCATTGACGCCAAACATACTCTTTATGCCACTCCTGCTCACTCTCATCCCTTCCTCCTGGTTCGGGGAGAAGAGAGAACCCCGTTTGGCACTTTCCCGCTGAAGCTGGAGGAGGAAATAACCAACGGTGGGGATGTATTTCAAGGCACTATCTCTTATAATCCCAACAATCGGAAACTGGTCTACAGCAATGCTCAAATGGCTTATATGGCTCTCTACGATTGGAACGGCCGTCACTTCCATCTGGCCAAAGAGATGCGTTTGGCAGAGGTAGATTATGAAATCACCAACCGAGAACTGCATCTTGACAAAGTTAAACAGAAAGCCCCTTCTGCTCTGACCATAACCAAAGACTACATTGTCTGCATCAGTCGCGACAAAGAGTCTGCAGACAAAAAGATTGATGCAGCAAACTATCGGGGACGCCGACAGAACTTTGCCCGCACTCCTCAACAGCTGTTTGTCTACAACCTGGATATGGAACTGCAGAAAATCATCAATCTGCAAATCCCCGTCTTCCGGATTGCATCAGACGCTACCTCCAACACCGTCTACCTGATAGGTGTCAATCCCGACTTCTGTTTGCTCTCTTGTAACATCTAATTTATTGACGATCTAGCGATTTACTAATTGACTATTTAACGATTTACAATCTACAGATTTACTATTTAGCGATTTACAATTTACAATTGGTACTCTGCGGTCATCCACCTAATCCGCGTCATCCGCGTGCCATCAAATCATAAATCATAAATCATAAATCAAAAATCAAAATTCACCAATCTCATCATGCAAAAACTTTATCTCCTTCTGCTCTTAATCCTTTCCGGTTGTGCCAATGCTCAAACAAAGAAAATCGGTATCTATGACTGGAAAGAGTATAAACAAATGACTCCGATTTCAGTAATTGATATGCAGGAATCAGATTTGTTATTTGGTAACAGTTCCTCCTTGTCGGCACTCATTGGCGACTGGCTGTTTATCTATGACCCCTATGAAGGCAATCAGTACTCTTTGTTCAATCTGAAGACAAAAGAAGAGAAACGCATACTCGCAAAGGGGAATGGACCGGGAGAATTCTTGCAGCCGACCCAAATCTTTGTTGACGAAGGACGTCAACAAGTAAAACTTTATGAACGGCAAAAAGCTCTGTTCCATACCTATAGCTTTCATCATGCAGTGAGAGGAGAGTTCAGAAATCCTATCTCTGTAGATGATATCGGGGATGTTGGATATGATGCTACCATCTGTGGTACAAATTATGTACAAGATAGAGAAGCGGAAGACTTGAAAATCTTCTCGCTGAAAGATGCTACAGGAAAGACACTGGCTCGCTTTGGCAATTATCCCGGAAAGAGTATTAAAGGTCTCACAGATCCTATGTCTATTTTAATGCTGGCACAGTCTAGGGCGATTGCCAACCCCAAGGGAGATGTCATTGTGACTGCCGGTAGAATGAATGACTGGGTGGCATTCTATCAGCTGAAAGATAATCAGCCTCGGTTGATAAAGGAGTACTTCTCTATAGATGCAGAAGCTAAAATAGAGAGAGGTGCCAACTTTACAAGAATGACCCATAATGACAAGACAATCACTGCCTATATGAGACTATATCCAACCTCTAAATACCTCTATGCTCTGTACTCTGGTGCTTATAAGGGATACAGACCTCCCTACCGCTACCTTCAGGTATTTGATTGGAATGGTAACTTTGTAAAAGGCCTCCGCTTCTCAGAAAGGTTGAACTCCATCGTAGTCAATGAAAAAGAGGGCAAGCTCTATGGCTTGAGTAAAACAAATGATGAGCCTTGCATCTATGTCTACTCTCTGCAATAGAAGCGCTTTACTGATTTACAATCTAGCGATTAAACGATTTACAATTTAGCGATTTACTATTTAACGATTTACAATTTACAATTTGTATTCTGCGGTCATCCGCCTAATCTGCGTCATCCGCGTGCCATTAAATCAGAATTACTCGCTTACGCTCATCAGCTTCGCAGTCATAAATCAAAAATCATAATACACAATCATGTCCAAACTTATCCTTTCCCTCTTTCTTTTCTTCCTCTGTGCCTCCTGTGCTACAGAGCAGAAACAACATTTTACGCATAAACTAGTGGCAACCAATCGTGTGAAAACTTTTGAACTGGATGCCGAAACCCGCTATAACCCTTTCTATCTCTATACTTTCCGAGATGAGGCAGGCAAAACGTATCTTTCATTCTTGAACTACCGTACTAACCAGATACTGTTCTACGACTGGGATACTTCTGCTTTCCTCTTTAAGGTAGAACTGGATAAAGAGGGTAGCCAGGGAGTAGGGCTACCTTCCGGTTACTACATTCACGACTTCCGGCATATCTATGTCACCTCTTACTCTTACTTTGGCTTGATAAAGGTGGATACAACGGGACACGTTGTGCAGAAGATACCTTACGGAAAGACGCCCGATGGTTATCAGGTACAAGCCTCCTATGCCCCCTCTTCGCAGCCCTACATTCCACCCGTTATCATTGGTGATAAACTTTACATCACTCAACAGGCGGCTGCTCACATCTGCCCGCTGGAGCGCACACCTCTCTCGGTAGCTATAGATACTCATGATAACAGCAATACGGCACTTCCCCTTACCTACAAGTCAGTGCTGAGTGAGGCGCAAATTCAGACCGGTGAGACCCGCTTCAGCCGTACGTTTGATGGCCGGCGGTTTATCTACTCTTTCTATACAGATGAGAATCTGCTGATTGCCTCTGTAGAGCACGATACCATCCAACGGGTAAGTGCCCAAAGTGGTTATATAGAGAATCCTGCACAGACCTCTCAAGTGCCGGTGGAACAGCGAGCCAAAGCAAACCTGGAAATCCCCCGCTATGGTAACCTACTTCATGACCCCTACCGCAATCTCTACTACCGCTTTGCTTATCCCCAGACCGAACTGGATAGTAACATTGATTGGCGTGGAAAGGCTGTTTATGGCCGGAAAAAGTTCTCGGTACTGATTCTGGATAAAGACCTGAATGTGATAGGTGAAACCCTCTTCCCCGAGGCCACCTACAACCCCTATGCTTGTGTTGTCACCCCTGAAGGCTTGTACATCAGCAAGGACTATAAAATGCTAGAAGGAACCTCAGAAGACTTCACCAACTTTGAACTCTGGAAAGTAGAGGAGGAGTAAGGCTTATTTACTATCTAGCGATTTACAATCTACTGATTTACGATTTAACGATTTACGATTTACGATTTACAATTTACAATTTACAATTTGTATTCTGCGGTCATCCGCCTAATCCGCGTCATCCGCGTGCCATCAAATCAGAAATCAGAAATCAAAACTCATAAATCATAATTCACAATCATGTCCAAACTTATCCTTTCCCTCCTCTCTTTGCTGCTATTAACCGCTTGTTCCAAAGATAGAAAGCTGGTGACAGAGCAAATTTCTTATGACTCTCTAACAATTGCCATCACCTATCCTCTGCAACCGGAATATGTGCAGTATGCCGCTTATGTCGATGGCGAGAAGGCCTACATGGTGGGTTATAATCATAAGTCTCATTCACTAGACTTTATCAGCCTGTCGGGTACTCCTTGTTTTTACATTGAACTGCAGCGGGAAGGGGCAGATGGGGTACTCCCGCCAACCTCATTTTGTGTGACTAACCGGCAGGTTGTGTGGCTGAATAGTGCAGGCATTACGGTGCTGGACTTCCAGGGTAAGGTGTTACGCCGGACAGCTCTTTCTGAATTTCGCAAGACCTTGGGAGGTGCTGAATACAGCTTTAAACCTGGAGGAGTAACCAGTGGTGGTTTCTCTTATCTGACGGCTTCAGGTGGGAGAGTTTACATTCCTCTCTTCTCTGCTTCTCCGGAGGCAAATGCTGTTGGTTGTCTTTACTCTCCGGAAGATGGAACTGTTTCTCTTCTCCCGCTTGCCTATCCTTATGAAATGGTTGCCAACAAAGATTTACTGGGTGGCTTAGCTCTTCCCTATATTCAACCTGTCGGAGATAAGCTACTCTATAACTTTCCGGCTTCCTCCCTCATCCATGTATATGAGCAGGGAGCAACTAAGAGTTTTGTTCTCTCTGGGAGTGACATTCTGGAACAGCCGGATGCTGCCGCATTGAAAAATCTCTCTCCCCGCAAAAAGTTTGAGTATGAGAGCAGTGCTGCCCGATGTCGGGAAGTCTATTACAGCCCTTCCCTGCAGAAATATTTCCGGGTACACTATGGTACTAAAACGTACTTTATGGACAAAAATCGGCCGGTCTACTTAACGACCTGTGATACAGTCGGAGGCAATGTTAAAGAGTATCTGCTCCCTCCTACCGTGTCGGGGCATTACGTGGTTATTCGCGATACCCTTTACCTAGCCTGCTCACCCACAGCTACAGATGATGAGTTTAAGGTAATCAAAGTGGAACTATAAAATGGTTTACGATTTAGCGATTTAACAATTTACGATTTACAATTTGTATTCTGCGGTCATCCGCCTAATCCGCGTCATCCGCGTGCCATAAAATCATAAATCATAAAACGACCTCGCTAGGAACTCTTCGGGTGAAAGATTGATAAGTATCTATTGAAGATTAAGACCTAAAATTAACATTTGGGACGATTGTTTGGGAAAGAAAGAACGGGTGCAGATTTTTGTTTTCTCGCGAGGTTGCAAAATTTACCACCTCGTGCTAACAAAAATTCTCTCGTGTAGGGATAAGGAAATATAAGTGTTAATTTACTGATTAGTGAATGTTAAGAGGCAGGGGGTAGATACAAGTTAACGAGTTAACTCTCTAAACACTCCCCAATTTTAGTCATCACTGATGACAGACGTTTGTCATCACTTATGATCAGCCTTGGTCATCAGTGATGCTTCAAAAAATGGTCTCTAGGCGAGGGGTAAAATAGGGGAAGCAACAAGAATTCAATTTAGGCACGGAATATGAATGAAGAATTATGAATGAAGAATTATGAATTATGAATGCGAAGCTGATAAGTGTAAGAGAGTAATTATGAATGAAGAATGAAGAATCCAACTATCAACTATCAACTATCAACTATCCTCTATCACCTATCACCTATCACTTATCACCTATCACTTATCACTTCCCCTTGCTCACTTATTTTTCTTTAGGAGCCGAGTAGATTTCTTGATAAAAGTACTAATTTTGCAACTCAAATCAAGATATTATTTATGAGAGTATTTATTACCCTATATATTATATTGCTATTGTTGCTTACCGGCAGTTGCCAGGAATCTTCTTACACGTCCCAACTGCATCGGGCAGAAGAGTTGATGGAAGAGCGGCCGGATAGCGCTTGGCTTATTTTAAAACAGATACCGTCAAATGCTTTGCAAAGTGCGAAAAGCAAAGCTATGTATGCCCTACTCTATACGCAGGCACAGCATAAGAACTATATTGTAGAAACAAATGATTCTCTCATCAATCAGGCTGTAGACTATTATGAACATTGCGATAACCCTCATGGCAAGTTCCTCTCCTTATTTTATAAAGGTATTGTGCAATTTAATGCGCAGAATTTTATTTCTGCAAAGCGCTCCCTTGTAGAAGCAGAAGAAATCAGTAATACGATAACAGATGACTACTACATTGGATTGTTGTACTCGCAAATAGGCTATATCTATCAGAAACATTACGATTATCCTAATGCCCTCAAAATGTTTGAACTGGCCTTTAAGCATTTTCAGCATGCAGATAAACAATATCATCAAATCTTTTGCTTATTAAACCAAGGGGATAGCTATCATAATATGCATCAGTATGAAAAAAGCGATAGCATATATCATCTAGCTTTAGTGGAAGCTCAAAAAATCAATTATGACGTAGTAGTCAGGCAATGCTTAAATAATCTGATTATATTAAATGTGGAGCATAATAAAATTGTAACAGCTGATTCACTATTTCAAATATGGAATAAACACTATAACCTTAAACAAGCAACTTCTACCTTTTTAGCTAGAGTATCCCGTATATACTCAGAAAATAATAAAATAGACAAAGCAGAGGATTTGCTTAAGCTGGCTTGGAAGAATGCGGAAACAGACTATGATTCTATCAGTTTATATCATGCTGAAGCAAAGCACTATTCTATTCTAAAAGAATATCCAAAATCCTTGCAAGCTTTATCTCAAGGTACAAAATTACAAAATGAAAAGCTCTTACAGGTAATACAGGCGCCTCTATTAAAAGCTAATAACGATTTCCTTTCAGATATTAGAAACATTCAAACTTATAAGCAGAAGTGGATGCAAACCCGTTTTATGTGTTATACCTTACTACTTTTGATTTGTTTTACTATAGTTATTTATTGGGGAAGAAAAAAGATGCAGAAAAAGAATGTTCAAATAGAACAATATCTAGATATTATAAGCGAAATGAAAAATAGCTTTGAAAAGAGACATAGTCAACAAAATCAAATGTTACAGCAACTTTTCCAAGATCGTTTTATGTATATCAATTCTCTAAGTGAGACATTCAGTTTATATCGTAAGGAGGAAAATCATCAACGACTAGGTAAAAGTATCTACAAACAGGTAAAGACATTTATTGAAGAACTTAGTCATGACAAGGAAACTTTTAAGAAAATAGAGGATATAATCAACAGCTGTTACGATAACCTCTTGATTGATACCAAAAATGAGTTCAATTTCTTAGACAAAACTTATCGCCAGATTTGTTTCCACATCGTTGGCTTTTCAGCTAATGCCATTAGCCTTCTTATGAATGAAAATGTGAATACCATTTATAAACGTAGAAAGCGTGTAAAAAACACTGTTAGTGAATCAGATTCAAAACGCAAAGAACAGTTGCTAGAATTACTGTCGTAAACTTGTTTTGTTTTGATTTATGTATTCTTTAAAGAAAATCGCAACAAGTTCTTAGCTAAGTACGTCATATGTATGCCCTCTACGGTTAATATTTTATCGAAAATTAGCCATGTCCAATAATTCGTTTTTGAAAGTTTTGTTTTTCTCTGAGAATCACCAAATTGCAAATCTGGTTGTCCAATAATTATTAGGCTTTAAATTTAGGAAATACGAAGAATTAAGCTAACTTTGCAGCAAACAATATCTCTAAAATATGATGAAATTATTATTGATTGCAGGCTTTTTCCTGCTAACATTTACTTCGCCGATATGGGGAGTAAATGATGAACCCGAGGAGATCGATGTACCAATAGAAATTGGTCCACGTCCGGGGGATGATAACTCCTCTATTGATCCTCGCACACCAGAGTTTGTTACATTCACCTGCTATTATAGAAATGGTGCAGTGTACTTGAGTAATGAGAACAATCTGGGTGTAAGTGAGTTTGTTGTAACCAACCAAAATTCAGGTGAGAGTTGGAGTGTGCAACCGGGATGCGCAACTATGGTAATGCTCCCTACTTCCGGCGAAAGCGGAACCTATTTGGTGGAAATTTACACTGTAGACAACAAATACTTCTTCGGATTCTACACTTTGTCATAGGTATATATAATAAGGTGTAGCTCTTAATCAAGAATCTTTAGTTAACCGTTTCGGGATGGAAATCTTGAGACATATGTTTAATTTAAAAAATAACTAAAATGAAAAAGAAATTCTTTTTCGCAGTGGCAACGATAGTTGCAGCTGTATCTGTAGGCTATGCAGCCTATTTGAACCAGAGAGTTGAAATGAATGACACATTGTTAGAAAACATTGAGGCATTAGGTAACGAGGAGGTTGTTGATGCTTGTCCAAATTGTTCAACAGATTTTTCAGGAGATTATTGTTGTACTGTATTAGTTGGCAATGGCTCAGTTATACTGTATCATCTTGAATCAAAGGAAGATGATAAGGAAAAGTAATCTCTTCTAATCGTTCAATTATGGTGTACCGAATGATGGCCTCTTTAATGAATAAGAGTCTGTTTCGGTACACCATAAATATCAGAAAAGGTAATTATGCTTAGATAAATATGAAACAGCTATATTTATTGATGATTTTAATGCTGTTTGGCTGTAATGATAGTCAAACGGGAAGTGTCAATATTCATGATTGGGAGGAGTATGAACTGATGCCTCCTACATCAGTAATTGATATGCAGGACTCTGATTTGCTATTTGGTAACAGTTCCTCCTTAGAGGCTCTCGTTGGAGATTGGATATTTATTTATGACCCCTATGACGGGTACCTGTATTCTTTGCTCAATTTAAAAACAAAAGAAGAAAGACGCATTCTTGTTAAAGGAAATGCTCCGGGGGAGTTTTTACAGCCGACTTTTATTTTTGAGGATAAGGAGCATAAACAGATTAAATTTCATGAACGCGGCAGGGGGCTATTTTATACATACAGATATCAAGATGTTTTCAAGGAAAATTTTAGGTCTCCGGTAGTAATAGATAGTCTCAATAATTACGGTAATTATGCAACGATATGTGGCACTGATTATATAGAAAATGAAGTGCTTGAGGATTTAAAGCTATTTTCTCTAAAGAATGATGCGGGTAAAACAATATATCGTTTTGGGGATTATCCGGGAGAGTCTATTGAAGATATCGATGATCCAATATCTGTTCATATGTTAGCACAAGCAAGAATGATAGCAAGCCCTCAAGGAGAAGTCTTTGTTGCTGCCGGTAGAATGTCTGATTGGCTGGCTTTTTACCAAATGAAAAACAAGCAACCAACTTTGATAAAGGAGTATTTTTCTATAGACGTAACTGCTAAATTGGAAAAGGGTGCCAATCACACAAGGCTTGTCAAAACAGATGATACAATGACGGCCTATATGAGATTATATCCGACTTCAAAATATCTTTATGCGATGTACTCCGGTGCCTATAAGGGATATAGACCTCCTTATCGTTACATTCAGGTGTTTGATTGGAATGGTAATTTTATAAAAGGACTTCGGTTCTCTGAAAGATTGAATTCTTTTGTCGTAGATGAAGAACAGGGCAAGCTCTATGGCTTGAGTAAAACAAATGATGAACCGCGTATTTATATATACTCATTGCAATAGAAATATTATAGATGTATAAACTGTATTATATCTTGGGACTCATTTTGTGCCTAACGGCCTGTCAGGGTGGTAGAAAAAGTGAGATGAAGGCTTATTTGAAGCAGTGGCTGGGGAAAGAAATCATCTTCCCTGCGTCACATACTTATCAGCAGCTTAATGTAAAAGATGAGACTACTGAGGATTCATCATCCCTTTTTAAATTATTGCACTATGCTAACTCAGAATGGTGTTCTGGCTGTAGGTTGCAATTAGAGAAGTGGAAAACATTTATTGAAGAAATAGAATCTTCAGACTTGGCTAAAAAAGTGGATTTTGAATTTTATCTTTCACCGGATAACACAGAAGAATTACTACGATTAGTTAAGTTTCAAGACTTTCACTATCCGATTCATTTGGATGAAGAAGACTCATTGGATAAGTTGAATAATTTTCCTCAGGATGTAACATTTCATACTTTCTTATTAGATAAAGATAATAAAGTACTTGCCATTGGAAATCCTATTCATAATCCGCGTGTGAAGGCACTCTATATGAAAATCATACGTGGAGGGAAACAAGAAAAGGAACAAAGAAACTTGACACAGGTTGCGGTTGAGAAAACTTCTCTTGACCTTGGCTCATTCCCTTGGCAAGAGGAGCAGAAAACTCTTTTTACGTTGAAGAATGTAGGAGAGCATCCTTTAATCATAGAGGGTACAACTACTTCTTGCGATTGTACCACAGTGAGTTATAGTAAAGAACCTGTTGCACCGGGAAATGAAGTGAAACTAGAGGTAGTTTATAAAGCAGAAAAGCCGGAACCATTCTATCGTACCATCTCTGTGTATTGTAATGCATCTACAGCACCGATAGAGTTGGAAATAACGGGGAGTGCGGTAGAATAATAAGATAATAAGAATAAGAATTTTAATCGTTTCGAGATGGAAATCTCGAGCATATGTTTAATTTAAAAATAACTAAAATGAAAAAGAAAATCTTTTTCGCAGTGGCAACGATAGTTGCAGCTGTATCTGTAGGCTATGCAGCCTATTTGAACCAGAAAGTTGAAATCAGTGACGCATTGTTGGAAAACATTGAGGCTTTGTCGGATGATGAAAATGAAGATGTGTGTAAATGGCAAAGAGTTGAGGATGAGCATGGAGTTCCGTTCCACGTTTGTGTAAATACAGGAACTGGTGATGAATGTAAGTGTGGTGAGGTAGATTATTGAGAAATATTAGTTCCTATGTTCTAATTATTTGAGTTTTTCGAGAATGGCTTGCAGTAAAGAATTATAGATTATGATAGGGAATCTTTTTTACCTATCCCTAAGAATCAATGTCTGACTTGTGAAAGGCGTACTTGTGACACTTAGATGGTTATAAACATAGGAACTGATATAAAAATTTATCTTATGTCGAACAGATATTAAAATGAAACTTATAGTGATAAAACATTGATACAATGAAGAAGAAATTAAATCAAATACTATGTGCAACGTTCTGTTTGTATCTACTGGCAGCTTGTACTCAAAAACAGACAGAGGCTTCATCCAGATTGTTTCCTGCTGTTCAATGGAATGAGCATACTAGCGATAATGTACTTCTGTCTGAGGCTATTGGCAACTACCGAGTTATTCCACTAGAAACCAACGATTCTTCTCTGATTGATGCAACGTGGACAACCAAGTATCTGAAGCGGAACAATAAGTTTTATGTGTCTTCCAATAGTGAAATCCTTAAGTTTTCAGCGGAGGGTAAGTATCTCGGTAAGTTGTCTGCGCGAGG
Organism: Bacteroides sp.; assembly: GCA_017621035.1. Taxonomy (GTDB): domain Bacteria; phylum Bacteroidota; class Bacteroidia; order Bacteroidales; family Bacteroidaceae; genus Bacteroides. Next base: position 12,545 of record JAGATY010000079.1, on the reverse strand, counting down.
AGGAGGACCGGAAGAGTACTCATCTCTTGTCAGTTTTGACGTACCAACGATTCAAGGCAATGAGGAAATTTGGGTAGGAGCAGATGACAAACTGGTTCGGTATGATGCTGAAACTTTTGAATTTAAAGGAAATATCCCCACTTCTGGCGTGGTGATTGGTATGAGGTATATTGATGAAGAGATAATTCTAATTTTTACTTCGGGTGACTACCTGCTGGGAAGATATACGTTGGCGGGGGATATGAAAGAGTTTTTGTTGGAAAAAGATCTCTCAGAGGACGTTAGAGGCGTAAGGCATCCTTTCTTTACATACAAAGGTCGTGATTATTATCAAAGGAATGATACCCAGTCTGGATTCTACTATGATACGAAGACCAATAAACTCTGTGAGGTAACATTTTGGCCGGATGAAAATAAGGTTATAACCCCTACTCTGAAGCAAGAGTATTTGAAAGAGTTTGGTTATATGAAGTTTACCAAAGAGCTTGGGAAGAAATATATTGAGGTCACAACAATACTTACGCAGGATGATACTGTACTTGCCATTTTGTCGTATCCAAACAAGGAAGATGCTTTACTGTTGATAAAAGAGGGTGTAACAAAAATATATCCGTTATCTTCCATTAAGAACGACATCTTTCAGTCTGAATCAAATCGCTTCTTGCGAACATTCTTTTCTTGCGATAGTGATGATTCATTCTTCTGCACAGTGCCTGCAAACCAATTTTTTGCAGATGATGTCAGCCATGCGGATAATAATGCAGTAATATTAGAATTCTATTGATATTGATGAACGTACATAAGTTTTCTGTTTTAGGCGTTATTGCTTTGTTTCTCTTACTGTTTTGTGCATCTTGTGTTGACAACCGAGAGAGGACTGCTCGAGAAAATGTAAATAAATGGTTGGGAAAAGAAATTCTATTGCCACATGCTGTATTTACTAAAATGTTGAGTGATACAGTTGATTTCCCTTATCAGCAATCAGATTACAAAATATTAGTTTATGTAGATTCTCTAGGTTGTACAGAATGCAAATTAAAGTTGGACGACTGGAAAATGATGATGCAAGAGGAAATAATGAATAATGTTGCATTTTTATTTTTTATTCAGGGAAAGAGTGAATCTGACTTGAAACAGACTCTTTCTAGACATAATTTTCGTTATCCTATTTGCTTTGATAAAAGTGGCTCTTTGAATAAACATAATCAATTTCCTAAAGAAGGTGCTTATCATACTTTCTTATTAGATCAAGGTAATAAAGTACTTGCCATTGGAAATCCTATTCATAATCCGCGTGTGAAGGCACTCTATATGAAAATTATACGTGGAGGAAAACAAGAAAAGGAACAAAGAAACTTGACACGGGTTGCAGTTGAGAAAACTTCTCTTGACCTTGGCACTTTTCCTTGGCAAGAGGAGCAGAAAACTCTTTTTACGTTGAAGAATGTAGGAGAGCATCCCTTAATCATTGAGGGTACAACTACTTCTTGCGATTGTACCACAGTGAGTTATAGTAAAGAACCTGTTGCACTGGGAGATGAGGTGAAACTAGAGGTAGTTTATAAAGCAGAAAAACCGGAACCATTCTATCGTACCATCTCTGTGTATTGCAACACACCTGACGCACCGATAGAGTTGGAGATTTCGGGGAGTGCGGTAGAATAATAAGATAATAAGAATAAGAGTTTTAACCGTTTCGAGATGAAAATCTCGAGCATATGTTTAATTTAAAAAATGATAATATGAGAAAGAAAATCTTTTTCGTTGTCGCAGTGGTAGTCGCTGCTGCTTCAGTTGGTTATGTAAATTATCAACGTACTCAAGGAGACTTTAATGATGTAATGTTAGCAAATATAGCAGCATTAGCAGATAATGAAGATGGAGCGGATGGAGGAGAATTGCCTGAAGTGGAGATTGTATGTAATACAGATAAATTTTCTGCAGGTCAATGTTGGAAACTTAAAAATATGTGTTTCAGGCTCATGACTTGGTATGATGATTGTGAGTTTACTGGTTTTTCTTATGATTATTGTTCATCAGTGTGTGATATCTGAGAAATTGAAATGAAAGTGTGTCTAAGAACTATGAGAATCTTATTGTAAAACAGCATTATATGTAATGTGATTTAGAGCCTGTTTTGATTTTCTTCCAAAAAGTTTTTATCAGCTTCTTTGAAGTTCCTTTTCGGTCTCTTTTCCTCTTCTTTCTCGTCACATAGCCCGCTATGCTCCTTGAAAGAAAAGAAAAATATCCTCGAAAAGGCTACTTAAAAGAATGCAGAAATAAAATCAAATACGCTCTTAATAAAAAATGATATGTCTGTTTCTTTACAGATAATTAGTTTTTAGGCACACCTTTACGTAACATCTACTATTGTTATGCGAAAGCTTCTTTTTATACTATTTATTGTTTGGGGATTTTATTCTTGCAAAGAGGGGAAAAGGATATTGTTGGATGGAATGGAACGAATCCCAGTTGTAATGAGTACGATAACCAAAGATGCTCATTCTTTCTTAGAAAAAATAGAAATTATACCGCTAGAAACGAATGACTCCTCTTTTATTCATCGTATTGATAAATGCCTTTATTGCGAGGAGTTAAATATGTTTGCTTTTTATACGAGTGAACAATATGTTTTTACTTTTAATGGAGACGGGAAATTTATTGCTAATTCTATTGCTAAAAAAGGTGGTGGCGCACATGAATATCGTATGGTATTAGATATACAGTTTAATCCTTATTTAAACGGTATTGATTTGCTTAATCCTTACGGTGATATCTATACTTATAGTTTTGATTTTGAATATAAGACAAAGAGAAAAGCAAATTTAGAATTCCCGATAGCCAATTTTTTGCCATTGGATTCTTGTAGATATGTTTTTACTCATCCATTTTTGTACACAGATCAAGAAGTGATATTTAGTGATATAGATAAGAACAGTCTTTCAAATAGTCGATATGATGGAACAATTCTTTCAGGTTTTACTGCAGATAAAGAATGCTTTTATAAGATAGGTGGAGAATACTATTTTGTGCCAGAAGGTATTAACTATAATATTTATCAAATAGATACAATTCATAAGGAACTTGTTCCCATTATTTATTTGGATTTTGGTGATAATGAAATTGACGAATCAAGATTGCCTGGATTTGGCACTGGTAAAAGAGTTGAAAATGGAAAAGAAAGACTGAATATCAATAAAAAATTTGATGAACGTTTATGCTACATTAGGGATTCAGAGGAGATTTTTCCGGTGATAAGACTATTAAGTAATGAATTTATCTATTTGTTGATTAAAAAAGGTTCTAAGGGAACATATCATTATATTTATAATAGATCAAAAAAAGAGGGCTTTTTAATAAAACATGATAAGCCTCATTTTGTATTTCCATATTTTGCTATCAGTGATAATATTTTGTTTGCAGTTTGTCAACCGACAGAGTTGTTTGAGTATGTAGATAGAAATTTTTTGAGTGACAGTGAGATTGAAAAACTCGAAAAGGTAAAAGAAGATGATAATCCCGTTATACTTAAATTTTTTCTTAAAAGATGAAATCTATAATCCTCCTTTTATGCATTTTGATATCCTTGTGTTCATGTCGTAATACTTCTCATAAGAAAATTGAACATATTGTTAAAGAATGGTATGGGAAAACAATTTTATTTCCTAAAGATATGTACCTAATTTCTCATAAAGATACAACAGGGACTGTGAATTTTAATAAAATTCATGCCCCCTTCACAATATTGCATTATATTGATACTTTGGGCTGCATGAGTTGCAAATTGCATTTGCAACATTGGAAAACTTTTCTTACTGAAGTAGATTCAATATCTCAAAAGGGTGTTAATTGCTTGATGATTTTTTATCCACAAAGAAAAAAGAATTTATTAAGGCTACTTCAGCTGAATGAATTTGACAACTATGTTTATATAGATCAAAAGGATTCATGTAATAAATTAAATAGCTTCCCTATTGACGAACATTTTTGTACGTTTTTGTTAGATAAAGATTTGAAAGTGTTGGCATATGGAAATCCTATACATAATCATCGAATTAGAAAACTCTATTTAAATTTGATTCAAGATAAATTTGAAAAAACTTATCTTGAGGGAATGGAGGAAACAGAAGTCGCAGTTAATGTAACTTCTTTATCTTTAGGCTCATTCCCTTGGCAAGAGGAGCAGAAAACTCTCTTTACGTTGAAGAATGTAGGAGAGCATCCCTTAATCATTGAGGGTACAACTACTTCTTGTGATTGTACCACAGTGAGTTATAGTAAAGAGCCTGTAGCACCGGAAGATAAAGTGAAACTAGAGGTAGTTTATAAAGCAGAAAAACCGGAACCATTCTATCGTACCATCTCTGTGTATTGCAACACACCTGACGCACCGATAGAGTTGGAAATAACGGGGGAGGCGAAATAGAATACTAAGAATAAGGAATTTAGCCGTTTCGAGATGTAAATCTCGAGACACATATATAAACGTAAAATATAAAATAATGAAAAAGAAAATCTTTTTCGCAGTGGCAACGATAGTTGCAGCTGTATCTGTAGGCTATGCAGCCTATTTGAGCCAAAGAGTAGGTATGACAGACACATTGTTGGAAAACATTGAAGCATTGGCAGATGAAGAGGACGAATCAAAATCTGCCGAAGTGATTGAGAGAACTTGGCAGGAGGGACCTTTTTATACAGGAACAGGAGAGAATACAATAGAATATTATTGGGTTTATACATTAACTGAATGCTATGGTGATGGAGTGATAGATTGCGAATATAATCTTACAGGTGAGCGAAAAGAAACTTCTAAATAATGATGAAAATATTTCCTTGTATATTGGTGTTTGTATTTGTGGCATGTAGCTCTCATGATACTCCAATTCTGAATACTGCTACTTATGTAGGTGAAAGTCCTATTGTGGATGATACCCTTTTGTTTCGAGATCCGAAGGTCTTCCCATTAGAGACAACCGAAAACTCTTTGATTTCTTATATAGACCGAATAGTAGAATTTAATGGCGACTACTATATTCTTGATAAAAGAATGAAAAAAGTGTTTGCGTTTGATGGGAGTGGTAATTTCCAGTTTGCTATACATGCTGTGGGCGGTGGATTAGGTGAATATGTAAATGTAATGGACATTGCAGTAGATCGTCGAGACTCTTTATTAGTGTTATTATCATATCCATCTGAATTGCTTTACTATGATTTGAAAGGTAGTTTTGTAAAGAATCATAAGCTGTCGAAAAAACATTACCATGCCTTAACGATTGATAATGAGTTTATATACTTGGCTCAATCTACCTATGTGAATAAGCAGATACAATCTAATTCTCTAACTGTTGTTAGTAGAAAAACAAATGAAGAAGAGGAACTTCTACAACCTTTGAAAGAAATAGCTCCTTATTGTTTCCCTCGTGGATATTTTCTTTCGATGGGTTTGGAACCTTTTTTTACCCGTAAGTTTGATGATGCTGTTTATCGCTTAGATGGGGCTTCTTTACTTACTGACTATACAGTTGATTGGGGTACTTCAACTTTTCAAGTGGAAAAGGAACTCTATAGCTGTCGTGAATTGCAGGCTTTGTGTGGAGAGAAACATTGGGTATATTCTATGTTTAATTTTCAAGAGTCTGCTCGTCAGTTATGCTTTTCTACAAATTTGTCAAATTTCTATGTGCTTTCAAAAGCTAAAGGTACTGTAACTTGTTATCCTAAGATTCGGAATATTGGTTATGGAGTTAATTTAGCTAATTATATACCGGTATCAGGTGATGAACCAAGATTGTTTTTTGTTTTTCCTGCGGCATCGTTACTTCAGTTACGTCAATTGGCAGCTGAAAGCACCCCCGCGAAAAAACTCTTATCTCCTTCAATGTTAGAAATAGTAAAGGATTTGAAGGAGGACTTAAATCCGATTGTTTTTAGCTATGTTCTTCGGTAATAACACGCACAGATAAATAATGTCTCTTGTTGTGAAAACGTGAAATGAAGAGGTAGTCATTTGTGATAAGATGTTGTGAACTAAGGAATTTAACCGTTTCGAGATGAAAATCTCGAGACACATAATGAACGTAAAATATAAAATAATGAAAAAGAAATTCTTTTTCGCAGTGGCAACGATAGTTGCAGCTGTATCTGTAGGCTATGCAGCCTATTTGAACCAGAAAGTTGAAATCAGTGACGCATTGTTGGAAAACATTGAGGCCTTGTCGGATGAAGAAAATGAACAAGGTACTCATTATAAATATGTCTTTCCTGGTGCAGATCCAACAGTAGAATGTGTATGCTCCGGAAAGGGAGACGAGAAATGTTGTTTTGAAGATTGAGGGTTCCCTCAATCTTCATTTTATGAATTGTGAGGAAAGTTGGCCTTATGTTTAGAATTTTAGTTTTAGCATTGCTCTGTATGAGTATCTCTTCCTGTCGTCAGGCCGGTGGTTCCAAAACCGGAAGTGCAGAAGAGAGTGTTTTGTATTTTGCCAAAGGAGAAAAGGAGGCTTCACAGTTACCCTTTGCACCGGAAAAGATGATTCTGCTGGAGGAGACGGACAGTTCTCTGATAAAAAGTGTGACTCAACTTTTCTGCGGGAAGAGTGAAATCTATCTCTTTGATATGCCTCAGCAGGTGGTTTTTGTTTTCGATTATGAAGGAAACTATGTAAGACGCCTGCAACGTACCGGCTCCGGACCGGAAGAGTATGTGTTGATGACCTCTATCTCTATCAATGAAGAGCTAAATCAGATAACGGTAGTGGATAGTGGAGAACGAGTGCTCTCTTACACACTAGACACGTTTGACTTTGTGGAAGCCTCCCGTTTCCCGGGTCTTTCCGTTGAAAAAGTGGGAAAAGATAAGCTGCTGGCATTTAATACACTACCGCAGGAAAAAGAGGGTAAACAATACGATTCTCACCTACTTGTATATTCCCCGCAGGGTGAGATTCTGGAGGAGCATATACCGATTGACTTTCCGAGCGGGCGTGTCATGTATCCCTCCTATCGCTTCTTCAGGTATATGAACGACCTTTACTTCTATCCTCCTTTCCTGCCCATTGTCTATAAGTATGATGAGGAGGGACTGCAAAAGTGTTATACACTACAGTTTGAGGGACTGGAGTTTCCCACAATAGAGTTTTTACAGGAGACAGAGAAACAAGGCAAAAGCTACCTAAAAGAGCTTACAAAGAATGAACTGGTCTACTCCATGCAATTCTTTGAAACAGAAAGCTATATCCTCACCCCATTTAATGCCGGTATGAAAGCCTATGCGGGCATTTATGACAAGCAAAAGCAACAAGGCTATTATGTGATGCGCAGGGAGTTTGGAAAGCCTACCACTCAGGTGGATATGCTGAAAGTGATGGCTACCAAGGATAACTGTTTTGTTACTGTGGTTACTCCCTCTGCTAATGCTGATGCCACTGTGGAGAATGAACTTCTTCGTAAGCTTATCAACTCCTCAAATGGAAACCCTATTTTGTGTTTCTTGAAATAGATTCATGTAATAACTTTAGAACTTGTTTCGATTTTCTTTAAAAAGTTAGTCTTCAGCTTCTTTGAACCTTCTTTCCGGTCTCTTTTCCTCCTCTTCTTCGTCACATAGCCCGCTATGCTCTTCAGAAGAGAAGAAAAACATCCTCGAAAAGATTCCTTAAAAGAATGCAGAAATAAAATCAAAACAGACTCTAAGTTTCGCAAGCTCAACTTTTGGAGATAAAGGAGTTAATAGAAAATAGACAACAATATGAACACTGCGGTTTCCCGTATCAGACGATGGGTCGGCAAGGTAATAGATGTACTTTTTTTCATCTGCTGCCTCTGCCTGCTTTTCCTGACCTTGCACGTTTTTGTGATTGTGCCGTTCAAGGTGCCCAGCAACTCCATGCGTCCCACCTTGCTACCGGGCGACTACATCTGGGTGGAGAAGTGTAGCGCAGGAGCCAGGCTGTTTGATGTAAACGCTGCACTGGATAGGGAAGAGGTGCACATACACCGACTGCCGGGATGGCGAAAGTTCGGCAGAAACGATGTGGTGGTGTTCAACTTCCCTTATCAGCCGACCTACGGAGACAGCATCGTGTTCGACATCATGAAGTATTATGTAAAACGCATTGTTGCCATTCCCGGTGATACGCTCCGCATCGAGAACGGCTATTACCGCATTGGCGGACAGGCCGGCCTGTCGACGGGCTACCTGCCCGCCCAGGAACAGATAGCGGCATTGCCTGACAGTGGCGTGATGGGCATCGTGACGGGTACTTTCCCGTGGAGACACGAACTGAAATGGAACATTAAGCAGTTTGGACCGCTGCACATCCCCGCACGTGGGGAGAGCGTAAGGATGGACAGCATCGCCTGGATGCTGTATCAACGGCTGATAGAGTATGAGCAGCATTGCCGACCGACCATCGACGGGCAAGGCCACGTGTGGCTGGGCGACAGCCTGATAGATGAGTACTGCTTTCGCAAGAACTACTATTTCGTGGCAGGTGACAATGCCTATAACTCGCAAGACTCACGCTATTGGGGTATGCTGCCGGAAGAGTTCATCGTGGGCAGGGTGTGGCGCATCTGGAAGTCGGTAGAGCCAAGCAGTGATGAAATACGTTGGAACCGAATCTTAAAAAAAATAGAATGAAGAAACTGATTGCTATTATTGCATACGGAATGTTACTGCTTGCCTTGTCGGCTTGCACAAGGCCGGGCAAGGAACTGGAGCAAGTGTTGCGATTGGCGGGAGAGAACCGAGCTGAGCTGGAGGCCGTACTGGAGCATTACAAGCATGACCCGCAAAAGCTGGAGGCGGCACGCTTCTTATTGCTGAACATGCCGGGAGCATTTGGGGCAGGGGAGGAACTGGTGACGGCTTGTGAACCTTTTCTGCCGAGGTATGACTCGCTGATGCGGGTGCATAGCTATGACTCGTTGCTGCATGTGTTTGACTATGGCGGTAAGGATGTGTGGGAGCGGCAGGTGGATAGCATGTTGAACGACTATCATTTGCGTAACCGGCAGCGACTGGAACGTAGACATCTCTTGGATTTGCATACTCTGACGGCTCAGCGGTTGATTACTGAGATTGACCAAGCGTTTGAGGCTTGGCAGCAGAACCTATATACACGGGAGCGGCCGTTTGAGGAGTTCTGTGAATACATTCTTCCGTACCGCAGGAAGAATGGGCTGGTGATTGACAGTGCCCGCCAGCTGTTCTATGCCCGCCACGGGGAGGAGTTCTTCCGAAAGCCGGGCAGGAGTGTGGTGGATGAGGTGGACTCTCTGCTCTACCGCTATCGGCACATTACCCATTCGGGCTTTGCCGGTACGGCCATTCCTATTGTGGCGGCTTCCACCTTTGAGGCTCTCCGGCATGGGTTGTGTGAACATCGCTGCTGGTATAACTCTCTGTTGTTCTCATCACTGGGGTTGTGTGTGGCCATAGACTTTGTGCCGGCTTGGGGAAACCGAAACAATTCGCATACGTGGAATGTGCTGATTGACAAAGGAGTCTCCTATCCCTTTGAATCGTTCTGGGAAGAGGAACGCTGGAAGTATAAGCATATCTATCATAACACCGACATTGACAAGACATGGGGACTGTTTATGCTCCCGAAGGTGTATCGTCGTACCTACAGAAGGTATGTAGAGGGACCGCTGGCAGACGAGGCGGTGGATAGGGAGGATATTCCGTCTCTCTTCAGGGAGGTGCGGAAAAGGGATGTTTCGCATGAGTATTTTGATACCGTCAACCTGACTGTGGAGTTGAAAGAGGTGCCCGAGGGAGTGCGATATGCCTATCTCTGTGTGCTGAACTACAACGAGTGGACACCCGTGCAATGGGGAAAGATAGAGGCGGGAAAGGCTGAGTTCAAGGGCATGGGAAGAAACATTCTTTACCTGCCTATGTATTGCAAGAGGGGAGTGATGCGTCCGGCAGGTGCTCCTTTCTTTGCGGGAGAGGAGTGTAGGAAACTGCTTCCGCAGGCAGAAAAAGAGGAGGTAGTGATACATCATTATAATGGTGCACTGGGGTATGTGGATAACAGAGCCTATAACGCCACCTTGGAGGGAGCCTCTCTGATTCTGGGCAGTCGGATAGAGGAACTGGAGGTGAATCTTCCTTGTGTGAGTTTCAATAATGTGAATCTGAGTTCTTTAAGGGTGAACGTGGAGGATGAAATCGGAAAGTCGGCCGGTGGGCATCCCTCCAAACGTTATGCCCGTCTGCAGTTACCAAAACGGGAGATTGCCTGTGGCAGCATTGAGTTTTTGGATAAGGAGGGAGAGAAGGTAAGTGCCAAGTTGTTACAACCGTTGTCGGTATCGCCCTATGGGGAGCATCCGGAAGGCTTGACCGATGGAGATATAACCACGACCTACCGCAATGTGTTGTCACAGAACTACCTGGACTTTGAACTGGAAGAGAGAGAGATTGCAACCGTCCGACTGGCACCCTGTCTGAAGTCGGGACTGAAAGAGGAGTTTACCTATGAACTGAGCTACTGGAAGGAGGATAAGTGGCATGTGGTAGGACGTCAGCAGGGAGCACCATTGATTCGTTTTGAGGAGGTGCCCAAGGGAGCATTGCTGCTCTTGAAACCCTCCAATAACACCAAGCGAGTTGGCTCCCGTCCGTTTATCTATACTGATGGAGAAGTGCATTGGCTGTAAGGTATGAGGAAGATTATCAATAACATAGGAAAATACGGGTTGCCATTGCTTGCGGTAGGAGCACTCTGCTCCCTGGTACTTGTAGAGGGCAGTCATTTGCCGGTAGGTGAAGAGATTGGCCGATGGGTGTGGTTTGACCGTGCTGCATGGGTAGCAGCTGTTTGCCTCTTGCTCTCGCTACTTTTGCAAAGAAAGAGAGCACTCTGGGACTTTTCGGAAGCACTGATGTGGGCGCTCTGCCTGTTAGGAGCCTGGGAGGCTGTGAAAGGTGTACTGCAGGTGGTGGGGTGGGAGCACTCTAACCATGCACGCTATCTGCTGACCGGCTCATTCTATAATCCGGGGCCATATTCCGGTTACTTGGCATTGGTGTTGCCTATCTGTCTACATCTCTATCTGAAGCATGAAAAGTTAGTGGCAGGCAAATGGTTGTTGGGGGTGATGCTGGTTATACTGGCTGTACTGCCGGCTGCTATGAGCCGTTCGGCTTGGGTGGCAGCCATGTTCTCCTGCTTATGGGTGTATGGCTGTCATCGAGGATGGGGAGCGCGTGTGAAAAACTGGCGGAAAGGTCATCCTAAGCAATGGCTGGCTGCTGTGACGGGGATGTTTGTTACAGCAGTGGTTGCAGGTGGTTTACTCTTTCTGTTGAAACCGGACTCTGCTCTCGGGCGTCTGTTTATGTGGAAGATAACAGCTAGAGCTGTTGCAGAACGCCCCTGGTCGGGTTATGGGTACGGGAATTTTGCTTCGGCCTATGCAAAGGCTCAGGAGTCTTACTTTGCTACAGCAGAGTATGCCGAGTGGGAAGAACGGGTAGCCGGCAGTCCGGAGTATGCTTTTAATGAATATCTTCAACTGGCAGTGGAATGGGGCATTCCGCTAACCTTGCTTCTGCTGGCAGTGGTTGTGTGGAGTTGGTGGAGAGGATATGGCAAGCAGCGTTATGGTATCTGTGGAGCCTTCTTGTCTTTGGCTGTTTTTGCGATATCCTCCTACCCTTTGCAACTACCGGTGTTTGTGGTGACGCTCTTTCTGCTACTGCTAGCTTCTGTCTGTAACCGAAGTTGGAAGTGGTGGTTGGTTGTAGCTCTGCTTCCGCTGGCTGTGAGCTGTTTCCGCATGGAAAAGGATGTGGAGCAGGAGAGAGCTTGCAAAGAGTGGGGAAGAATCAAAATGATTTATCAAGCCGGTGATTACGAAACGGCAGAGAAGAGTTATGCAAGACTCTATCCCTTGCTGGCTGAAAAAGAACGTTTCTTGTTTGAGTATGGACACGCCTTACATAAATTAGGGAAGTATGAGTCATCTAACAGCGTGCTGCAAACAGCTCTGAAGTATAGTGCCGACCCTATGGTATTGAACATTATCGGGAAGAATCATCAGGCTTTGGGGATGTATGAGGAGGCGGAAAAGTATCTGTTTCGTGCTGTTCACCGCTTACCGGGACGCATCTATCCATACTATCTGTTGGCAAAGCTCTATGCCAATCCGGGCTATTGGAAGCCTGCCGCATTTGAAAGGATGAGGCAGATTGTGATGACGAAAGAACCGAAAGTGGAGTCTACCGCCATTAAAGAAATGAGAAAAGAACTGGAGGAGTTAGCTCTCTCAGGGGAGGAAATTCTTCTAAAAAACTAACAATATTTCTCCATGAAAAGAGGAAGATGTGTTAAAAAACTCTCTTTTTAGGAGGAGTCTTCTCACTTTTTAGAGATAATTGTTGTAAAGAAATGAAAGTTTCATAACTTTGCGACGAAAGAAAAGGAGGGTTATGATTTATGATTTATGATTTATGACTGCGAAGCTGATGAGCGTAAGCGAATAATTGGGGAATTTGAGAGAAGGGAGAAGGGAGAAGAGAGAAG
>JAGATY010000078.1 GCA_017621035.1 Bacteroides sp. | reverse complement strand
TTGTTGGACGAGTACATTATGCGGCATTACTAAACGCGAATTACCTCAACAGGGCGCGCCCTGTTGAGGTAATCTATCCTACTTTTTGTCCAATAAGAGATTTTTAGAATAAAATCATCCTACTTTTTGTCCACGTAACCCATCTTGTGCATCTTCCCTTTAAATGCGGAGGATGGGAAGTGTGCATCTGCCGGTCGGTCAGATTAAATGTGGGAACCCGCCGGTTTGAATGTCGGGCGACAGAAATAGGAGGCGAACCTTCCTTGCAGTTTAAGGAAAAGGTGCTATCTTTGTATGTCGTATAACCTTTAAATAGATGCTATCATGAAAAACCTTTTGTCGTTCCTTTTTCTGTTATGTATCTCATTGTCCGGTGTGGCACAGGAGAGTATCGGTTGTTACTTACCGGGATTTGTGAAGAGTCCTTACTTTGACGAACAGGTCATGTACTTCACCTACGAGCCAAACGTCAAGGTGCACATCAATGCACCTTCGGCTCGGAAGTTTGATGCACGAAAACCTACTCGTTTGATGCTGTTTGCCTTGCCAAACACCGGTAGAACACATTGGTGTATTGGTAGAATGCCGATGGAAGGTGATGATTCTCGCTATCAGGACTTTCACATCGGGGCACAAACACGTTTCATCCGCGAGCACGAAACAGACTATAACTTCGTCACCATCTATCTGGAAGCAGACACTCGTGCGTGGGGCAGATGGCGCAAAGCAGGCGAAGGACGTGATGCAATCATTAGAAAACTGGTTGCACACCTTTATAATATGTTTGCCGACTATCACCCACAAATTGAGCTCAACGGGCATAGTGGCGGAGGTAATTTCATCTTTGGTTTTATGGATGCAGGCAATGAAATACCGGCCTATGTGAAACGTATCAGCTTTATGGATAGCAACTATAACTGGACAGACAAGCGTTACGGCCCCAAGCTGAAGCAGTGGTTGGAGGCTTCGGAAGAGAACCAACTGTCGGTTATCTGTTATGACGACGGCAACGCTCTTTTAAACGGAAAATCGTTTATCAGCCATAAAGGAGGTACTTTCCATCACACAGAATTGATGCTTCGCTATATGAAACGACATCTGAAAGGGGTTGAGTGGAAGAAAATCAAGAATGATTCCTGCATTCAGGCACGTACCGACAATGGACAAGCATACTTTTATCTGCGTCGGAATCCGGAACGAAAAATCTATCACTCGCGTTTGGTGGAGCTGAACGGTTACATACAGTCTGCTTTCTGCAATACCAAGCATGAGGAGGTAGACTATAACTTCTTTAAGGACGGAAGGCGTGCCTATGATGAATTCCGACAACCGGCAGAGCCATTGCCTTTACCCTTCCCTATTGCTCCTCGTAAGAGGGAGTCAATGACGGGGAGTGAGTTTACGGCACTTACCGGGCATCTTTCTGCCTCGGAGCGCGATTCGCTGGCCTTGCAGGAGCTTATCGGCGGCAATCTGCCTAACGCATTGCGCCAACCTATCTACCTGACCGACTCACTACAAGATGCAGTCGGCAAATGGCACAAAGTAACTCTCTCACTCCTACCCGATTATCTGGCCATTGGTACAGATGAAGACTTCTTGCGCCTCCCACTGCTACCGAAGACGGCTCAGCGAGTGGCAGACTACTACGGAGCCACACTGCCCACGCGGAAACTTTCAGACCTGATACATAAGCACAGTGCCGTGAAGATGGTGCCACACCCGATGACACCCGATGCAACAATGGTGACGATGCCGGTGTTTGTGCGTCATGACTCACTGCTCAATGCGGAATTAAGGGAATTGGGAGAAGTCCCCTTCCGTAAACTTACGACCGGACACAAGAAAGATATTGTGGTAACTAATCGGCTGACTTCGGAAAAAGGGCGTCTCTATATTTACGGTTGGCATTATCCGGAAGGGAAAGCCATCCAACCTCTTAGTGGGGCGCATCACGATGGCTATGTGGACTATAGTCACGGCGTACGTTTGATAAGCGATGAAGTAGTGGTGGATGGCAAAACTTACTCTCTGAAAGCCTTGTTGAAGGATTCGGTTCTATACAAACTGTTCAGCGATGAGGAGGGTGTGATGGGTGTGACAGGCTATCCGTTGCCTTGAGCAGTTCTTTTTTGCTTCTTTCGGTGGGTTGGTTCTTGAAGAGAGGTAGTTTTAAATAGTAAATAAAGAAAAGGTGACGTCCGTTTATTTGAACGTCACCTTTTTATTCATGAGGAAGTTTATTCCGCCATAGACGAAGAGTCCGAGGAATTGTGCCAGGTACTCGTTGCAACTCAACACCTCGACAAGTAAAAGTAGGAAGAGGAATTGAGCCGTGTAGGCCAGCACAAAAGCAAAAGTAAAGAGCAACACTTGCCGCCAAGTGCTACTCTTTGTATGGGAGACATATCCGGAAGAAGTGTCAACCTTCTCCGTCAATGGAAATATCCAGAACTTGCTCCACAAGAAGTTATGTGTCTGTGCCAACAGATAGGCAACAACATTTGAAAGCAGATAGTTGGCATCTATCACATCCATCATCACCCAAACAGCCAGGGCGGTAATCAAGGCATTGAGCGTACCGATGAGGGCAAAGCGGAAGATGCGTGTGGACTCTTTCAAAGTGGGAACCTCCGGAAGTAAGTTATTCTTTCAAATCGAGTTTAAGTTGTAGCTCGTCCAACTGTTTTTGGTCGAGGAAGCCTGGAGCATCCAGCATAACGTCACGTCCGCTATTGTTCTTGGGGAATGCAATACAATCGCGGATGCTATCCAGTCCGGCAAAGATGCTTACCCAACGATCAAGGCCATAAGCCAAACCACCGTGAGGAGGCGCTCCGTACTTGAATGCGTTCATCAGGAAGCCAAATTGCTCTTGTGCCTTTTCGGGAGTGAAGCCCAAAATCTCGAACATCTTGGCCTGCAGTTGAGCATCGTGGATACGGATGGAGCCACCGCCCAGCTCGACTCCGTTACAAACCATGTCGTAAGCATCGGCACGCACGGCAGCCGGATCGGTATCAAGCAAAGGAATGTCTTCATCTTTCGGGTGCGTGAAGGGATGGTGCATGGCCATCAGACGGCCTTCTTCTTCGCTCCACTCAAACATGGGGAAGTCTACCACCCAGAGTAATGCGAACTTGTTCTTATCGCGCAATCCCAGCTGATTACCCATTTCCAGACGAAGCTCGCACAGCTGCTTGCGGGTTTTCATGGCATCGTCACCGCTCAGGATAAGAATCAAGTCGCCCGGTTTAGCACCGAAAGCCTCCTTCATCTGCTGCAATACCTCTTGTGTATAGAACTTGTCGACACTTGACTTTACGTTTCCATCGGCTTCCACACGGGCGTAAACCATACCTTTGGCTCCGATTTGCGGACGCTTTACAAACTCTGTCAACGCATCGAGTTGTTTGCGTGTATAAGAAGCAGCTCCCTCGGCACAGATACCGCCGATATAGGCAGCGTTGTCGAATACGCCAAAGCCGTGACCTTTCAGTATGTCCATCAGTTCGACAAACTTCATGCCGAAGCGAAGATCCGGCTTGTCGCTACCATAATACTTCATGGCGTCGGCCCACGGCATACGAATAAACGGCTCTGTCAGTTCCACTCCACGCAACTCTTTGAAGAGATACTTGGCCATTCCTTCAAACAGATTGATGACATCGTCTTGTTCTACAAACGACATTTCGCAATCAATTTGAGTGAATTCCGGCTGACGGTCGGCACGCAGGTCTTCGTCGCGGAAACATTTGGCTATTTGGAAGTAGCGGTCGAACCCACTCACCATCAACAACTGCTTTAATGTTTGCGGGCTTTGAGGAAGGGCATAGAATTGTCCCGGATTCATACGCGAAGGCACCACAAAGTCACGTGCTCCTTCCGGAGTAGAACCAACCAAAATGGGGGTTTCAACTTCAATGAATCCTTGCTCATCAAGGTATCTGCGCACTGCAATAGTCATCTTATGACGGAGTTCCAGATTCTGGCGGACGTTGGCACGACGCAGGTCTAAGTAGCGATACTTCATACGGATGTCGTCGCCTCCGTCGGTATTCTCCTCAATGGTGAAAGGAGGAGTCAAAGCAGTGTTGAGCACGTTCAGTTCTGATACGATGATTTCTACATCACCGGTAGGCATGTTGGCGTTCTTACTGAAACGTTCACTAACAGTTCCTTTAACCTGGATGACGAATTCACGTCCCAGGTGATTGGCTTGCTCGCAAAGAGCAGCATTGTTCTCTTCGTTGAATACCAACTGGGTGATACCATAACGGTCGCGTAGGTCGATAAAGGTCATACCTCCCATTTTGCGGCTTCGTTGTACCCAACCGGCCAGTGTGACTTGTTGATTGACGTTGGAGATTCGAAGCTCTCCACAAGTGTGTGTTCTAAACATTTTATATCTATTTTGTTTTACATTCTTGTCGTTTCCTTTTTCAAAAAGAAAGAGGAAAGTGTTTAAAAGCTTGCAAATGTACGCCTATTTTCGGATATGTGCAAAAGGATTACTGAAATTCACTACTCAGGAAAAGGAAGAGAAAGGACTGGAATGATACGAGTTAACAAGTTGACGAGTTAACAAGTTGACAAGGGAAGCAGCTTGCGAAACTTAAGACAGATTACCTTTCAGTTTCTGAATTTGTTTCTTTCCTTTAACCAAAATACGCTTGTTGGTGTAAGTAAAGTCTTCGACGATGGCGTCATTGATTTGTTTCCACTCGTTGAAATATTCCTGCACTTTCTTAAAGGCGTGTTTGTCTTTCTTGTCTTCGGAAGGAATAATCATTTTGAGTCCTTGCTGAACGATTCTGACATCGATGTCTGCATCCAGCATTACCGGTTCGCCATCATAGTGAGCTGCTCCTGCACTGCTGCGATGAATGTGAAGGCTTTTACAACGATAGGTCTTTACCCGACTGTTTTGATTGATGGTTTTGTTGAAGAGTTGGAAGGAGATGGAGGGTGCTTCCAACATATTAAAGGGCTCCAAGATGGTTACATCTAGCAGTCCATCGTTCAGCGTGGCTTGGGGAGCGATGTAAGCATTGTTACCATACTGTGAAGCGTTGCCGCACGCAATTACGAAAGCTTTGTGTTGTGAAGGAACGCCGTCCATAATCAATTCATAAGTTTCCGGCTTGTATTTCCAGCTCTCTTTCACGGTTTGTTCCAGGTAGGTAAGCAATCCGCGCTTGCCGGCTTCGGCAAATCGCATGCTGACAAGCGCATCGAAACCGACTCCGCAGGTGCAAAAGAAGGGAGTGTTGTTATTGATGACTCCAAAATCAATAGCTTCAATGCATCCCTCGTTTATAATGTCGATTGCTTTAGCTACATCCATTGGAATTTGCAAATGTCTGGCCAATCCGTTTCCCGAACCGCAAGGAATGATGCCTAACGCAGTGTCGGTATGGATCAGCGAGCGAGCCACTTCGTTGATGGTGCCGTCGCCACCGATTGCTACTACGGCAAAATACTTCTCCGCGGCTTTCTGGGCGGCAATTTCAATAGCATGACCTACTCGCTCGGTGTAAACCACTTCGCAAGCATATTTCTTTTTATCCAGCCTGCCATCGATACTTTTCAAGATAAGTTCTTTGTTCTGTGTGCCGGACACCGGATTGATGATGAATGCTATTTTCTTTTTCTCTTCGCTCATGATGGATTGATTTCTTCTTCTCCTACTCACAAAATGTGTGGCAAAAGTAAAATAAAAAACTGAAATTACATAATATTGCACATTTTATGCCTATAAGTGCATTTTTTTAAGGGAATAGGTATCTATACAAACAATATTTGTTATCTTTGCAGCCAATTTTGAAACCTCTTTTTAGAGTTAATTAACGAGACTAATATAAATAAGATATATTCAATGAGTTTATTAAAAGAAAGATGTGCAAAGTATGACCTTCCGCAGCAATACATGGCGCAAGGTGTTTATCCGTACTTTCGCGAAATCGACAGTCATCAGGATACAGAAGTTCTGATGGATGGTAAAAAGGTTTTGATGTTTGGATCGAATGCGTATCTCGGGCTTACTTACGACAAAAGAATCATTGATGCCGCCATTGCCGCCACTGAAAAGTACGGTACAGGTTGTGCAGGTTCTCGCTTCTTGAACGGAACACTCGACATACACGTCGCTTTAGAAAAAGAACTGGCGGAATTCGTAGGAAAAGATGAAGCGCTTTGTTTTTCAACCGGATTTACCGTGAATGAAGGCGTGATTCCTCAACTCGTTTCCCGAACCGATTATATTATTTGTGATGACCGCGACCACGCCTCCATCGTAGACGGGCGTCGACTCTCTTCAGCTACCCAGCTCAAGTATAAACACAACGATATGGAAGATTTGGAAAAGAAACTCCAGCGTTGCGAGGAAGATGCAGTGAAGTTGATTGTGGTCGACGGAGTTTTTTCCATGGAAGGAGATTTGGCAAATCTGCCCGAGATTGTAAAACTGAAAAAGAAATATCCCAATACCGCTATTTACGTAGATGAAGCACACGGACTCGGTGTTTTTGGCAATCAAGGACGGGGAGTGTGCGATCACTTCGGTGTGACTCAAGAC
Organism: Bacteroides sp.; assembly: GCA_017621035.1. Taxonomy (GTDB): domain Bacteria; phylum Bacteroidota; class Bacteroidia; order Bacteroidales; family Bacteroidaceae; genus Bacteroides. The sequence continues at coordinate 16,185 of JAGATY010000078.1, read as the reverse complement.
GTCGACCTCATCATGGGAACATTCAGTAAATCGTTTGCTTCCCTCGGCGGATTTGTTGCCGGTGACAAAGAGGTAATCAATTGGCTCCGCCACACATCGCGCTCATACATTTTCCAGGCTAGTTCTACGCCCGCGGCAACGGCTGCAACACGAGTGGCATTGCAAATTATGAAGACGGAACCGGAAAGACTCAAAGCATTGTGGGATATAACCAATTATGCACTAGCTAAATTCCGTTCAGCCGGCTTCGAAATCGGAGAAACCGAATCTCCCATCATCCCGCTCTATGTGCGCGACACGGAAAAGACCTTCATGGTGACGAAGTTGGCTTTCGACGCTGGAATTTTCATCAATCCCGTTATTCCGCCCGCTTGCGCGCCCCAAGATACCTTGGTGAGAGTTGCTTTGATGGCTACGCACACCAAGGAACAGGTTGATTACGCTGTGGACAAGCTTACCGAGTGCTTCAAACAGTTGGGAGTTATTGAATAAAGAAATACCTAAACCAAACATAACATCATCTTCATAGGTTAAATATAAAACAGTGTTGTTAAAGACTTTGTGAAAAGTGTAATTGACAAAAAATTTGTGGTTCTCCCACTTTTCTCCGTGAATGTCGATTCGTCGATTGGAGAGAAGTGGGATTTTTCTTTGTTTAGCTCGATTTTATAAACACGGAGACGCGGAGAAACAGAGGTTGATTCGGTTTTAATAACACAGAGACGCGGAGAAACAGAGGTTAGCTTGATTTTAATAACACAGAGACACGAAGACACGGAGGTTGATTTGTTTTTATTGAGATAAAAATGAAATAAATTTCTCTGTGGCTTTGTGTCTCTGTGTTTAAAATGAACACAACACAAGTTTGGGTCGGTTGGGAGCAAAGAAAAGTCGGCTTGATTCACATCAGGCCGACTTCTACTTAACAAAATTCTTAAAATATAATGAAATTATTCTATTGGATACTGGTTGGCAGTATCATCAGTAGAATCTGAGTTGGAATCGCCTTCTGAGGATGAACCTGAAGAAGATTGCGATTTGGTTTGCGCCATGCGTTGATTATACGATGTCTTTACTTCGAGGATTATCGTATTGAGCGTGGCAATGAACGAAGAGGTTGATTCGGTCGGCGTGATGATATTCTTCGCCGACGCAACCGATGTTATATATTCATACAGCGCATCCATCTCGGCACGAAGCGAGGTGCTATTGTCGCCCGCAGAGGCAGCTCGCGTGGCGGCACGCTGGTCTGTAAGCACGGTATATTGAGCATTCGTCAGTTGAAGTTGCTCCACCACGGCGGTAAGTCCCAGTGTCGTGACGTGCGGTGCATTTTCCTCCTTCATAAGGTCGGTAAGCATGCCGTTGATAGTAGCCGTCTTCTGCTGTTTGGGCAAGCGATAAAATCCCACGTATGGTTTCAGCACGACATAGAGCGCGGTGGCTGCTTGAGCGATTGCCTCGGTGGAGAAGTCTGTCTGCTTGCGTACATTCATGATTATATACTGTCCCAACTGATTACGCTCGTTATCGATTTCAATCATTTTCAGTGTTTCGACCGAGGCACGCGACTGAGCCACCAGGTCGTTCAACTTAGTGAGCAAATCATTGTATTGGGTCAAATCCGCTGCCTCTACACCCAACTCTTCTGCTCCCAGCGAGAGTGCGAGGTTGATAAAACGGCTTCCAAAACTTGTGTACTCCGCATTATTGAGGTGCGTAAGTGCAATGGTACTGATTTTTGCCAATTCTTTCATCGTAAATTCTGATTTTATGGTTATACAATTCAATTTTCTGTTCGCGGAAGCAGCTTTGAAAAGTGATGCGAAGCGCGGCGCGGACGATGAAACCACCTTGCAAACCGTCAAATAGGGTTTTCAGTCGGGGATTCCATTTTTCCGATTGCCGAAATCGATTTCTCGGCGAAGAAAATCGTTTTACTTCAAGTAAAAGTCGATTTCTTGGCGGGGATTCCGTTTTGCACCGAGTAAAGGTTGATTTCTCGGCCGCGGAAGCCCGTTTGCCACTCGTCAGATTGCTTTTCAAAGAACTTCGGGTGCAAATATAAACGGTTGCATCGATACTTGCAAATGTTTTCCGAAAATTTACAAAAAAATCTGCATAATCGCCTCCTCCGAGGTTGGTTAAGAGGATTTTCGGCCTCTCTCCCACCCTTGCGAAGTCGGCAACTATGCAGACAGATTCACTAATTCGGTTTAGGAAAGTATGCTTTCGCAGGTGCGGCTCTACAGCACGGCGTGCTCAAACACCTGTCCGTCGAACAGGTTGATGACGCCGTCGGCGTACTGCGATTCGCGTTGCGAGTGGGTCACCATGACGATGGTCGTACCCTCGCGATGCAGCTGTTGCAACAGTTCCATCACCTCGCGCCCGTTGCGCGAGTCCAGGTTACCCGTCGGCTCGTCCGCCAAAATCAGCTTCGGCCGCGACACCACCGCTCTGGCAATGGCAACACGCTGCTGCTGACCGCCCGATAGCTGTTGCGGGAAGTGTTTGGCACGGTGGTCAATGCTTACCTGCTTCATCACCGCTTGCACCCGAGCCTTTCGTTCGGCCGATGGCACGCCCATGTAGAGCAGCGGCAATTCGATGTTCTCCGTCACGTTCAACTCCTCGATAAGTTTAAAACTCTGAAAGACGAACCCAATTACCCCCTTCCGAAGGTCGGTGCGTTGCGATTCATTCAGTTTCGACACCTCCGTGCCGAACAAGTAATACGCTCCGCCCGTCGGATTGTCCAGCAATCCCAGAATGTTCAGCAGCGTAGACTTTCCGCAGCCCGATGGTCCCATAATGGCCACAAACTCGCCCTCATTTACCTCCACATTAACGCCTTTCAATGCCAGTGTTTGCACCTCTTCCGTCTCAAACACCTTCTTCAAATTTACTGTCTTTATCATCTCATCCAAATTTTAAAGTTAATACATATCTCAGTTCACAAAATCCCATTCAAAAATCATCAATCACAAATCATAAATCATCAATCACAAATCATAAATCAAAAATCACAAATCATAAATCATAAATCCTAAATCAGAAATCAAAATTCATTTCAGTATCAGTTTTTCCGCGTTGCCAAAGTTATCGTATCCGGTGATGATGACCAAATCGCCGGGCTGCAAACCGGAGGTGATTTCGTATTGACGGGGATTTTGGCTTCCCAAGGTGAGCGGTACGCGAGTGGCGCTGGTTCGGTCGGGCGAGAGTTTGAAAATCCACTGTCCGCCGGTGGCTTGGTAGAAGTTGCCGCTGGGCATGACGAGTGCTTGCTCAGCTTTTTCCAGCTCGATTTGGATGCGGAAGTTTTTGCCGATGCATATATCGCGGGGAATGGAGTCGGTGAAGTGTAACTCTACGTCGAACGTGCGTTCTTTCACCTCAGGCACTACTTTGGCTACCTTCAGCGGGTATTTTTTGCCTTCATGCATAATGGTGGCCGGCAGTCCCGTGGTGATGCGGGAGATGTAGTATTCGCTGAGTGCAGTGTGCAGCTTGAAATTGTCCAGTACCTTGATTTCGGCTATGCTTTCGCCAGGGGAGACGAGCTGTCCGTGCGTTGCGTTCAGGTAGCTGAGCTGTCCGGCGATGGGAGCAGTGATGCAGAGGGTTTCTAACTGCTGCAGGGCGCGTCGATACTTCTTTTGCTCGCGTTCGCGTTCAGCGCGGAGCATCTCTTTTCGGACGAGTCCGGCTATCGAGTCGTGGCGCAAGCTTTCCTGTTGTAATTTTGCACTTTTCACTTTGAAATTGTACTCTTCCTCGGCCAATCGTAGTTGCGCCGCGCTTTTAATGCCCATGTTGAACTCTTCTTTCTCCAGCTCGTAGTTCTGCCTGAGCCGCACCAGTTCGTAGCTTGTTCCCAAGGTCTGTTTTTGCAGCTGGAGGCGTTGTTGCTCCATTTTTATCTCTTTTTCGCGATATTGCATGAGTTGTTTCTCCCATTCATCGCGGTGGTCTTCGATGGTACTGAGTAGGTCGGGATTTTCCAGCAGCAGAATGGTGTCGCCTCGGTGCAGCAGGCTTCCCTCTTCGGAAATGACACTTACGACCGTGCCTGAGCCTCTTGCATTGATTTTAATTGTAAGAATCGGTTGCACGACTGCTTCTGCGTCGAGATATTCGAGAAATTTATCGTCTTGAACCTCTGCTATCTGCACGGAGTCGGCTGCGATGCGTAGTTGCCGGGGTTTCAGCGCGAGAAGGGAGACATACACGAGTAGGATTGCTACCGCGGCGGTAAAAAGGAGACGGTAACGGTACTTGATGTACCAGGGCTTGGGGGAAAGCTTGATGTCCATGTGATTTTTGATTTTTGATTTCTGATTGATGATTTCTGATTTTTGATTTATGATTTATGAATTATGATTTATGATTTAGGATTTTTGAATTATGATTTATGATTTAGGATTTTTGATTTAGGATTTTTGATTGCTGATTTCTGATTGGTGATTTTTGATTTGGGATTGGTTATTGTAGGGTTTGCTCGGCGAAATCTTCCAGTGGGGCGTTGCGGAGGAAGTCGTACAGGGTGAGACTGCGCAGTGTAAAGTAGATGCTCCAATAATCGTGCAGGGAGGTGAGGTAGCTGCGTCGGGCGCTCTCTTTTTCGGTGGTAGAGGCGTTTAAATCCAAGATGGATGACTTCCCCAGCAGGTAGAGCTTGCGTGCAACGGTGGCACGTCGTTCTGCGGTGTGGTCGGTGCGCCGAGCAATGTGCACGCGCTGTTTCTGTAGGTTGAATTGGTTGACCAGCTTGCGCACGTTCTGTTCAAAGTCGGTTTGGTTCTGATCCACTTGTGAGTAGACCAGGTCACGCTTCGATTTTGCAACGCGCACCTTTCCTTTGCCTCTTCCCCAGTCGAGAATGGGCAATGTAACGGAGAGGGTTACGTACTGCTGCTGCAAAGGGTGCTTGTAAGCTGCTTGAATATCTTTTCCGGTTTGGGTGAGACCAAAGCGCAAGTATAGGTCGTCTTTCAGTCCGGCATTGGACCTTGCTTTGGCTACAGCACGTTCGCTCTCCAGTTTGCGGAGCTGCATGTTCAGCACGTCTGGACTGTTTTGCGCGGCAAGCATCAAAGCAGAGGCCAGGTCGATTTGCACGTCGGGAATGGGGCTTGCAATGTCGGCAATCAGCTTCACCTCTTGCAGAATGCCGAGGTAAGAGCGCAGCTCCTGTTCCGCGTTCTCTACTTCGATTTGAGCATTCATGCGGTTGGTTTCCTCGGTCAGCCGGTTCAGCTCCAACTGCAACATTTCGTTTTCGCTGATGGTGCCGATGTCGTACCGTCCTTTTGCATAATTATATAAGGTGTCGGCGTGAGCAAAGTTTGAGTTTGCTATCTCCAAACTGCTTTGCGCCTGAGCCAATGAAAAGAATTGCTCGGTGGCGCCGGCTGCCACCAGTTCCAATGCCTCTATCATGCTACGTTTCGCCTCGCGGTAACGAATCGGCTCCAATTTTCGGTCCCACTTCAGAGTGTTATAGCCGAAGAGCGATTGCGAATATCCGATATTGATGGGAGAAGTCTGGTAAGAGTGTGTATCATCGCTCAGCAAGTCCAAGCGTTGGGCCGCAGTTTCAACGAAAAGGGTTCCGCCGGTCCACGGAACGTTCTGCGTAAGGCTCAAGGTCAAATCGGTGCTCAGCAAATTCTGCTCCACAAACTGCACGGTGCCATCGCTCATGGTGATTTTGTTGATGGCCCGATTGAGATAGGGATTGGAGGTGAGCGAAAGCATCGGGAGATAGTTGGCGCGGTAATATCTGTAGTTCCAATAGGCCGAGCGAAAGGTATGAATGGCTTGCTTGGCCGTGGGCGACTGTTGGCGTGCCAGTTGAATGCAATCGTCGAGCGTCAGCCGGAGCGTGTCTTGTGCCGGACAGGGTTTGCAGAGGGAGGCCAGAAGCGTGCAGAGCAGCAGGCAGGTTTTCTTCATCATAAAAGCGTATGTTTTTCGTCATTAACTCAGTTTGGCATCGGAAGAAAGGAGCCGATGTTTCTCTTGAATCATTCTGCAAACATCGTGCCAAACGCGTAAACCGCTGAATAGCATTCTTTTAGCAGAAAACCGACCTGAGAGAAAGTGTGCGAATCCGCACAAACTGTGTGCGAAATCGCACATACAGCACACAGATATTCTCGCTATCTTTGTAGCGTTGAACGAAAAAACGGCCCATTTTATGATGGAGAAAAAGCAATCATTCGGAAAAATAGTTGTGGTGGACGACAATCAAGACGTACTTTTCGCCCTCCGGCTTCTGTTGGAACCCATGGCCAAGGAGCTGAAACTGATGCGAAGTCCGGAAAACATCGGAAAACTGATTCAATCGTTTGCTCCGGACATTATTCTGCTGGATATGAACTTCACCCGCGATGCAAGCAGCGGCGACGAGGGGTTTTATGCTCTTGAAGAGATACTGGCTGAAGACCCCCAGGCGATAGTGGTATTTATGACGGCGTATGGTGACACCGACAAGGCGGTAAAGGCCATCAAAGCCGGCGCCACCGATTTCATTGCCAAGCCGTGGGAAAAAGAGAAGTTGCTGGCCACACTGACGGCTGCACAACGACTTAGCGACTCGCGCAAGGAGGTCTGCCAGCTGAAAGAGCAGGTGGAAGTGTTGTCAAGTGGAATCCTCGGCAGTCAGGACGAGCCAATCATTGGTGAATCTGCTCCCATCCGCGAGATATTTCAAACGGTAGAACGTTTGCGGGGTGCCGACGCCAACATCTTGCTGCTGGGAGAGAATGGAACGGGAAAAGACGTGATTGCAAAGCTGCTCTACCGAAACTCGGCTCGCTACGGCCGTCCGTTTGTCAACATAGACTTGGGTACGATTCCAGAAAACCTGTTTGAAAGTGAACTTTTCGGCTTTGAGAAGGGTGCCTTCACCGACGCGCGTCAATCGAAAGCGGGTAGGATTGAAATTGCCAACGGTGGAACGCTGTTTCTGGACGAGATTGGCAATTTGTCGATGCCGATGCAGGCCAAACTTCTTACGGCCATCGAAAAACGGTGTGTAAGCCGACTTGGCAGCACGAGCAGCTCGTCCATCGACGTGCGAATCATCTCCGCCACCAATGCAACCTGCATCGGCGGGTGGAAGAAGGACTTTTCCGACAGGATTTGTTGTATCGCATCAATACAATTGAGATTCGCATTCCGCCACTTAGGGAACGCGGCAACGACATCATACTTTTGGCGGAACATTTCCTCTCACGCTACGCGCGAAAGTACCAAAAAGAGATGCGAGGCTTTACCCGCGAGGCGAAAAACAAGCTGCTGAAGTATGAATGGCCGGGCAACGTGCGCGAATTGCAACATGTGGTGGAGCGAGCTGTCATCATGGGCGACGGAGGGCTTCTGCACCCTGCCGAGCTGCCTCTGCGACCCGCGCCGACGAGCGACCCTCGCATCGGAGAGGATTTCAATCTGGAAATGGTGGAAAAAAAAACACGATTGAGCGTGCCATCCGCCTGTATGGCGGCAATATGAATCGGGCAGCTGATGCGCTCGGCATCACCAGGTACACACTCTATCGGAAAATTGAAAAATACGGCTTATGAAACGATATTTGTTGGTGATTGGTCTGCATATCGCAGTGCTGGTGCTATCGGGCGCATTGCTGGTTTGGTTTTACGAGCGCGAAATGATTTTCTCGCTGGTGTTGGTGCTGTTGGTTATCGGCGGAGTGAGCTATCATCTTTACCGCGTGCAATCGGTGCAGGTGAGGATGGTCAATCAGCTGATGGAGTGCCTTCGCACGGGGGATAATCTGATTTCTTTTCGCTCACCCTATCGGAACCGCGCGCTGATGCAGCTGGTAAAGGAGCTGAATGAAGTTACCGCCGGATATCGGAGCCGGCTGCTTGAACAGACCGAAATGCAGGCGTGGCAGAAACTTATCCGCGTGCTTACGCATGAAATGATGAATTCAATCACACCCATCATCTCGCTGAGTGAGACTTTATGTGAGCGGGAAATGACGCAAGAGAATCAGGAGTTGTTTCAGCAGGCGCTGAAGACAATCCATCGTCGGAGTAAAAGCCTTCTCGGTTTTGTGGAGAACTATCACAAACTGATGCGCCTCCCCTCGCCCGTAAAACAGAGCGAATCGCTCTGCAAGCTCTTCTCAGAGCTGGAGAAACTGTTTCCACAACCGTTTGTCTCCATTCACCATCCGAAAACTGACCTGCAACTGATGATAGACCGGTCGCAAATAGAGCAAGTGCTGATAAACTTGGTGAAAAATGCTTGCGAAGCGTGCGAAAATCAACCTAATCCGCGCGTGGATGTCTTCGTATCACTGCAAGATGAGCGGAAATGTTGCATAGATGTTTCTGACAACGGCATAGGCATCCTTCCCGAGGTGCAAGAACGAATCTTCGTGCCTTTTTTCACCACGAAGACAAATGGTTCCGGCATCGGCCTGAGTTTATGCAAGCAAATCATGAATCAGCATGGAGGCACCATCCGAGTAACCTCGCAACAAAATCATGGCACCACATTTTCATTGGAATTTGAGAAGCAAAACAGCAGTAATTCTCCATTTTGAGGGCAAGGAAAGAAGAAAAAAATGTTTCCAGGTTTGTTTTTCTAGCTGAGAATCGAGCTAAACAAGTTGCAGGGTTTGTTCTTCTGGCCGAGAATTGAGCTAAGCAAGTTGTTGGGTTTAGTATTCTAGCCGAGAATCAAGCTAAACGAGTTTCAGGGTTTGTTCTTTGGGCTGAGAATCGAGCTAAGCAAGTTTCAAGGTTTGTTCTTCGGATGCTTACGTCTGTTAGCAATTTATCAGTACTTGCCAAGAGGTTGTAGTGTCATCAAAGGCCGATGAAAAGCCCCCAAAAATGACAGAGTTTCGTTACTATCCCGTTACTTTGATTATTGTAACAAACTGAATAGCAATACTTATTAAGCGATTGAGGTTAAAGATATAGGAATTTTTCTCTAATAGTTTTATTACTTATTCACTGCATTAGAGTAGCAGGAATTAACATATTTACGATGTCGATATATATAATGCGAATCAGTAGTTGATATTCAACTTTTGATTCGCATATTTCATACGGTTTTCTTTATATCCGTTTTCAATTCAAAAAGTGGCATTTATTTCCCGATGCAACATGTAGAACTATTTCTGTATGAGAAACTTACGCTTTAAACGGTAGAAAACCTTTTTTACCTTCAAGGCGGTAGAAAAAATGGCCATTTTTGCCGTTCCAACGTTCGTTCTCTATAGTCATGGAAAAACTGGGCTTTCCATCCAGAAGTTCACCTCTTTTTCTGAGTGCAAAGGTACGAAATATACGTGAGAATATTGCCGATTATGTCAACTAATTGCAGGACGTTCTCACTTGTTGACCTTCAATCGTGAATCACGATGGCAGCTTGTCTTCTTTACCAACATGTCGTATACTTTATCTATATCTATGACTCCTCGTTTTACAGGGTCATCCTATTTCTGCATGTTCCAATGTTGAATCCATGATTAACGACGAGGCGGTGTTATACCGCGTCATCTTCTTCCGCCATTCCCATCTACGACTATTTAATTTTGTAGCCAAAAGAGAATCTAATGTCTTGTTGCAGGGGGCACTGTTTTAGTGCATCTCCCAATATTGAATGTATGATAATAGTGAATCTGCTTTATGGATGATAGAATTAAGGCCTTGAAATCTTACTTAGTGTAAAGATACATTTAATCGATTACTCGGTGTTTTACCGAGTCTTTAGATTTCTGTCACCTCTTTGCACAACCAAGTTCTCCTTTCTCATCGATATACATCTCATTATGCTTGTGAAAAGAAAATTTGATGATTCATGGTATGGGGCCCTGTTTCAGGGCGTCGTGTTTCACTACGTCATCCTTTTTTCTATTTCTCTTCGTAATGCCGCTTAACTATTTTAGTACACCGAGGGGGGTAACGTTTGGTTACATCCCTTTCATCTACATGTTGAACAGTAGCATCTTAGATTCTTCTGTAGCCCAATGCTAAATTCTACTTGTGTGGGGTGTTCCATTTTAGAACATCCCTCTCTTTGTTACTAAAAGTGATAGATTGACTTCCTCGTTGATGAGTGTTTATTTCAGACATACCACCTTTATTGTCAATAACCATCTCATTTTGCTGGTGAAAAGAAAAATTCTATGGCGAAGCCATTTCTTCTTTTCCCTTCTTTTACTTTGCTTTATTACCCGTATATATGAGTACGAGATTAAAGTAAAGTTGATTTTTCTTTTGTGAAGCATATTTTTTTGTTGTTAATATGCCTAATATAAGAAATTATCAATATCTTTGCAAATAAATCATTGTGTACGATAAGTAAATACTTAAATAGTTGATTAAATTAATGTACAAGATAAGATAGTATGACTGATTATTATGAATATTCTATACCAGAATTGGTAAAGTTGCTTGGAGCCAGATTCAAGGACTATCGTTTGCGTTCTCATATGACGCAAAAGGATGTTGCTGAGCAATCAGGAATCACGGTCAATACCATTCACAAATTCGAGAATGGTACAACCGGCAATATCTCATTGGGAACATTCTTGTCGCTTATGAAAGCCATTGGTCAGATTGATGCATTAGATGACATGATGCCAGAACTTCCCGAATCAGCATACTTAATCAGAGATAATCAAAAGAGAGTACAACGCATAAGACATAAGAAACAATGATTACCAGCTCGCTTAAAGTTTTTCTATGGGATAAGGAAATTGGACGTTTGTCATGGGATTCCAGAAGAGGTAATTCTTACTTCGAGTACAACCACAAATTCCTTACTGAAGGATTGAACCCGTTTCCTTTGCTTGCGTCTGTGGATTCACCGACAAGCAAACGTCCTATCATGGGAGACAAGGAGACCAAAATATACCGCAAATTGCCTCCTTTTCTTGCTGATTCCCTTCCTGATGCTTGGGGTAATCAGGTTTTTGAATGTTGGCGTATTCAGAATAATATCCGCAATCAAGAGATTACTCCTTTGGATTTATTGTCATTCATAGGTAAGCGAGGAATGGGTGCTTTGGAATTTATGCCTGAATCTTCGGGTATTAAGAAGTCAGAGCAACTGAATTTGAAAGCATTGACCGATTTGGCGCAGAAGATTTTCACAGAAAGGGAAAATGCAAAAATATCACCAGATGAATCATTGACAATGCAGTCCTTGATTGCAGTTGGAACATCTGCTGGTGGACGTCAGCCTAAGGCTATCATAGCAATCAATCCTGAGACGGGTGAGATACGAAGTGGACAGATAGCCGGTCAGAAAGGTTTTGAATATTGCATTCTGAAGTTTGGCGATCCGAGTCGTTCGTCAGCGGAATTGGAAATGGCCTATTACGAAATGGCCAAGGCTGCTGGCATAAATATCATGCCTTGCCGATTGATAGAAGCGGAAGGAAACAAACATTTTATAACTCAGCGTTTCGACCGAGATGAAGAGCGCAAACTTCACATGCAGACACTTGCTGCTCTATATCCAGAAGCCGATAGTTATGAAAAGTTGATGATGGTAAGTAGAAAGATGCGTTTACCGGCAGCCACCTTTGATGAAGTCTTCCGCAGAATGGTATTCAACATCTTGGCCAACAATACGGATGATCACAACAAGAACTTCTCCTTCTTGATGGACGATCAAGGTAAATGGAGTCTCTCTCCAGCATACGACCTTACATACATCTTCAACTCGGGAGGCTATTTACCCGAGCAAACACACTGCTTGATGATGAATGGAAAACTATACGGCCATACGAAAGAAGATGCTTTAGCTTTTGCCAAAGAGAATGGCGTAAGAAAGCCCGAAAATATCATCAATGAAGTAGCATCAGCCATTTCTCAATTCAGATCTTTTGCTGAAAAGCACCTTGTTGAAGAACGATGGATTAGTGCAGTTGAAACTCGCTTAAACGAACTTCTAACGAGTTGGGGATTCATTGATACGTCTAAAGATGTTGTTAATTTTGAAATAGGCGATGTACTCTATGAAAATGTACGCATAGAACAGACCTATAAAGGCAACTACCATCTTTACGCGACCATAAATGATAAAGAGCGTAAGTTTGTGATTAGCAAGAAAAGAGAAGAATATGCATTGCTGGAGAAACAAGGGATTGTAAACTTGGATACAGAAGTATTGAAAGGATTGATTGAAAAATTCATGGCGTAACACAGGCATATGAAAATCGAAGAAGCCATACTATACTGCCTCGCAAGTCAAAACCGAGGGATGCGGACGGAGCAGATTGCGGAAATGATAAACCGCCAACGGTTACATATCCGCAAAGATGGTCAACCAGTTACATCCAATCAGGTTTATGCCGTTATCTGCCGTTTTCCCGATATGTTTGTTAAGGCAGAAGGACGGATTATGTTGATGATATAATAGAGAATTATGCTAGCATACACATACATAGAGAAAGGAAAATTCGCTTCGGCGGAGAAGCCGAAGCCTGAGTTGATAGAACCTACCGATGCCATTGTTCGTGTTACGATGAGTAGCATCTGTTCAAGTGATTTGCATATCAAGCATGGAAGTGTGCCGCGTGCCGTTCCAGGCATCACCGTTGGTCACGAAATGGTGGGTGTTGTCGAAGAGATTGGTGCGGAAGTAACCCATGTAAAGCCAGGAGACCGAGTGACGGTCAACGTGGAGACCTTCTGCGGAGAGTGCTTTTTCTGCAAGAATGGCTGTGTGAACAATTGCACCAATCCTAATGGCGGTTGGGCATTGGGCTGCCGTATCGATGGTGGACAGACGGAATATGTGCGCGTACCTTTGGCCAATCAAGGGCTGAACCGTATTCCCGATAGTGTGACCGATGAACAAACCTTGTTGGTGGGCGATGTCTTGGCTACAGGCTTTTGGGCTGCTCGCATTTCCGAGATAACTGAAGATGATGCAGTTTTGATAATAGGAGCGGGGCCGACCGGAATATGCACCCTTTTGTGTGTAATGCTCAAGAAGCCCAAACGCATCATTGTTTGCGAAAATTCAGAAGAAAGAAGACGCTTCGTTCAGGAGCATTATCCTGATGTATTGCTCACCACTCCCGAAGAATGCAAAGACTTTGTTCTCCAGAATAGCGACCATGGTGGAGCCGACCGAGTACTTGAAGTGGCCGGAGTCGAAGATACTTTCCGCCTCGCATGGGAGTGTGCCCGTCCAAATGCTATCGTTACAGTGGTAGCTCTTTACGACCAACCGCAAGTTCTTCCTCTTCCAGATATGTATGGCAAGAACCTCACCTTCAAGACTGGCGGGGTCGATGGATGCGATTGCGAAGAAGTTCTCAGCCTTATTGAGCAAGGAAAGATTGACACTACTCCACTCATTACGCATCGCTTCCCATTAAGTGAAATTGAAGAAGCCTATCGTATTTTTGAGAACAAGTTGGATGGGGTGATTAAAGTGGCTCGTATAATATCGTGTAGTATTCCGGTATTCTAATCATTATTCCTTTAACGACTTTTGATGACAAGTGTAATAAGTTTATATTCACGTAGTTCTATATATAATTTATAGTATAGCTTGTGAAATATAAAGAATATCTACAATGGTTCATACCGATTTATTTCCAATATTTCGGTATTCCCTTGGCCAAAAGAAAATTTACAGCTAAACCAATATTCTTATATACTTTGTATATAACCCATTATCAGGCATTTTACGGCTTGAAAATAGTGCGGGTAAGTTTTGATAATTTGAAGAAAAAAGCATTACCTTTGCAGTCCACATTGGAAAAAACTATTAAAAATTGAAGATGCAGCAAAATAGAATGAACATATTAGCAACCACTCTTGATCGAGGCACAAAATGCTTTGAGGGTATGCTGTATACCACTATTTCATGCATTGAACCAACAGCCTCTATTGGAGAGACTATCCAATTGAAACGTATGCGAACGCGAATATTATAGATGCAAATATTTTAGTTCGATAATCTGATAAGAATCGTTGGAAAGTCCCTACCAAGCTTTCCAACGATTTTTTTATACCCATTGGTGACGTCTTCCTCTCCGTCTATTCCGTCCAATGGAAATCAACAAATCAATTATTAACCACGCAGTGATGCGTACAAATGAAGAAGCGATTATGAATTACAAATTTGACGGAGCAAAGGTATTTTTTACATCGGATACTCACTTTAACCATGTCAACATCATCGGTTTTTGCAGTCGTCCTTTCAAGAATGTGAATGAAATGAACGAAACTCTCATTGCGAACTGGAACCGTGTGGTAGGAGTGGACGATATCGTCTTTCACCTTGGCGATTTTTGCTTAGGAGGCTCTGCTGAATGGACGAATGTACTGAACAGATTAAATGGGAAAATCTATCTCATCGTCGGGAATCACGATATTAAGAATCTTAGACAAGTATATTATGATAGGTTTGAAGCAATTCTGATGCAGATGCATATAGAGATTGGCAAGCAGAAGATTTATCTGAACCATTGTCCATTCTTGTGTTATATACTTGGCAACTGTTTGGCCACGTTCACACCAGCAAGAATAATACGGGTAAAGATGCATCAAGATTGAATATGCTGTTTCCTACACAATATGATGTAGGCGTAGACAACAACAACTTTACTCCTGTTTCTTTTGACCAGGTAAAGGCTATAATACAGAAGTAGGTAGAACAATTTAGTAAGAATAATAGATAGGAGGTGAAGTCATGAGTGAATACACAACTATATATTTGAGAGACAAGAATATACCTCTATTGGAATACAAAGAACATCCATCGTGGAATGAAATTAAAGACCTTTCTGATGACGAAATAAATAAAATTGAAGAAGAAAGAAAAGAACATAATAGAAATGTAGAGAGGTCGATGGGATGCGAGTTGTTTTACCTTACAACCACTCCAAGCAGAGAGCTAACTGTTCTTCCTTGGAATCCTTCTCCTAAAGTATTGACAAAAGAATTACTTGGTGAGGTTATAGACTTTTACAAAGAAGAAATAGATAGGTGCAAAACAGCTCTAAAAGAGCAGAAGGAGGATATCGTTAGGTTGGAAGCTCGTATAGTAAAAGCAAATGTGGAGTTGTATGATAAAATCAACGAAGATATATACGAATGTAACCAAAGCATCAGTTTTTGGAAGGAAGAACTTAATCACTATCAGTATTTGTTCGATAAGTTCAATTTTGCGAAGGATATCATAGATAACGATTCTAATGCGGAAAATTATGAATTGATTTACACAAAATGCTAAAATTAAAGAGATTATGAAGATACAATATGCATCTGATATACATCTAGAGTTGTCAGATAATTCAAGATTTATAAAGAGTATGCCGTTTGAGGTAGTTGGAGATGTTCTGGTTTTTGCCGGTGATACAGGCTATCTACGGGATAGAACATTGCCAAACTTAAAGTTTTGGAAGTGGGCATCTGCCAATTACCATCAGGTTTTGCTAGTGCCTGGCAACCATGAGTTTTATGGCAATGGTGATGTGCTAGCTTATGGCGATAGTTGGAGCAGGGAGATTCTTCCCAATGTCCATTACCATCAGAATAAGGTGGTACGCATTGATGATACAGATTTTATCCTTTCAACTTTGTGGTCGCATATATCACCACAGGATGAATATTTTGTCAGTCGTGGCATGAACGACTTCAGGCAAATACTGTATGGTGGTCGTAGATTCACCACTGATGATTTCAATGCAGAGCATGAGAAGTGTTTGGCATTTATCAAGCAAAGTGTTTCAGTAAGTGATGCCAGGCACATAGTGGTGGTTACCCACCACCTCCCTACATTAGAAGTTGTAGCACCCGAGCATAAAGGAAGCCTATTGAACAGCGCCTTTGCAACCGAACTGGGTGATTTTATTGCCGACAGCCGAATAGATGTATGGATATTTGGCCATTCGCATGCCAACATTGATGCAACTATCGGGAACACACGTATTGTCAGTAACCAGATGGGCTATGTGTACTACGGTGAGCATCTACAAGATTTCAAGGGAGATAAGTTTATTGAACTATGATACTATGTACTTATATAATTATGTAAGTATATAACCAAAGGAGGGTGTGTCAAAAATCGGCACGCCCTCATTTTTTATCACAAAGCCCCTACTTTCACAAGCAAGGGCTTTGGTATATCCTAAAGTTTTCGTATCTTTAGGCATTCAAATATTCAATA
>JAGATY010000077.1 GCA_017621035.1 Bacteroides sp. | reverse complement strand
TATCGCAAACTCTTTATAGACGAGTATTTCAGGCTTAAATACAAGTAGAAAATGAGGGCAAATACCCGCATTTATGTACTATTTTGACCAATAAACAAAAACCGCCTCGATTTTATGTACTATTTTGACCAATAAGCCCTTTCTTTGTTTTTTTTTAGGTTATATAAATAGAAAAGGAGAACATTCTTTTGAAGAATGCCCTCCTTTACTTGAGCGGAAAACGAGGCTCGAACTCGCGACCCCAACCTTGGCAAGGTTGTGCTCTACCAACTGAGCTATTTCCGCAAATGATGACCTTTTCTTCTTAAAGAATGTGCCCAAAACAGGACTCGAACCTGCACGCCTCGCGGCACACGCACCTGAAACGTGCGCGTCTACCAATTCCGCCACTTGGGCAAAGGTCATCTCGAAATTGTTTGAGCGGAAAACGAGGCTCGAACTCGCGACCCCAACCTTGGCAAGGTTGTGCTCTACCAACTGAGCTATTTCCGCAAACGAGATGTTGTGTGTGAAGAGAAGGAGACTCGAACTCCCACGACATAATTGTCACTACCCCCTCAAAGTAGCGCGTCTACCAATTCCGCCACCTCTCCATACAATCTCCCATGAAATCAAAGAACCTCGATTGCTTTCCTTTTGTGCCCAAAACAGGACTCGAACCTGCACGTCTCGCGACACACGCACCTGAAACGTGCGCGTCTACCAATTCCGCCACTTGGGCAAAAGGCTAACGCAATCTATGTAATTGTTTGAGCGGAAAACGAGGCTCGAACTCGCGACCCCAACCTTGGCAAGGTTGTGCTCTACCAACTGAGCTATTTCCGCGATTGCGGATGCAAAGGTAGACATTTTCTTTTTACCTGCAAACATTCCGCACACTTTTTTATTGAGGTTTTTAGAGGGTGTGATGGGATGGTGTTGATTATCAGTTGGTTTGAAGGGGAAGAAAGGGGGAAGGAAATGAGGGTAAAAGGGTGGGAAGGGGGTGATGGTGGGGTGAAAAGGGGGTTGGAAAGGGTTGGGGTGAGGGCGGCGAGGGTGAAAAGGGCTAAAAGGGCTGCGGGGGTGGATGTGGCGAGAGAAAAGAGGGGCGGAGGGGGTGATGAGAGAGGTTGAACGAGGGCGGAAAGGGCTAAAAGGGCTGCGGGAGTAGGTTGAGCGAAGGAAAAGAGGGGCGGAGGAGGTGATGAGATGGATGGCGCGGCGGGAAAATGGGGTGGGTTATGGGGTGATGAGCTTGAAGCGGGCGAAGCGGAGGAGGAGTTGCTTGACGCCGGCATTTTTAAATTGGATGGTGGCTTTGGCGTTGTCGCCGGTTCCTTCCAGCTGCAGAACTTGGCCGATTCCAAAGCGGTCGTGTTCAATGAGACTGCCTATAGATAAGGTGGGGACGGGGTTGGGTCGGTTCTCGGAAGGAGAAGCGGACTGCACTCTCCGGAAATTAGATTGGTCAGCCGGAGAAGTGGGTTGCACTTTTCTGAAGTTGGGTTGTATGGTTGTGGGATGAGAAGAAGATATTGGGCGGTCGGTTTTCAGGCCGAGATTGGGGCTGAAGTTTCGGTTGGGTTGTTCAAAAGATTGCTGAGAGGAGCCAAAACTTCGGTTAGGTTTTTCAAAAGTTTTGAAAATGGGGGTTGACTCTTGATTGATTCGATTTTCGCTCCGAGAAACGGGGTTATTTGTAAACATTGTTTGGGGGATGTGGAGATATTGGGGGTTGATGTCTTTGAGGAAACGGCTGGGGGCGCTATAATCCATTTTGCCATAGTGCATGCGCGATTTGGAGTAGGAGAGGAAACAACGCTCTTCGGCACGGGTCAGGGCGACGTAGAAGAGGCGACGCTCCTCCTCAAGTTGCTGGGCAGATTCGGCAGATTGGGCACCCGGGAACAAGTTTTCCTCCATTCCCACCACGAAAACAGACTTAAACTCGAGTCCTTTTGCTGCGTGAATGGTCATGAGCGTAACAAACTCAGTATCATCTCCTTTCTCCATGTCCTGGTCGGTGATGAGGGAGATTTCGGAGAGATAATCGCTCAGCGAAACGTGCTCGTTGCCCTCTTCGCGACGTTGCTCGACGAAGAGATTGATGCCGTTCATCAGTTCCTCGATATTCTCGCGCTGGTCAATCTCCTCGACCTCTTTCGTGGTCGCATATACCTCCGCGATGCCGGATTTCTTCAAGATTTCCAGCCCCAACTCGTAGGCATCCGAGCTTGCTTCGCGCTGCATCGGTTCCTCCATCAGCGAGCGGAACTTTTGCAGTTTTCCAAGCGTTCCGCTGTTTACATTTACGCCAAAACTGAGTGGTTCGCACAATACCTGCCAGAGACTGACGCCAAACTCGGCCGCGGCTCCAATTACTTTTTTTAAAGTGGTCTCGCCGATTCCTCTGGCCGGATAATTGATGATTCTTTTGAGCGCCTCTTCATCGTGCGGGTTTACTACGAGGCGGAAATAAGCTATCACATCTTTTATCTCCTTCCGCTGGTAGAAAGAGAGGCCGCCATAGATGCGGTAAGGAATCCCCTTCTTGCGAAGAACCTCTTCAAAGATGCGGCTCTGTGCGTTCGTGCGATAAAGTATCGCAAAGTCTGCATAGCTTGCATTGCAGCAGGAGCAGAGGTTACGAATCTTATTTCCAACGATTTCGCCCTCTTCGATGTCGCTGTACGCCTGTATCAGCGCAATTTTCTCGCCTTCGGCATTCATCGATACCACGTTTTTCTCTATCTGCCGACGGTTTTTTGAAATCAGACTGTTAGCAGCCCCCACAATCGTCTGCGTGGAGCGGTAATTTTGCTCCAATTTGAAAAGTTTGGCCGAGGGAAAGGAGTTGGCAAACGTCAGGATGTTGTCGATGTTGGCGCCCCGGAACGAATAGATGCTTTGCGCATCGTCGCCCACGACGCAGACACGCTGATGCTGTGCAGCCAGCTGTCGCACGATGCAATGCTGAGCAAAGTTGGTATCTTGGTACTCATCCACCAGAATATAGGCAAATTGCTGCTGATAGCTGCTCAGAATTTGCGGATTTTGTTGGAAGAGCAAATAAGTTTGGAAAAGCAGGTCGTCGAAGTCCATCGCATCCGATTGTCGCAGCCTTTCCCAGTAGCGGCGATAGATGTCACGGATGGCAGGCATCTTCCGCGCACAATCGTCCTCATACAACTGTCGGTCGTTGGCATACGCGGGCGGTGCAATGAGGTGATTTTTAGCGTTGCTGATGCGGCTCTGCACGGACGAGGGCTTGTAAACCTTTTCGTCCAGTTGCATCTCCTTGATAATGGAGCGAATAAGACTTTTGCTGTCTGCCGTGTCGTAAATTGTGAATCTGCTGCTAAAGCCGATGGCTTCGTGCTCCGTGCGAAGGATTCGCAAAAAGAGTGAGTGGAAAGTTCCCATCCAAAGATGACGTGCACGCTCGTCGCCCACGGTTTTCGCAATGCGCTGCTTCATCTCACGCGCCGCTTTGTTGGTAAACGTGAGGGCGAGGATTCTAAACGGGTGCAAGCCTCTTTCCACCAGATAGGCAACCTTGTAAGTAAGCACGCGGGTCTTTCCCGAGCCTGCGCCAGCAATCACAAGTTGAGGACCATCGATGTATTCAACGGCGGCACGCTGACTTTCGTTCAGTTCATTCAATAGGTTGTGGGTGGGATTGGATGCTTCCATATGTTTGTTTTCTTTTAAGCTGGTTTGATGGTGCAAAAATAGGGTTTTGCTCGGAAATATCCTAATAAATCAGCCGCTAATTTGTTGACGGCTATCCTATTTAAGTTTTATTTATAATTAAGCGACAGACAGGGTTATTTGTCTGATTTGTAAATCGGATTTGTAAACAGTAGGATGCCATTTGATGGCGACAAAATGGGGCGGGGGAGTGGAGAAACTCCATTCCCAAGTAGAAAAAACGACCTAAAAAGTGATTGCGAAGCTACCTCGGTCGCGAAATCGACCTTGTAAAAAGGAAAATAGGATTTCGCGACCGAAAAAACCGGTTTGCAGATTGAAAAATAGGATTCCGCGACCGCGAAAACGTGTTTGCAGATTGAAAAATAGGAAATCGCGGCCGCGAAAACCTATTTGTAAACCGTTTAGGTAGTTTTCGCGGCCGCGGAAGATAGAAAGTAACTAAATGCGGAGCAATATCATGCCGCATTCAAGGATAATTCCTTTATCGAACGTCACGTCCTTTTGATAAAAGCGCGTGCCACCGTATCCGCCCGTTGCGAAGAGCGCGAAGCGGGCAGAAAGTTCGTATTCCAGGCTGACGCGGGCTTGCAAGCCGTACAATCGCGCGGGGAGTCCTTGTTTCCAGCTGCGAAACGTTTCAATGTGCTGATAGCCCAAGTCGCCCGTCAGCGAAATTCGCTTGCACAGCGGCATGGCGGCTCCCGCGCGGTAGAAAAAGGAGGTGGAGAAGAGTTGGTCGGCGTCGTAATAGGGGAGTCCGATGCCGAGCGTGGTGTATAGGATTTTATTTTTGAAACGTGCAGCGATGTTGAATTTGTTTCGATTCCCCGCGAAGAGCATCAGCTGCACACGCGTTTGCGGGTTTGCGTTGACCAATCCAAGCTGTATGCCGCTGAAATCCTCCTTATAGTAGTTCACCAAACCCAGCTGCACCCCTTTTCCGCTCACCGCGAGGTTGGCGAGACCTATTTGCGCCCCGCTCAGCTGCTCGCCCACCACGTTGCCCAGGGCTGAAAGTTGTAGGCCGCGCATACTTTTGCCGGCCACGTTCATCAATCCGCTGACCGAGGCACCGCGCACCGTGTCGGCCGCAATGTTACACATGCCGGAGAGTTGTCCCCCGCGAAGGGGCGAGCTTGCAATGTTGATAAGCCCGCTCGCCATCATTCCGTCGACCTCTCCGCCTGCGATGTTGACCAACCCCGTCAGCGAGAGGCCGCGAATTTCTGCTCCGGTTATGTTCACCATGCCCGAAACCACCACGCCGCGCGCTTGGCTCCCCGCGATGTTGGTGATGCCGGCCACTTGCACGCCTGCAAAGTCTTTCCCCACGAGGTTGGAGATACCCGCCAGCTGAAGTCCCTCCGCGCTGCGTAGAACCGTGCTGCTGAGCAGATTGGTACCAAATCCACGCAAGGCATTCATCTGCGAGACGATGCCGAGGTTGAGCGCGACGGTGGAGGTGGTGTCTGTACGATGCGTGGCGATGTTTTTCCAGAGCGAGAGGTTTACGACGGACTTTCCGCTCTGTTTCTCTACCGGACTTTGCGCCCTCATCGGCAGGCAGGTCATTGTGAGGAGTGTGAGGATGGCGAAGAGGACGTTTCGCTCCCTTCCGCGGCCTGCAGGGCCACCAAGCAACCTCTTCCGCTCAGTTTTCCGAACGGAAATTCCGGCTTGCCGACAGTTAGGTTCTCTTCCGCGGCCTGTAGCGCCACTCAGCAACGTCTTTTGTTCAGTTTCGCGAACGGAAATAGGAGCTTGGAACGAAGTTACCGGCTTCGTTCTCAGTGAAAAATGAATCAAAATCATGATGGATTGTGTTTTGAGTAGGGACAAAAAAAACGCACGGACTACGCGGTAGCTACAGTAAGTATGAGCTTTGTTTATGAATCAATGTAATTGCGTAATCCGTGCTAACCGGGAAGCCTTACCCTTTAGCCTCCTGGTATAAGAATCTTTTTATGCTCTTTTTGGGTGTTTTTTCGAATTCCTCGGGGTAGATTTTCATCTTGGCGATTTGCGAATAGGCCGGGAGCTCGGCATTCAGAGCTTGACGGTTTTCTTCCATCACTCTCTCAATGTCTTCCTGCTTAAGCCCGTGCGCGAATGCATCCTCGAAGTCCGGATAGACCAAACCGACCAATTTTTCGTTTTGCTGGACGATAATACTCTCCGCCACATACGGCAGGTTGTTCAGCTTGTCCTCGATTTCCTCGGGATAGATGTTTTGACCGCTTGGTCCGAGGAGCATATTTTTGGAACGCCCTTTGATGGTTACATTTCCGTCGGCGTCAATCAATCCGAGGTCTCCTGTGTGCATCCATCCGTCGGCGTCGAGCACCTCGGCGGTTGCTTCCTCGTTTTTGAAGTATCCCAACATGACATTGGGACCTCTGCAGATGATTTCTCCGGGGATATTTTGGGGGTCGTCAGAGAGCACTTTCACTTCCATGCGGGGGGCAGCCTTTCCGCAAGAGCCTTGCTTGAATCGTTTCCAGTCCTCGTAACAAATAATCGGTGCACATTCGGTCATTCCGTAGCCGACGGTGTATGGGAATTCGATCATTCGGAGTACTTGCTCGACCTCTTGATTAAACGCAGCTCCGCCGACAATTATCTCGTAGAAATTTCCACCAAACGCTTTCATCATTTGCTCGCGCACGGTTGCCTTAATCTTATCATTGATGTAAGGTACCTTCAGCAGCAGTTTCATGGTGGGTGTTTCGAGTTTAGGCAGTACGTTCTTCTTGATAATCTTTTCGATGATGAGTGGGACGGCTACCACGAGTCGCGGTTTGACCTCGGCAAATGCTTGCAAGATAATCTTCGGGCTAGGCATTCGGGTGAGGAAGTAGATGTGGCATCCGACGGTGAATTCATAGAGGAACTCGAATGCCAAGCCGTACATGTGCGCCATGGGAAGCATTGAAACGAGTTTGTCGCCCGGATTCATGTCGAGCACTTCGTATGCAAAACGAGTGTTGGACCACAAAGCGCGGTAGGGAAGCATTACACCCTTTGAATAGCTTGTTGTTCCGGAGGTATAATTGAGCACGGCAAGCTCTTCAGGCTGATCCTTGTGGTAAGAAACGTGCTCTTTTCTGAAATTCTTAGGATATTTCTGGCCGAACATGGCATTGAGATGTTCGCGGGCATATTCCAGCTTGCCGGTCCGACAAACCAACAAGGAGAAGTCGTTGATGAGCATGATTCCCTCAAGCAAAGGCATGGCAGCTTCATTCAGATTCTCCCAAACCTGATCTCCCACAAAGAGTAGCTTTGCCTCGCTGTGGTTTACAATGTTGTGTACATTATCTGCTTTGAATTCATGCAAGATGGGAACAACTACGGCACCGTACGTTAGTGTGGCAAGGAATGCAACACCCCAGTGCGAACTGTTTCGCCCACATACAGCTATTTTGTCACCCTTTTGTATGCCGCATGATTCAAAAATGATGTGGAGTTTCTCAATTTTCCGAGCTACATCTTTATATTGCAGGGTTGCACCTTTGTAGTCGGTAAGCGCATCTAGGTCCCAGTTCTTTTTAATACTGTTCTCTACGTAAGCAATAAAACTTTGATCCATGTTGGTTGCACATTTTAATTTGGAATGTGCAAATATAAGGCTTTCCGAATAGAGTGCAAACTTTTCCAGTCTTTTTCGTCCGATTTATGATTGTAAATACCAGCGATATAGCTTTTCCACTCCCTCTTCAATCTCAATTCGGTGATGCCAACCTAGGTTATGCAGCTTGCCGGGGTCGGTAAGTTTTCTGAATGTGCCGTCGGGTTTGGAGGAGTCGAAAGTCAATCGACCTTGATAGCCCACGGTTCGGATGATGAGCTCGGCCAGCTGACGGATGGTTATTTCTTTACCGGTGCCGATGTTGATGTGACAGTTGCGAATGTCGTGTTCTCCCTCGCGATAGGTATCTTTGAAATCGACGTGCTGCATGATGAAGACTGAAGCATCGGCCATCTCTTCGCTCCATAGGAATTCGCGCAAGGGCGTGCCTGTCCCCCACAATCTTACCTCGTTGGAACTGATGCCGTACTTATATAATAAGGTGAGAATTTCATTTTCGCCGGCTTTTCCATCAATCCCTTCCACGGGACGCCGGTTCAGGTCGCGTCGCACGGCAGCCCAATCTCCTTGTAGCAGACAATGCGCGAGGTGAATCTTCCTAATCATGGCCGGAAGTACATGGCTCCGCTGTAAATCGAAGTTATCATTCGGTCCATAGAGATTGGTGGGCATCACAGCGATGTAATTAGTTCCGTATTGCAGATTGAAGCTCTCGCACATCTTCAAACCGGCAATTTTGGCGATTGCATACGGCTCGTTGGTGTACTCTAAAGGTGATGTAAGCAATACTTCTTCCTTCATAGGCTGTGGAGCTTCGCGCGGATAGATGCAGGTGCTGCCCAGAAAGAGCAATTTTTTTACTCCATGGCGAAAACTCTCGCCGATGACGTTCTGTTGAATTTGCAGGTTCTTGTAGATGAAGTCGGCACGATAAATACTGTTTGCCATGATGCCTCCCACGAAGGCGGCAGCCAGAAAAACATATTCCGGTTGCTCTTCGTCGAAGAATCGACGCACGGCTACAGCGTCCAGCAAGTCTAGCTCGCTGTGCGTACGTCCCACTAAATTGGTATAGCCCTTTTCCAACAGGTTATTCCAGATGGCAGAGCCTACCAGGCCGCGATGTCCGGCCACGTATATTTTGGAATCAAAAGTCATGATGGGATTTCTGATTGATGATTGCTGAAAATCGATGGATGATGTGTGATTTCTGATAGATGAAATGAGCCTTATCTCCTCTCACTTCAAAAAGAAGCGGGGAGAATTCTACTTTTGCATTGTTTCCTTCAAATCGTGCTGCACCATAATGCGTACCAACTCTGTGAAGGGGGTTTTGCACGGATTCCAACCCAGCAAAGTACGTGCTTTGGTCGGGTCGCCCAGCAACTGTTCCACCTCGGCGGGACGGAAATACTTCGGGTCTACCTCCACAAGTACGCGTCCGGTTGCTTGGTCGATTCCTTTCTCCTCCACACCTTGTCCCTCCCAACGCAGGTTGATGCCTGCCTCTTGAAAAGCCAAGGTACAGAACTCGCGAACGGAATGCATCTCGCCGGTGGCGATAACAAAATCTTCCGGATTGGGATGTTGCAGGATGAGCCACATGCACTCTACGTAGTCGCGGGCATATCCCCAGTCACGCATGGCATCGAGATTTCCCAAGTAGAGTTTGTCTTGCAAGCCGTGGGCAATGCGTGCTGCTGCCAACGTTATCTTGCGGGTGACGAAGGTTTCGCCTCGGCGTTCGCTCTCGTGATTGAAGAGAATACCGTTCACGGCAAACATTCCATAGCTTTCGCGATAGTTTTTTGTTATCCAGAAACCGTATTGCTTGGCCACACCGTAGGGGCTGCGAGGATAAAACGGGGTTGTTTCGCTCTGAGGAACTTCTTGCACTTTACCAAACAGTTCGGAGGTGGATGCCTGATAGATTTTCGTCTTCTTCTCCATGCCTAGTATGCGGACGGCTTCCAGAATGCGGAGAGTACCCACGGCATCGGTTTCGGCGGTGTATTCTGGAACCTCGAAACTCACTTTGACGTGGCTCTGTGCGGCAAGGTTGTAGATTTCGTCGGGTTGCACCTGCTGAATGATGCGGATGAGAGACGATGAGTCTGTCATGTCGCCATAGTGCAGATTGATGAGCCGGCGTTGCTTCATGTCGCGCACCCACTCGTCGAAGTAGAGGTGCTCGATGCGTCCGGTGTTGAATGAGGACGAGCGGCGCAGAATGCCGTGAACCTCGTACCCTTTCTGCAACAAAAACTCGGCCAAGAAAGAGCCGTCTTGTCCGGTGATGCCGGTGATGAGTGCTATTTTCATATTGTCTATGTTTCTTTTTTCTGTGGCAAAAGTAGTTACTTCTGTGGAGCGGAGCAAATTTTCGAGGGGAAACCCGGTCTGACTATTGCTTCTGACTTTCCGAAACAATCTCAACCCTGTCTTTGCTCTTTCTTCCTGAAGATTCGGTCGATAATCAGCGCCAGTGCTCCGTCGCCTGTCACGTTACAGGCAGTGCCGAAGCTATCCATGGCGATGTAGAGGGCAATCATCAGCGCTTGCGCGTTCTCGTCGAAGCCCAACATGCTCTGCAGAATGCCCAGCGAGGCCATGATGGCACCTCCCGGTACACCCGGTGCGGCTACCATGGTGATGCCGAGCATGAAGATGAAGCCGGCCATCATGGGGAAGTCGAACGGCATGCCCTGCATCATCATCAGCGCCATGGCGCAGGCCACAATCTTCAGCGTGCTGCCGCTCAAGTGGATGGTGGCGCAGAGGGGAATGACGAAGCCGGCAATGTCGTCGTGCACACCGTTCTTCTTTGTCTGCTCCAGCGTCACGGGAATGGTGGCGGCACTGGACTGTGTGCCCAAGGCGGTAAAGTAGGCAGGCATCATGCGCCACAGGGCTTTCAGAGGATTCTTCTTAGCAATGGCTCCGGCCACGGCGTACTGAAGCAACAACACCCCGACATGCAACACGAAGATGACGCCGATGATTTTGATGAAGACCGTCAGTATGTCAAACACCTGGCCCGAGTGAGTCATGTTCAGGAAGATGCCGAAGATGTAGATGGGCAACAGAGGCAGGATGACGGCCGAAATCATGCGCACTACAATCTCCTGAAAGTCGCGTGCCACCTGTTTCAAAGCGTCACTCTTCAGGTAGGCCAATCCTAATCCCAGGGTGAAGGCCAGTACCAGTGCTGTCATCACCTCCATCAGCGGGGGAATGCCGACCGAGAAGTAGGGTACCACGCCCTGTGCCTCGCTCACCTCTTCCAGCGGGACGCCCGTTTCAATCATCGACGGGAAGAACGTCATGCCGGTGAAGTAAGATAGGAAGCCCGACACCAGCGTGGCGCCATAGGCTATCAGCACCGTCACCAGCAACATGCGTCCGGCAGCCCGCCCGATGTCGGCAATGGCCACCGTCACCAGTCCCACAATGATGAGCGGGATGGAGAAACCAAGAAACTCACTGAATATTCCATTGAATGTAACGAAGATGCGCACCAAAAACTGTGGCAACGCATTGCCCAGCACAATGCCCAGCGCAATGGCAATCAATATGCGCGGCAGCAGGCCGAGGCGAAAATTCTTTTTCATAACCATCTTATTTGTTTTTAACTATCAACTTTCAACTCACAAAAGTACTACATTCCCCCGACATACGCTGCATACAAAAAGCACTTTCCGTTGTTCGCTTACAGGGAAAGTGCTTCACACAAAAACTAAACTAGACTTAACTAAACTATTCTATTGGGAAGTCTCACGACTTCGTCTGTTCGCTGCAAAGGTAAGCGTTCCTTTTGTAATTCACAAAATATTGTTTAGAAAAAACAAAAAAGTGTTGTAGAACATAAAGCGGCTGAGCCTCCTCAGCTTCTCTTCTCCAGAAACTCTTGAAACGCCGGCTTGTAGCTGTCGCTGATGGGGATGAAGGTTTTGCCGAAGACGATGCGTCCGCGGTCTACGATACGAATCTTCTCCTTGTTCACGATGTACGACCGGTGCACGCGCAGGAAACGACTGGCCGGCAGCAGTTCTTCCATCGCCTTCATGGACATCAGGGTCAGTACGGGGCGCTGCTTATCTTCTTCGTAGATTTTGATGTAGTCCTTCAGCCCCTCCACGTAGAGCAGGTTCTTCAGTTCTATCTGCACCAGCTTGTAGTCGCTCTTCACGAAGATGCTTTGAATCTCCTCTTTGGGGCGAATCATATCGAACCACTGCTGGGCACGGTTGGCGGCAGCCAGAAAGTCGGGGTAGGCGATGGGTTTCAGTAGATAGTCCAGCGCATTCACTTTGTAGCCGTCGATGGCGTACTGCGAGAAGGCGGTGGTGAAGACGATGCGTGTCGTGGGGCTGACCATTTTCGAGAACTCCAGTCCGTTCAGTTCGGGCATCTGGATGTCGAGAAACAGCAGGTCCACCTGCATATTGGGCAGTTCGTTCATGGCTTGCACGGCGCTGTTCCAGCGTCCGGTCAGTTCCAGAAAGGGGGTTTTCTCTACGTAGCTCTCCAGCAGGCTCAAGGCCAGAGGCTCGTCGTCGATGAGGGCACAGGTTAGGGGCATTTTGAATTATGAATTATGATTTATGAGTTATGATTTTTGATTTATGATTTATGATTTGCTTTCACTGCGCAGCCACTCCCCTCCCTTGGGAGGGGTTGGGGGAGGGTCTTGGGGCTCTGCTGGGTCTTCAATACCGAATAGTATTCCTTTCCATCCTCGCTCACCCCATGCTTCCACTCATACCGGCCGGGGTAGGTCAGTTCCAGGCGCTTGCGCACCTGCTCCAGACCGATGCCGCTGCCGCTCTTGTCTGAGGTGCTTTTGGGGTGGTAGCTGTTGCGGATGTCGCACTCCACGCTGCCCTGCGACTCGCTGAAACGGATGTGGATGTAGCTGGGGCGGGTGGGTGAGATGCCGTGCTTGAAGGCGTTCTCGATGAGGGAGATGAAGATGAGCGGTGCTATCTGCGTCCGGCTGCCGGAGGGAATGTCGAACTGCGTCTCCACCTGCACGTTGGGCGCAAGGCGGATGCGCATCAGCTCGATGTAGTTGCGCATGAAGTCCATCTCCTTTTCTATCGGTACGGTGGCCTGGCGATTGTCGTACAGTACGTGGCGCAGCAGGCGCGACAACTCCTGCACGGCCGTTTGTGCCTTGTCGGCATCGAAGGCTATCAGGGCGTAGATGTTGTTCAGCGTGTTCAGCAAGAAGTGCGGATTCAGCTGGCTGCGCAGGTTGGTCAGCTCGGCTTCGGTGCGAGCGCGTTCGGCTTCGCGGCGTGCGTTCTCTATCTGGCTCCAGCGGCTGCTGAGGCGGATGGCCACGCTCAGACCCACGGTGAGAACCATGGTAAAGAGGTCGCGGAAGAAGAATATCAAACGGGGAGGACGGGGAGGAGGGGGAGAATTTTGAATTATGAATTTTGAATTTTGAATAGGTTTAGTTAATTCATCATTCATAATTTGTAATTCATAATTAAACCCCGCCACCAGCACAATCAGCAGCACGTTCAGCAGTAAGAACTTCTTGGTTTGCCTGCCAAAGAGGTAGCGCGGAATGAGTACAAAGTAATTGATGTAGAACACGAAGAAGAACGACAGCGGCACAATGCTGCCGTGGCGCAAGTACTGCGTCAGGCTCACCTCGAACCCGCTGCGCGTCATCATGATGAACGGAAACGTCAGCACAACGGCCCAGCACAGCAGATGAAGAAATATTTCGGAACGACGAAAACGCATTTTGATTTATGAATTATGATTTATGATTTGTCCTCCACCGCTACTCCTTTTATAGAGGGGGAGAGGCTGCGCTGCGAGACGGTGGTATCTCAAGTGGGAGGCGGGGAGTAACTCAAGTTCTCCTCCTTCTGGAAGGAGGAGAGCCAGGATACCACCTTTGCCCAGTTCTGTTACCAATTATATAACTGTACCTCCACTTTCCACTATCAACTATCAACTTTCAACTAAATTTGTATCTCCCCACATCCCTCTCCTTTCTAATCCTCTTTCGGTACTCCGTCGGCGAGCATTTCACGCGGCGGCGATACATTTTGCAGAGCTGAGTGCAGGTGTGCATGCCGGCGCGGCGAGCCACCTCGCCCAGCTGCAGGTTGGTGTAGCGCAGCAAGTCGTCGGCCAGGCGGAAGCGAACCTCGCGCTCCACCTCGTTCAGCTGCATACCCAGCATCACGCGGCACACGGCTCCGAGGTCCTTTGCGCTGATGCCAAACTGTGCCAGCACAACCTCGTGACCTCTGCCTGTCGACAGCGTCCGAGCCAGTGCGTCCAGCACCTCCACGCCTGTAGGCTTGTCCGAATGCGTCAGCGCCTCGTAGTGCGCCACCCCCTCCGCGTCGTACCGTCTCACGGCCGTGGCGCGCGGAATGTAGAGTGCGTCAATGCTGAATTGCGGTGCTTTTTCCATCTGTATATCCTCCAATAATTACTTTATTTGCTGCAAAGATAATCAATTTTAGGTCAACCACCCCCCTCCTTTGACCTTTTTTATCACTCCGATGGGTCAACCTACCCCCTCCACAGACCCAACCTACCCCTCCGATGGGTCAACGGCCCCCCTCCTCAGACCTAAACTATCCCTTCGATGGGTCAACTGACCCCCTCCCCAGACCCAAACTACCTCTCCGATGGGTCAACCTACCCCCTACACAGACCCAAACTATCCCCAGGACCCTCCCCCGACCCCTCCCAAGGGAGGGGAGGAGGATGCACGGTGGGTGGGGAAAGTATCTGAAGGGAGGGGCGGGAGTATCTGAAGTGGGAAGGCGAGAGTATCTCAAGTCCCCCTCTGCGAGGGGGTGCCCGCAGGGCGGGGGAGGTTAATACAAGTTGAAAGATGAAAGTTATAGGGGAGGTATAAGGTATATAAGGTGGGAGCGGGAGTATCTCCCAAGTTGTGGTATCTCGGCTCTCCTCCTTCTGGAAGGAGGAGTACCCGCAGGGGGAGGTGGTAGGTGGAAACACAAAGTAAACCAACTTCACCTACCACCCCGTCACTTTGTGCCACCCCTCCTTCCAGAAGGAGGGGAGCTGAGATACACCTCTTGCCAGTTCTGTACCACACCTTCCACACCAACTTTCAACTATCATCTTTCAACTATCAACTTGGTTTAACCTCCCCCGTCCTTCGGCCACCCCCTCGCAGAGGGGGACTTGAGTTACTCCTGCCTCCCACCTTCAGATACTTCGCCCCCATCTTCAGATACTCCCACCGCGCAGCCACTCCCCTCCCTTGGGAGGGGTCGGGGGAGGGTCCTCCTACTCATACCTTATCGCCTCTATCGGGTCCAGATTGGCTGCTTTCTTGGCAGGGTACCAGCCGAAGAAGATGCCGGTGAGGGTGCAGACGGCGAAGGAGAGGAATACGCTCCAGGCTTGCACGTAGACGGGCCAGTGAATCAGTGCCTTCACCAGCCAGGCGGCACCGCAGCCCAGCAAGACGCCTATCAGGCCGCCGGTGATGCTGATGAGGATGGCTTCGATGAGAAACTGGGAGAGGATGTCGATGCCGCGCGCGCCGACGGACATGCGGAGGCCGATTTCGCGGGTGCGCTCGGTGACGCTGACGTACATGATGTTCATGATGCCGATGCCGCCCACCACGAGCGAGATGCCGGCGATGCAGGCCAGCAGCATGGTCATCAGGTCGGTGGTGGAGTTCATCATGCTGGACAGTTCTTCCTGCGTGCGGATGGTGAAGTCGTCGTCGTCCGTCTCCTTCAGCTTATGGTTGCGGCGCAGGATTTCGGTGATTTCCTCGGTGGCCAGGTCGCTCATCTCCTCGCTCAGGGCGGAGGCGAAGATGCCGCTCAGGTAGGTCTGCGCCAGCAGTCGCTTCATCACGGTGGTGTAGGGGGCCAGCACCACGTCGTCCTGGTCCATGCCCATGCTGTTGTAGCCTTTGGCTTTCAGCACGCCCACCACGCGGAAGGGCACTTGGTTGAGGCGCATCACCTGGCCGATGGGGTCGGCGTCGGGGAAGAGGTTGTCGGCGATGGTCTTGCCGATGACGCACACCTTGGCCGAGGTCTGAATGTCTTGCTCGGTGAACATCTCGCCGCTCTCCACTGACAATTGTCGTATCTCCAGGTAGTCGATGCTGACGCCGCTGACGCTGCCGGGGTAGTTGTTGTTGCCGGCAATGAGCTGTCCGCTGCTGGATACGTTGGGGCTGATGGCGGCCAGGAAGTTGGTTTCGTTGCGCAGGTCCTCGTAGTCGGCCAGCTTCAGGGTCTGCATGGAGCCGGCATCCTGTCGCACACCGCCTCGCATGTCTCCGCCCGGGTGCAGCATAATCATGTTGCTTCCCATTTCGGAGATTTGTGCCTGAATGCTCCGCTTGGAGCCTTGTCCGATGGCCAGCATGGCGATGACCGACGCCACGCCGATGATGATGCCCAGCATGGTGAGGAAGGCGCGCATCTTGTTGTTGGCCAGGGCACGCAGGGCGATTTTGAATAGGTTGGTTCCGTTCATATAGATTATTCTTCCATTACCGGCAGCTCCGCCAGGGCTTCTGCTGCGCTGAGTATGTTGTTGTTCTGGGTGTCTTCCTTGATGCGGCCGTCGCGCAGGACGATG
Source organism: Bacteroides sp. (assembly GCA_017621035.1). Taxonomy (GTDB): domain Bacteria; phylum Bacteroidota; class Bacteroidia; order Bacteroidales; family Bacteroidaceae; genus Bacteroides. The sequence goes on along the minus strand of JAGATY010000077.1, from coordinate 30,933 downwards.
TTTCGGCTGCTGTACTGGGCTATCTCGGGGTTGTGGGTGACGAAGATGATGGTGCGTCCCTGGCTGTGCAGGCGCTGGAAGAGGACGAGTATCTCGAACGAGGTGCGCGTGTCCAGGTTTCCCGTGGCTTCGTCGGCCAGGATGACGGCGGGGTTGTTCACCAGGGCGCGGGCGATGGCCACACGCTGCATCTGTCCGCCCGACATCTGGTTCGACTTATGCTCCAGCCGGTCGCCCAGACCCACGGCTTGCAGGGCTTCAATGGCTCTGCGCCGCCGCTCCGAGGCCGAGACGGAGGAGTTGTACATCAGCGGCAGCTCCACGTTTTCCACCGCCGTGGTCTTGGGCAGCAGGTTGTAGTTCTGGAACACGAAGCCTATCTTGCGGTTCCTCAGTACGGCGCGTTGCGACTTCGACATCTGTCGTACGGGCGTGCCGTCCAGCAGGTACTCTCCGCTCGTCGGCGTGTCCAGGCATCCCAACGTGTTCAACAAAGTGGACTTGCCGGAGCCGGAGGTACCCATGATGGTGACGAACTCGCCCTCGGCAATGGTGAACGATACGCCGCGCAGGGCGTGTACCGTCTCCTCGCCGACCACGAAGTCGCGCCGGATGTTCTGTAGTTCGATAACGGTCTTGTTCATGGCTGCATTCTCCTTCCGTTATTTCTTCTTCTTGCTTCCCGGAGGGCCGGGCATGAAGGGGCTTTGCTCTTGGTTGCCGCCGTCGGGCGCTCCCTGCATCTGCGGCATACCTCCCGCAGCGGTCGGGGTACTCAGGGTGGCTTCGGTAACGACTTCGGTACCGGCAGAAACGCCGCTCAGAATCTCCGTCAGGCTGCCGTTGCTGATACCCGTCTCTACGGCGTGTGCCGTGAAGGTATTGCCTTGGCGAGTCCAGACTTTATGCGCGGCCTGGCAGTCGTTCACCACGTCCTGCTCGCCGATGAGGGCACGCTCCGGTGTGAAGCGCAGGGCACGGGCGGGCACGCAGAGCACGTTCTTCTTGTCCAGCGTGTAGATGTTGACGTTGGCCGTCAGACGCGGCTTCAGCTTCAGGTCGGGGTTGGGGGCTGAGATGATGACCTCGTAGGTGACCACCGTGCTGCTCGTGGTGGTGGAGCTGCTGGCGGTGCTGCCCAGTCTGATTTGCGTCACCACGCCTTCGAAGGTGTCGTTGGGGTAGGCATCCACGGTGAAGGTGGCACGCTGTCCCTCCTCCACGCCGCCTATGTCGGCCTCGTCCACGTCGGCCACCACCTGCATCTGCGTCAGGTCGGCGGCGATGGTGAAGAGGGTAGGCGTCTCGAATCCCGAAGCCACGGTCTGCCCGGCCTCTACGTCGCGACTGATGACCACGCCATCGATGGGCGAGGTGATGGTGGCGTAGGAGAGGTTGCGCTCAGCCTTGGCCAGGGCGGCCTTGCTGCTCTCGAAGGCGCTCTTGGCCTTCTCGTAGTTGTAGAGCGACAGCTCATAGTCGGTGGCGGCAATCAGCTGCTTGTCGTAGAGGGTTCGGTTGCGCTCGTACAGCTTCTGCTGGTACTCGTACTCGGCCTTGGCACCGTTGTAGGAGGCGCGTTGTGAGGCCAGTTCGCTCTGCAGGGTCACGCGGTCCATCTCGGCGATGAGCTGCCCCTTGGTGACGACTGAGTTGTAGTCCACGTAGATTTTGTCGATGATGCCGCTCACCTGCGTGCCCACTTCCACTTCCGTGACGGGCTCGATGGTTCCGGTGGCCGTGATGCTCTCCGAGATGTTGCCCGGAGCCACGGTGGCGGTCATGTAGGTCACCTTGTGCCGTGCCTCACTTCCGCCGAACATCCATGTGCCGGCTGCCACCACGACGATGGTGGCTGCGGCGATGAGAATGATTTTCTTCTTGTTCATAAGTGTGATTATGATTGTTGAATGGGATTTACGGATGGGGTTATAGTGCTATCTCTTCGCCCTGGTAGAAGCGCAGCAGGGCAGCGTTCAGTAGGGCCGTGTACTTGGCTTGCAGCGTCTCCTGACGGGCACTGAGCAGGTTGCTCTTCTCCGTCAGCAGTTCCACGGTGTTCTTCATGCCGAGGGAGAACTGCTCGTTCACCAGGTCGTAGCTCACCTGCGTGCTGCGCAACTTCTCGCTGGCGGCGGCATACTGCTGCTGGGCGTTGTTGGCATCCAGCCAGAGGCTCTCGATGGTTTTGTAGAGTGTCTTCTGCTCGTCCAGCAGAGCCAGGGCGGTGCTTTGCTGTTGCAGCTTGGCTTTCTCCACCGCGCTTTTGGTCTGCCGCTGTGTGAAGATGGGAATGCTGACCGAAAGGCCCAGCGAGTTGTTCCAGTTCTGCTTCACCTGCTCGCTGAAGGTGAAGTCGTTGCCATTGACGTGGCTGGTGCCGATGCCCGCCGTCAGGTTGAGCGAGGGCAGGTATCCGGCGCGTGCAATCCGCACCTGCAGGTCGGCCGCCTCTTTGTCCAGCTTGCCCGCCTCAATCTCGGGACGGAGAGCCAGGGCACTGCGGTAGACGTCGGCCTTGGCGGGCAGCGGAGTGAGAACCGATTCATCCTCCGGCACGGGCAAGTCGAGCGCCATCTCCACCTCGCCGTCCAGCTCCAGCAACTGCTTCAGCTGCAGTTTGTACTCCTGCAATGTGGCCTCTGCCATCACTAACTGATAGTTGTCTGTGCTGACTTGCGCTTCCAACTGCGCCAAGTCGCTCCGGGCAATACTACCTGCTTGCAACAGTTGGGCACCCCGTTCGGCTTGTGCGCGGCTCACCTCCAAGGTGGCGCGGTTCACCTCCACCGCCTCCGTGGCGTAGAGAATCTGTACGTAGAGTTGTGCAACCTGTTCCTCGATGCTGTTCTTGCTCTCGGCCACCTGCAGCGAGGCGATGCGACTGTTCAGCCGCTGTTGCTTCAGGGTGTTGAGTCGCTTGCCGTTGAACAGCGTCCAGTTGGCGTCGATGCCATAACTGCCGTTGTAGGATGTCTTGCTTGTACTGCTTTTCACCTGGTCGCCGTCAATGATGGTACTGGTCTCGCTTTTCGGGCGGTTCACTACCCGTTGGCTCACGCTGGCCGACAGACTGGGAAACAGTGCTGCCTTGGCCATCTTCACGTCCACCTCGCTGCTCTCCGCACTGATGCGCTGCTGCTTCAAGGTGATGTTGTGTTGTAAGGCATAGTCGATGCACGTCCGGAGTGTCCACCGGTCTGGAAGCATCTTCTCCGCCTCCTGCCCACACACGACTGTTGTCGTGCCCGCACAGAGCCATGCCATGAAAAGAATCTTTGCCTTCATTCCTATTCTTGATTAGTCGTTAACATTTCCTCTGCAAATGTACGCCCCCCTCACCACCCCGACAAAAAGAATGGACCAACCCAAAACTTCCCCCTCCCGCCTGCCGATTTGTGTCGATGAAGGAAAATGGAAATGGAGTGGGTGAGATGGTTAGGGAAAGAAAATGCGGCGATGGGCAATGAGGCGGTCGTAGCGTTCGCCGGGCTTGCGGTGGTAGACGAGCAGGAGATACTCGTTTTCGGTGTTGTAGAAATCGCCCTCTACCAGAGCGGTTTGGGCAGACTGTTTGCCGTGCGGAAGATAGAGATAGTGGTAGTCATAAGCCCCCTGTTTCAGCAGCTGAATGCTTGTATAGGCACGTTCCTGGGGGTGGTACTGCAGCCGGAAACGCTCGTCAAGGCATCCATGAGTGAAGCCGCCTTGCAGATAGAGTTCTCCATCGGGTAGCGGCTCGGGCATCTGCAGAGTGAAGTGAACCAAATAGTAATCAGCCTCGGTGTCGGGGCGGTCACTCTCCGCATTGCGAATGTAGAGATACCCATTGTGGTCATCGTCGTACAGATAGTGCCCGTTACGGAAGACATCGGGACGAAGTACGGCGTGGTAATAGGGAGCATGGTAGGAAAAGGCCTCTACGCCGAGGGGCAGGTAGCAGGTGGTGACAGTCTCAAAGCGGCGGTACTCGTTGGAGGCGGGAAAAATGAGCGGGCGTAGGTGTTCATACTTCACCACATCCTGGCCGATGAAGGAGGGAAGCACTCCACGCACTGCATTATCTGTACGTCCATTCTGCATCACCTCCACCTTTAACTCTTGTTGTGGATTGCGTATCTCGTAACCCCGATGATGAAGAGTGAAGGAGAGTTGCTGATGCCGGCGGTTGCGGTCGATGTCGGTATCGCTGCAGACGTTTGCCTCCACAGTAATCAGAGCCTCGGCCACCCGAAAACCAACGCTGAGGAGGGGAGTGTCGGATGCTTCGTCTTCATCAAACAGTTGGAAGAGATAATTGCCGGAGAGTTTCAGTCGTACCCGTTCGTTAGGAATAGTCACACGGTAGTGAGTGTAGGGGACAGAGGTACTGGCAGACGGCTCATACTCTTCTACAGGATTGGGGTTGAAACCGTCGAGGAAAGCACTCTCCGGCAGGTCGGAAGGAACCCAGTCAGCATTGCAGTGCAAGAGGCGGTAGCTGTATCGGTGCACATCGTGTGACAGTTCGTCGAAGCTTATTTCCAGCTTCTCGTCCCTCTCCTGCCGAATCAGCGCGGGGGCGAAAGAATCACCATTTGCCTTGAGTTGTACGGTTGCCAGCTGCGGTACGCAGGAGAATGGGGCCTGTGCAAAAAGGGAAAGGTTGCCACATGCGAACATATGGCAACCTATCATAATTGTGAGGAGAGTCTTAATTACCGGCTTGAGCATTTTGAATCATTTGCTCGCTGGCATAAAGATAGATGTCTACACGACGGTTCTGGGCAGCAGTGAGGGCATCGTTATACTGATTGTAGCCCACACCCTCTACCTGCTTGAATTGTGCCGGAGAAACGCCACAACTCTCCAGGTAGTTTTCTACGCTGTAGGCACGGTTTTTCGAAACCTTGATATTGGCATCGTAGCTGCCTACCTTATCTGTATGTCCAATGATAGCAACGTCAGTCGTGGTATCGTCCTTTAGGATTTGTGCCAACTCGCGGAGGGATGATTTTGCCTCTCCACTCAATGTGGCAGAGTTGAAGCCGAACAGAATGTTGGCATCAAATGTCACCTTGACGGCATCCAGCCCGTTGTTGTCGGTGACCATCTCTACTTGTGCACCTTCAATCTTGGCAGCCTCGGCCGCTTTCTTGTCCATCTTCTTACCAATGATGACGCCGGTACCTGTACCTAATGCCGCCCCAATGGCTGCCCCAATGGCAGCACCCTTGCCCTTGCCAATCAGTCCGCCAATGGCTGCTCCTGCCGCAGCACCTGATCCACCGCCAATGATGCCTCCTTTGGTAGTATTGTTCATATTGCTGAACGTACTGCAGCCGGCCAGTAAAAGTGCTGCAGCTAGTGCTATGGATGTTAATTTGATACTCTTCATATGCTATTTTACTATATTTACTTTTTTAATTAGGTGATTTATTTCCTACAGAAAGGCTTCTAAGCCTCCAATTGTTCATTATCAAATTAAAATAAGGTGTTGGTCTTTTCCACCAACTCTCCCATCTGCCAAACGGCACGAATCTGCAAATCGTTGTCCATGATTACGATGTCGGCATCCTTACCCTTCTCTAATGAGCCTTTTCTGTTGTCCACACCCATAATCTTGGCCGGAGTCTCTGAGGCCATGCGTAATGCGTCTCCCAAGGGAACACCTGCTTTGACCATATTCCTAACAAGCGCATCATTGGTGGCAATACTTCCGGCCAAGGCAGAACGGTCGGCCAGTTTGCACACGCCGTTTTCAATGATATAGCGTGGGTCGTTACTCTCGGTAGTATTGGTTCCTGCGAAAGAGAGGGCGTCTGTTACTAAACAAGTCTGATCTACCCCTTTCAATTTGTAGGCCAGTCGGAGGATGGTGGCGGGAAGATGTGCACCGTCGGCAATCAGCTCAATGCTCATGCCGTCAGTAAGATAAACGCTCTCCACCGTTCCTTCATACTTGTACTCTCTTCTCTTGTGAAAGCCGGGCATTGCATTGTAGAAGTGAGCAGCATGGGTAAAGCCGGCTTTGTATGCCTTCTTAATCTCTTCATACTCTGCTTCTGTGTGAGAAACGGCTACCAGTATGCCTTTATCGCGCAAATAGCTGGCAAACTCCAAGGCTCCGGATAACTCAGGAGCGGCATCCCATCTGCGCACACAGCGAGTGCTTTCAACAAAATTCTTATACTCAGCCTCGTCAATATCCTTCACGTACTCAGCATACTGTCCTCCTGCCATCTTCTTGTTCAGGTAGGGACCTTCTATGTGGAGTCCCATGATGGGGCTGTTTGGCTCATCCATCAACTTCTCGCAAATGGCGGCAGCCTTGTACAGATTCTCAAACGTGGTAGAAGAAAGGGTTGGGAAGTTTGTGGTGGCTCCGTGTGTGAGATGCGAGTGTACAGCTGTGCGGAAAGCTTCTTCGGTACACTCGGTAAAGTCGTGTCCGCCTCCTCCGTGGGCGTGCATACAGATGAAGCCCGGTACAATGTACATTCCCTTGGCATCAATCAGCTTAGCGCCAATTAAGGCAAGGTCACAGTTGGTTACTTCAATAATCTTTCCGTCACGCATCAAGACGGAACCTTCATTCAACCACCCTTGTGGCGTGAATATGCGTCCATTGATAATTTGGGTAAGCATGGTTCTCTTTATTTTAATTGATTGGATCTTTTTAATCTCTTCTAAAAACTGTCAACACCTCTTCTTTAGCTCTCTAGGGTAGGGAGTAGAGAAAAGCTTACTTCCGGCGACGGCGTCGGCGAGTGCGACGTTTCTTATACCTGTATTTGCGGATTTTGCTGATAATCAACCAGACAAACAATCCACCAAACACAGCAAAGATGATGAGAATGATGCCGGTGTTGAGATTATCTCCTTTAACTCTGCTCCACATCTCCAGTACCTTCTCAAGGTCAGCCTTGTTACTGAAGTCGCGAATGACGGCACAACGCTCTATTACCTGACGGTCAGGATATTGTACTGGGTCAATCTGAACGCTGTCTGCCTCCGTGCCGAAGAAGTAGCTAAGGTCAGAAACTTGTGTTATAGTGGTATCGATTTTAGCTTCCAATATCTCGGGGGTAGCGACAGCACTTACATAGCCAATGGCATCCATGTTGCGGAGAGCGATGTCCGGACGACACATGTAGTTGATGAAATAGCTGGCTGCCTTGACATTACGCGCATAGCGAGGAATAACCCACCCATCGAACCAGACGTTGCTACCCTCTATAGGAACCACGTAATCAAGCTCTACTCCAACAGCATCAGCTTCTTCAATGGCCCAGACAGCATCACCACTCCAGGTGAAGTTTAAACAGGCTTTGCCCTTTGTCATCATCTCTTTGCCGAAGTCTGCTTCCCATCCTGCAATATTAGGTTTCATCTCTTTGAGATACTTCTCGGCAGTGTTGATGGCCGCTTGAGAGTTATCATTCATCAACTCCTCCACGGTTACTTCACCTCTTTTCAGCTTGTCGGTATTGGCATAAATGATAGCTGTGCCATAGCAGTCGCGGTAGGCATCTTTCATTAGTATCTGATTGCGAAACTTTTCATTCCACAAACTTTGCCAAGTAGATGCCTCTTCTTCTGTAGCCAAAGCTTTGTTGTACAAGATGCCGGCTGTTCCCCACATGTAGGCTACAGCATAGTCGGTTACCTTTCGGTTGTCCGGAGTCATCTTGTTCAGTTCATGTTGGATGTAAGGAGAGAGGTTATTGATGTAGTCGGGAGTGTTCCCAAAGTCGCGATTGATAGGTTGCAGCATATCCTTTCGCATCATTCTCTCAATGATATATTCCGAGGGACACACCACATCGAAGTCTTCATGACCCCGCTCAATCTTGGTAAGCATCACTTCATTGATGTCAAAAACCTGATAGATAATACTGATATCCTCTCCGGTTTGCTCTTTGTACCACTCAGGAAACTCGGCCAGAACGTCTTCATCAATATAATCTGCCCAGTTGTAGATTTTTAAAATTCTACTACGTTCCTCCTGTGAGCGCTGGCATGAGAACATGAGGAGGCTGCACAGGGCACAGAGAAATATGTAACTTATCTTCTTCATTGCTTATTCTTCTTTATGTTGCTTTTCTGCCCGTTTATTGATGACTATCAGCAATACTAACACAGTAATAAAGATGATGGTTGAAAGCGGGCGAAGCTCTGGCGTCAATCCTCCCTTACGTGCATCAGCATAAATGTAAGTTGAGAGTGTTTCCAATCCCTCATTTCCGATGGTGAAAATGGTAACAGCAAAATCATCAATAGAAAGAGTGAATGCTAAAATGAAGCCACTAATCATGCCCGGCAGTATCTCCGGAAGAATAACCTTGCGGAGAGCCTGAAAAGGAGTTGCCCCCAAATCGAGTGCAGCCTCATAAATGTTCGGGTTCATCTTACGTAACCGGGGCATAACACTCAACACTACATAAGGTGTACAGAAGGCAATATGCGCCAATACCACCGTAGTGAAACCTTGCGAAATGCCGAAGCTTACGAACAACAAGAAGAGGGACACACCCGTAATAATGTCCGGATTCATGATAGGAATGTTGTTAGTGAAATTCATCACAGCCCGTGTCCGACTTCTCAAATTGTAGATGCCAATGGCTGCCACACTTCCTAATGCTGTTGAAACAGAGGCTGCTATCAAAGCAATGGTAAAGGTGTTCCAGATAGCATTCATCAGCGAGTGGTGCATGCCTCCCGAGAATAAAGAGCTGTACAACTTGAAGGAAAATCCCGTCCAGTTACCCAGCACCTTGGCTTCGGTGAATGAGAAAATCATGATAATCAGGATTGGCGAATAGAGCAGTGCCAATAGCAACCACAAATATCCTTTAGCTAAAATCTGTTTCATGTTATATCACTCCTCCACTTTCGTTTTGTGCATTATCTTCCTCATTGGTAAAGAGACTTGTGACTCCTATCAACAGCAACATGATGAGAGAGAGAGCTGCTCCATAGTTCCACATACCGTTATAGATGTTCTCCTGAACCGTTGTACCAAACAACTTGATGTTGTTCATGGTCAGAAGCTCGGCAATGGCAAACGTGCTGACCGTTGGCATAAATACCATCGTAATGCCACTTACAATACCCGGCATGGAGAGGGGTAATACCACCTTAGTAAACACCTTTACGGGATTGGCTCCAAGGTCTTGTGCAGCCTCTATCAAACTATGATCCATCTTCTGCAACGTGTTGTAGATGGGGTAAATCATGAAGGGCAGAAAGTTATAGACCATACCGAAAACCAAAGCTCCCTCACCTAATGGAAGCCTAAGGAAATCAAACAGGGCTACGGTAGCAAGTGTACGAATCAGAATGTTCACCCACATCGGCAGGATGAAGAGTACCACCATCGTCTTTGAGGTCTTGAACTCTTTCTGACTCAAAATATAGGCGGCCGGATAACCAAGTACCAGACAAACAAGGGTTGTGATGACTGCAATACCTATTGAATAGATGAACGTGTTCATCGCTTCAGGGTGCATCATGAATTTCCGGAAATTACTCAAGGTAAAGGCTCCCTCCTCATCGGTGAAGGCATAAGCCACAATCAGCAGTAGCGGAACTACCACAAATATCAGCAGGAATATGGCATAAGGAATAGACCAATTTCTGCGACGCATAAAGAAACGGGATAGACTATTGAGCATCTTCTTCTTTAAATTGTCAATTCTCTATTATTGATTGTCAATTATTTCTCACTCTGATGTCTTCCGGCGCGATTGTGATACCCACTCGGTCGCCATCATCCCACACATCGTTGGTATTGACAAAGATGTCTTCATCCCAGTCGGAGAATACGGTGAGGTGGTAGTGGTTGCCCTTGTAGAGGATGAATTTTACTTCACCCGTCAGACGTCCGTCTTCCTCATTGTCTTCTAGAATAACCTTGTCGAAGTCTACTTCTACCTTCACATCGCTTCCGGCAGTTATCTCCTTGACCGGAGCACATTCAAACTCACATCCTAGGAACTCAACGTGTGTCTCGTCAATCAGTTTTCCCTCAAAAGTGTTGCAGGTACGCTCTTTCTTCATGACGTGTATGTCGAAAGGTTTTACCAGTAAGCCTACTTCACGACCGGCCTCAAAACTGTGATAGTCCTGTACCATCAGTTCATAGCCCTCTTTGGTCTGCACCAACATCTCAAAATGCACTCCTTTGAAAATGCAACTGGTTACCGTACCTGTCAGTTGGGCTGCATCCGAGGGGTCAAAGATGTAGATATCTTCCGGGCGGATAACCACATCCACCGGTGTGTTTTCACCAAACCCTTTGTCCACACACTCAAATTCATGTCCGGCAAAGCGTACACGCTTGTCTTCAATCATTGTGCCGTTCAAGATGTTGCTCTCTCCAATAAAGTCGGCTACAAACGAGTTGGTAGGCTCATTATAAATGTCCATTGGTGTACCTATCTGTTGAATCTTTCCCTCGCTCATCACCACAATGGTATCACTCAGCGTCAGAGCTTCCTCCTGATCGTGGGTTACATAGACAAAGGTGATGCCCAACTTCTGGTGCATCTCTTTCAACTCCATCTGCATGTCCTTTCGCATCTTTAGGTCAAGGGCAGCCAGGGGTTCGTCCAGCAATAGCACTTCAGGCTCGTTGACGATGGCACGTGCTATGGCCACACGCTGTTGCTGTCCGCCGGAAAGCGAGTCTACATTGCGGTCTTCATAGTCTGTCATGCCTACCATACGAAGTGCCTGCTTCACCTTCTTCTCGATGGTAGCGTCGGGCATCTTCTTCAGCTTCAAGCCAAAGGCAATATTGTTAAAAACATTAAGGTGGGGGAACAGTGCATACTTCTGAAACACAGTATTCACCGGACGCTGATGGGGAGGCGTCTGTGTAATGTCCTTACCTGAAATCGTTATCACTCCTTCCGTAGCGGTTTGGAACCCGGCTATCAATCGTAGCAAGGTGGTTTTTCCACAACCCGAAGGTCCCAAAATCGTTACAAACTCGCCCTTACGGACAGACAAGCTCACATCATTCAGCACGGTCTTCTCGCCAAAGCTCTTAGATACGTGCTCCACGCTGATGATGCAGTCGGACTTTTGCATAAGCGTATTCTACTTTATCCAAAAAGATGAAACAAATAAAACCAATCACACATAATAAATTCAGTTTACTAGTTAACAAGTAGACTAGTGATGAGGAGGCTGAAAATCGGTTAACCCTTCCGGAGGTCTCTTCTTTTGTTGGTTTCTTGACAGCTGCAATGCGGTGATTTCCCGCTTCTTGCCGACTCGTCAGTCCCTTCTTGGCTAACCAATCAACATAACTCCCCACTTTAAGGGGACAAAGGTAGAAAATTTCTTTAGAAAACAATAAGAGTCTGTTTTGATTTTCTTTCAAAAGATTTTTCATCACCTTTCAAACGTCCGATTTCTACCTTATTACGCCCCTTCTTCAAGCTATCTTCATCGTAATACATTCAATATTGCTTCGATATTTCTTTGATATATCCTTGGTAAACCAGTATATTAGCGAATATATATCGAAGCAATAACAAATGTGATGCGATAAGATATTGGAGCTGGTAGGAGGATGGAATAGGGAGAGGTTATTGCCGGCAAAAGGAGTGGGGATAGGAAAAATCTATCCCATGATAGAAAAAATCTGTTGCAGGATTGGTTGGGATGCACTACTTTTGCATCAACAAAAAAACAAATTTATTCATTTAAAACTGTACGACTATGTTAAGCCAGAAATTACATGATGCGATTAACGCACAAATCAATGCAGAACTTTGGTCTGCTTACCTCTATCTTTCTATGTCAATGGACGCTGAAGCCAAGGGACACAAGGGTGTGGCCAACTGGTTTTACGTGCAATTCTGCGAAGAGCAAGACCATGCTCGTATCTTCATGAACTATCTGAACTCACTTGATGCTAAGGTAACACTGCTGCCTATTGAAGAGGTACCCACTACTTGGAACAGTGTGTTGGATATGTACAAGCAGACATTGGAACATGAGAAGAAGGTAACAGCACTCATCAATAACCTGGCAACTATCGCTAACGAAGACAAAGATTTCGCTTCTATCAACCGTCTGGTTTGGTTCATCGACGAACAAATTGAGGAGGAAGAGTCTGCTCGCGATATGATTGCTGCCGTAGAAGCTGTGGAGGGTAACAAGTATGGCATGTACATGCTGAATAAGGAGTTGGCAGCACGTGCTTACAAACAGGCTTCACCGTTGGCTGAATAAGTTGACGAACTGATAAGTTAACGAGTTGACAAGGAGTTATGCAATGCAAACCTTGTCAACTCGTTTTTTTATTCCCCTCATTCTTTCCTTCATTCAGATGCAATGCTCCACCGGTTCAGATGTAATACTCCACCAGTTCAATCAGCCCTGCGCGGAGTGCATAGCGGGTAGCTTCATAAACATTGTTCACCTCCAGTTTGCGGAAGATGTTCTTCTTGTGGGTGATGATGGTATGAATGCTTGAGACGCGGAGGGCGGCAATCTCCTTTACACTCTTCCCGTGGGCAATCAGTTTCAGGATTTCTACTTCGGTCGTGGTCAGGATGGAGGGTTGCTTGGTGGGGTGGGTGAGTAGCAGGTTTGAAATCTGATGGCAGAGGTAGCGTTCACCCTGTGTGGCACACTTCAGCGCCATGAAAATCTCCTCGCAGGAGCACTCTTTCAGTATCAGACTGATGGAGGGTTCGGCACTCAGCTGACGGATGGAGTTTTCGCTCAGCTCGTGGGAGAAGAGCAGCCACCTGCTTTGCGGAAAGCGTTTCCCGATGATGAGCAGCTCATCCGTGCCCTGCAGGTCGAACAAGGTGTAGTCCATCACCACGATGCCGTTTTCGTGCTCTTTCAGTGCTGTCATCAGCTCCCTTTTGCAAGTCACGTTAACGATGCTTGCTTCCGGAAAGAGTTGGCAGATGTAATGCTGCAATCCGGCACGGGTAATGTCTTGATTGTCGGCTAAAATGAATGAAGTCATGTTGTATGTGTAAATTGGTTTACAGGCTCTCCCCTTGGATAGGAGAGAGTCTGCGAGGGGTTGTTTTCTTATACCGGATAGTCTTCAAACGCATAGAGCACGGTGGAGAGGTATCGCTCACCGGTGTCGGGCAGCAGTGTGACGATGGTTTTCCCTGCATTCTCTTCCCGTTTGGCTAGTTGGATGGCGGCATGCAGGGCTGCACCGGAGGAGATGCCTACCAGCAGTCCCTCTTTCTGTGCCAGCAGGCGCGAGGCGCGGATGGCGTCGTCATCTTTCACACGGATGATTTCATCTACTTCTTCTGCATGGAAGTTCCGGGGCACGAAGCCGGCACCGATGCCTTGTATCTTGTGCGAACCGGGATTGCCACCGCTCAGCACGGGCGAGTTGTCCGGCTCCACGGCTATGGCTTTTATCTGTGGATTGTGTCTCTTCAGTCCCTCGGCCGTACCGCTCAGCGTTCCTCCGGTGCCAACGCCCCCAACAAAGAGGTCTACTTCGCCGTCGGTGTCGCGCCAGATTTCTTCGGCAGTGGTACGGGTGTGTATGGCAGGGTTGGCCGGATTTTCAAACTGTTGCAGGATGATGCTGCCGGGATTCTCCTCCTTCAGTTCCCCTGCACGGCGGATGGCGCCTTTCATTCCCTCGCTGCCGGGGGTCAGAACCAGTGTGGCGCCCAGTGCTTTCAGAAGATTCTGTCGCTCGGTGCTCATTGTTTCGGGCATGGTAAGGATAAGTCGATAACCCTTTACCGAGGCCACCCATGCCAGACCGATGCCCGTGTTGCCACTGGTTGGTTCTATGATGACGGCTCCGGGCTTCAGCAGTCCCTTAGCCTCGGCATCTTCTATCATGGCCAGGGCGATGCGGTCCTTCACACTGCCACCGGGGTTGAAGTACTCGATTTTCACAAGGAGGCGTGCCTTCAGGCCCTCGGCCTTCTCGATGTTCTGCACCTCCAAAAGGGGCGTGTTCCCGATGAGGGAAGTCAGGCTTTGATGAATCTTTGCCATAGTTATATCCGTTTATTGATTAAAAGTTTTTGCAAAGATACGCCCCTTTTGTGGTACTGGCAATACCGTGACTGTGGTATTTTGCAGGGAGAGAGGGTGTCGGAAAGTCCCGAAAACAGAACTCAAGCGTTGAGTAGCGCTGTCGGGACTCCCGACAATGCTTTGCAACGCTTGAGTAACACTGTCGGGACCTCCCGACAATACTTTGCAACGCTTGAGTAATGCTGTCGGGACCTCCCGACAGTGCTTTGCAACGGTTGAGTAGTGCTGTCGGGACTCCCGACGATGCTTTGCAACGGTTGCGCGACCTGTCGGGGCTTCCCGACACCCTTTTGCAACCGTTGAGTACTGTTTTCGGGGCTTTTTTACGCCTTTCCCCTCCTGCGAGACCAGGTGTCGAGGATGAGTGTCAGTGCTCCATCACCCGTGACATTGCAGGCTGTGCCGAAGCTATCCTGCAGTGCAAAGATGGCAATGAGCATGGCTGTGCCGGCATCATCGAAACCCAGCACTGAGATGACGATACCCAGTGACGCGAGTACCGTTCCGCCCGGTACACCCGGTGCGCCTACGGCAAACACGCCCAGCAGCAGAATGAAGAGAAACATTGTGACCGGCTCGGGCAGGTGGCCATAGAGCAGTTGGGAAACCACGCAGACAAAGAATGTCTCCGTCAGCACCGACCCGCAGAGATGAATGTTGGCAAAGAGCGGAATGCCAAAGTCCACCGTCTCCTTCCGCAACAGCCGACTCTTGTGGGCACACTGCAGGGCAACCCCCAGCGTGGCGGCCGAGGACATGGTACCCAGTGCCGTCAGATAGGCCGATCCGTAGTGGCGAATCACCTCCAGACTGTTCTTTCCCGAGTAGAGAGCGGCCAGGCCATAGAGCAATGCCAGCCAGAGGAAGTGTCCCACGATGACAATCAGAATAACGGGCAGGAACACCTTGAGGCGGCTGAGGCTTCCCTCATACCCCAGGGCACAGAAGTTGGCGGCCACATAGATGGGCAGCACGGGCACGAGCACACGTCTGACCAGTTGGAGTACAATCTGCTGAAACTGGGTGAGCAGTCTTCCCACCTCTTCGGCACGGGTCCAGATGACGCCTAACCCCAGCAATACAGCTGTCAGCAGGGCAGACATCACACTCATCAGGGGCGGAATCTCCAGGCGGAACAACACTTCGGGAAGCATCCGGGCATCTTCATCGGCAGGCCGGATGTTCAACCAAGGAATCAGCTCGTAGCCGGCCAGGGTAGCAAAGGCGGCAGCTCCCACCGAGGAGAGATAGGCCAAGGCAAAGGCCAGCAGAATCAGACGTGACACATTGCCTCTGAGCGATGCAATGGAAGGTGCCACAAACCCTAGAATGATGAGTGGCACCAGAAAGAAGATGACCTCTCCGCACACTTGTTTCACCACAAGTACCCCCTCCATTCCGGCTTCGGGAATGAAGACTCCGGCCACACAGCCGAGCACAACGGCAAGGATTAGAGTAAGGATTGTTTTCATATCTGAAATTATAATTTAATCGGATCCATCGATTGATGACACACTCTTATGGGGAGGCTCTTTGCTTTCCTTAATATCCCGGGTTTTGCGGCACAATGCCCAAGTCTTCACCCTTCAGTCCGGTGGGGATGGGCTGGCGATAGTGCTTGCCTTTCACATTGTTGTACTTAGCCACCAGATGCTTGTGTACCTTGGCATAGAAGGCTGATACCACGTTGCCGTCGCGGCCAGTCTCCCCCTCCACTGCATAGCTGTCGTCGAAGTGTTCATAAGTGGAAACCTTCTGTACGGAAGCAATGAGGTCTTTCCAGCGGTAGTTGTTCAGCACCTTCTTCTGCTCGTAGGTGAACTCATAGTCCCACTCACGCTTGATTTGGTCGAAGGTGGGGGCACTTACCTCCTCGATACCGGCACGACGGCGCAGTTGGTTGAAGGGCTCGGCTGCCTCACTGTTGCGTCCTAGCTGAACCAATGCCTCTGCCTTGATAAGCAGTACTTCGGCATAGCGCACCTCAATGCGGTCGACAGAGTTCTTGGTAATCTCCTCATTCTCGGAGTTGTAGTATGACTGGTCTACGCCCTTGCCATTGAGAGGAGTGTAGATAGGGGCATAATAAGTATAGGTGAAACCATCTTCAGGGTTGGTTAACTTAGTCAGATAGGTTTTGGCCAGACGTTTGTCGTCGGGATATTCGGCTGCCCAGTTGTCGTAGAGGTCGATGTCGGCCACCTCGGTGTGGTTGTCCTTGAACTCTTGTCCGTTCTCACCATTCAGGAAGGGGAATGTCCAGGAGCAGTGTGTTTGGTGGTTGCCTTGTGCGTCGAAGGCGTCACCGTCGTGTTTGATGGTGAAGAGATGCTCGTTGTCACCCAACTTGTTGCTTTCGTATTCGCGGCCGAAAAGCTTGGAGTAGTCGGCGGCCAGTGCCAGCTTTCCGCTCTTGATTACCTTATCGGCATACGCTACAGCTTTCTCCAGTCGGGAGTCAGTCTTACTGAAAGCAGGGTCTGTCTGACTGTTGGCAATGGCTTCAATCTGCGAAGTGGTGAGCGGATTGTCGCCCCATGCCAGGTAAGCACGTGCCAGCAAAGCTTGTGCAGCCTGTTTGGAGGGAGTGATAGGGTCACCGTTGTAGTCGGCCAGCAGTGATTCGGCATCGGTCAGGTCGCTTACGATTTGGTTATAGACGTTGTCGATGCTCTGACGCTCGGTGGTGCTTCCTCCCTCTTCTGTAAAGACGGGAACTTCACCCCACAGCTGAACCAGATAGAGATAGGCCAGTCCACGTAGCAGTTTGGCCTTACCCACGGCAGCCTTGTAGCCGGCTTCACTCACCTTGCCGTTCTTGTAGGCGTCGGTCACCAGCGTGATGTTTTCGTTGTCGTTGCTTACGCCAAGCAGCAGCTTGTTGAATATCTTCACCTGATACCAGCTGTCGGGCGTTTGCTCGAATCGACTGTTCTGCGGCCCTGCTTCTGACTCTTCTCCCTCGAATGATATGAGGCTGTTGCTATTCAATTCAATGATGAACGAGAATGAAGAGCTGAGTGGTTGCCACTGACTATATACACCGTTGACGGTGGAGATGGCTGTCTCGTCGCTGGTGACGGGGTTGTCGATGATGCCCGGGTTTGAACCGTTGTTGTCATTGTCGCTGCAGGCAGCGAGTGTGGCTGCAAAAGCTGTAGCAGCCAGTGTCTGAAGGAATAAAATCTTTTTCATACTTTAATTGATTTAGTTTGTTTGAGTAATAAGTTGTTTTGTATTTAATAGTTGTTCAGAAGGTAAGGTCTATGCCGAATACCAAAGAGCGTGCTGAGGGATAGGCGCCGGTGTCTGTACCAGAGGCCACCTCCGGGTCGTAACCCGAGTAAGAGGTGAAGGTGAACAGGTTGGATGCCGTTGCAAACACTCGTGCCTTCAGCGGGATGCTCGGACGGAGGGGTAGGGTGTAGCCCACGGTTACGTTACGCAGCTTCAGGTAGGAGGCATCTTCCACATAGCGACTGTCGATGTAGGAGAAGGGACGCTGGTTGCCGGCATAGGGATAGCGTTGCGAGGGATTGTCGCTGGTCCAGCTGTCGAGTACCGTGCGCAACAGGTTGTAGCTGTCACCGGTTTGCTCCAGACGTCTGCCCAGCGAGTTGAACAGGTCGTTGCCTACACTGCCGGCAAATGAAATGGCTATGTCCAGTTGCTTCCAGTTGAGTTGGGTGGAGAAGCCGTAGGTGAAGTCAGGCTGGATGCTACCCAGAATGACGCGGTCATTACCGTCGATGCGTCCATTCTTGTCGGTATCGGCAAAGCGGGCATCACCCGGCTTGGCATTGTTACCGTTCACGGTGGGCAGTTGGGCGATGTTGTCCTCCTGCTGCACCACGCCCTCGAAGCGCAAGCCGTAGAAGCTGCCCAGCGATTCGCCGCGGCGAAGAATGGTCTCATTGCTTGTGCCCATGATGATGTTGTCTGAACTGCCCATGTTGGTGATGCGGTTGCTGTTGTGGGCGATGTTGGCCGAGGCACTCCATTGTAGGGCTTTCCGCTTCAGCAGAGTGGCGCTGATGCTCAGTTCGACTCCTTTGTTCACCACATTGCCTACGTTTTGCAGCTGGGTGCTGACGCCGGAGGCAAAACCTACGGGCACTTCCAGCAGCAGGTCGCTCGTCTTCTTGTAGTAGAGGTCGGCCACCACGTTCACGCGGTTGTTCCACAGTCCCAGGTCTGCACCGATGTTGTAGGAGGTGGTGGTTTCCCACTTCAGATTGTCGTTGGCGGCATTGGCCTTGCTGTAGCTGGATGAACCGTCATACTGTCCGGCCGTGTAGTTCAGCGAGTATTCATAGTCACCAATCTCCTGATTACCCACCACGCCGGCCGATGCTCTTAACTTCAGTGCCGATACCACGGGTGAAGAGGCGAGGAAGGCTTCTTCGTTGACGTTCCACGACAGGCCGAGTGAGGGGAAATATCCCCAGCGATGGCTCTTGGCAAAGCGGGAGGAGTTGTCGGCACGGAAGGTTGCCGTCAGGTTGTAGCGATTGAGCAACGTGTAGTTTACGCGGGCAATGAGGGAGTTCAGCCTGGCCTTCGTCTCGCCCGAG
Source organism: Bacteroides sp. (assembly GCA_017621035.1). Classification (GTDB taxonomy): domain Bacteria; phylum Bacteroidota; class Bacteroidia; order Bacteroidales; family Bacteroidaceae; genus Bacteroides. The sequence continues at coordinate 12,322 of JAGATY010000077.1, read as the reverse complement.
CGGGGAGGGTAGATGTCCGAACCGTCGGCCAGATTGTTGTGTTTCAGTTCCTCGTTGGTGAAGTGTGTCACCAGCACGGAGTTGTAGTTTGAGCTGCTGTTCTGATAGGTGTACCCCACCAGCGCATCCACGTAGTTGGCATCGTTCAGCTGCTTGGCCCAGCTCAGTGTGTATTCCTGCTGCCAGATTTCGTTGGCCTTGTTGCCGATGCCGCCCATGCCTTCGTTGGAGAGGCCGAGCGAGGTGTACGAGGGCGAGAAGTAGTTCTGTGTAATCTGCTCCTTGTTCAGTCCCACGGTAACTTTGGCGGTGAAGTCTCCCAGCTTGTACTGCGCCCAGATGTTGGAGAGCAGATAGCTGTTGATGCTTTCGGCCACGGAGTTCACCAGGTCGCTCACGGCATTGGCAGACTTGTCACCGATGGCGAAGTAGGCATACTCGTAGGGGTTGGAGTAGTTGAATGAGCCATCTTCCAGGTAGACGGGAACCACCCGTGGTGTCAGCAGTCCGTAGACAAAACTGTTGGTGATGCCGGCCGAGTAGGGAGATGAGTTGTAGGCTACCTCCTCCGTGGTGGTCAGACCATGCTGTGTGCTCTTGCCGTAGGTAGCCGAGATGCCGAAGGAGAGTTGCTTGCTCAGGTTCCAGTCTGCATTGAGGTGGAAGTTGTAGCGCTTGAAGCCGGAGTTCAGCACAATGCCGTCCTGATTGCTGTAGCTTGCCGAGAAGGCGTACCGTGCCGTCTCTGTACCACCACTGACCGACACCTCGTGGCTCTGCCGGAAGGCGTTCCGAAGCATGGCCTCTTGCCAGTCGGTACCTTCGCCCAGGGTGGCGATTTCTGCCTCGCTGAATCCTCCCTTGTTGTAGCTGTAGTATTTCTTCTGGAAACCGGCCCACTCCGAAGCTGTCATCAGGTCGAGCTGCTTGCTCACCTGGTCGAAGCCGGCCGAGTAGCGATAACTCACGGTGGCTTTACCTTGGCGACCTTTCTTGGTGGTCACCAGAATGACGCCGTTGGCACCGCGCGAGCCGTAGATGGCGGTGGCTGAGATGTCCTTCAGCACCTCGATGCTCTCAATGTCGAGCGGATTGATGGTAGAGAGGGGGTTCAGACTGCTCTCGATGGCACCCAGTCCGGTCTGTGTGGCACTGGCATCCTTGTAGTAGATGAACCCGTCGATGACGTAGAGCGGCTCGTTGCTGGCATTCACCGAGTTGCCCCCTCGGATGCGCAGGCTGGAGGCTGCTCCCGGCTGACCCGACGAGGCTGTTACGGTCAGTCCCGCGACGGCTCCGCTGAGTGAGGCATCCAGCGTGGGAGCCGTGCCCTTGTCGAACAGCTCTCCGTGAACCTTCGTCACCGAGCCGGTCAGCTGTGTGCGACGTTGCGTGCCGTAGCCCACTACCACCACTTCGTCCAGACCCAGCGCATCTTCTTCCAGCACAATGTTACGCAGGTCGAAGTCCTCACCGGCACTCACCTCCCTGACGACGGTCTTATAACCCAGATAAGAAATCTTGATTTGGATGCGTTTGTCGGCGGGAACATTCTCCAGCACAAACCGGCCGTCGATATCAGATGTTGTACCTATTGAACTGTTCTCTACTTGGATGGTTCCGCCAATGATGGCTTCTCCCTGCTTATCAGTTACCCTCCCCTTGATGCGAATATCCGTCGGGGAGACCTCCTCAGCCCAAGCAGCCGAGGTAATTATCAGGCTGAGTGCCCATGTTGTTATAGCTTTGTTGAATCGTTTCATACTTATATACCCTGTTTAGATAGATGTGATTAGTAGTTAATGGTTCGCGACGTCTGCAGCAGCAGTACATTCGCCCGTTTGTCATTCGTTTCATATGCTTTTGTTTTAGTTGATTTTGATGCTGCAAAGGTACGCCGCCCCCGCCACCCTCACAATCCCGCAGGTGGGGCATATTGTGTACCATGGATGTGGTAGAAGAGTCGGACCCTCCCCCGGCTCCTGGACCCTCCCCCGGCCCCTCCCAAGGGAGGGGAGTGGCTGCGCGGTGGATACGGTTGATAGTTGACAGTTGACAGTTGGTATATAAGGTGTGGAAGGTAATGATACAGAACTGGGCAAGTGGTGTAACTCGGCTCTCCTCCTTCTGGAAGGAGGAGTACCCGCAGGGGGAGGTGGTAGGTGGAAACACAAAGTAAACCAACTCTACCTACCACCCCGTCACCTTGTGCCACCCCTCCTTCCAGAAGGAGGGGAGCTGAGTTACACCACTTGCCCAGTTCTGTTACCAATTATATAACTGTACCCCTATAACTGTCAACTTTCATCTTTTATCTTTCAACTTGGTTTAACCTCCCCCGTCGCGTTGCGCCACCCCCTCGTTGAGGGGGACTTGAGATACTCCTACTTTCCCCTTGAGCTACTCCCACTTCCCCCCCTTCAGATACTCCGCCTCCTCCTTCAGATACTCCGCTTCCCCCTTCTGATACTCCCATCCCTCCTTGAGATACTCCCGCTTCCCCCTTCAGCTACTCCGCTTTCCCCCTTCAGATACTCCCGCCCCTCCCTTCAGATACTTTTCCCACCCACCGCGCATCCTCCTCCCCTCCCTTGTGGAGGGGTTGGGGGAGGGTCCGGGGGTGGAGGATGGTCCGGGGATAGTTTTTGGGTCTACGTAGGGGGTAGGTTGACCCATTTGGTGGGTTGTTTGGGTCTGCGGAGGGGGTGGGTTGACCTTTCGGAGGGGAAGGAAGGGGGGAAAGCAGGGGGGGAGCCCGCCGTACTTGCTGCTGTGGTGGGGGGAACGGGCGGCAGGCGGATGGCTCCCTCTATTTGGGGGTGGTGAATGGGGTAACTCGACGAATTCAGGTAGTGCACTTACTCCAGAATCCCCGGCAGCTGCCCAAAGTCATCTATCAGGAAGTCGGCACCGGCTTGGATGAGGTCGGCGGGGGTGCCGTTGCCGTAGGTCACGCCACAGGTTTTGGCACCGGCACGGCGGCCCATCAGGATGTCGTAGGTCATGTCGCCCACAACCAAGCAATCTTCCGGAGGGCAGGAGAAGTGTTCCAATGTTTTCAGTACGGGTTCGGGGTGGGGTTTGGCCAGGGTGGTGTCGTTGGCACTGAGGATGTAGGTGATGATTTCACTTAATCCCATTGACTTTACGAAGTCGAGCAGGGTATCGCGGCCTCGGCTGCTGGCGATGGTGAGGGTGTGGCCTTGTCGGTGGAGTTCCTCGAGGGTTTCGATGACGTGGGGGAAGGGTGGCACGGCACCGGGGCGGTTGTTTTGGAAGAAGATGCGGGTGTAGACCTCGGCACAGCGGTCGCCCATCTCGTCGGTCATGGGCATCAGGGTAGTGAAGCACTGTTTCAGGGGCAGTCCGATGGTGGAGGCGCACTGCTGGTCGGTGCAGTCGGGCAGATTCAGCTCCTGCAGGGTCTGGTGCATGGTGCGTACGATGATGCTTTGGGTGTCGCCCAGGGTTCCGTCGAAGTCAAGGATGATGAGTTTGGGTCTCTTGCTTGGTTCTGTTGTTGTCATAGGGATGGCTTTTTAGTTTGAGGGGGCAAAGCTACGGAATATTCTGCAAATAGTTTTCGGCGTCGGGGTAAAAGAATAGGAGGCAACTCATCTCACGACGATTTGCCTCCTTGCAAACTTAAAACAACCAACAAAAGAAATATTTCTCGGGGAGGGGTGTTATCTGATGAACAGCAGCTCCCTGTATTTGGGCAGCGTCCACATCTGGTTGTCGACAGTCATTTCCAGCTTGTCGATGTGGTAGCGTATCTCTTCCATGGCGGGAACGATGGTGTCGTGGTAGGCGATGGCTTTCAGGCGTGCGCTTTCCATGCGGTTGGCCACCTTGCGGGCTTCTGTCAGGGCATCGACGTGCTCTTTGATGAAGGCGGTACGGTTGGCTATCTCCTCAATCAGCTCCAGATTCTTGGCCGAGAGGCGTTCGGCCTTGTCGGCAGGGAAGAGTTTCTTCAGTTTGTAGACGTTGTTGATGAGGTCGGTCTGGTAACGGGTGGCCACGGGGATGATGTGGTTCATGGCCAGGTCGCCCAGCACGCGGGCTTCTATCTGAATCTTCTTGGTGTACATCTCCCACTTTACTTCGTTGCGTGCTTCCAGCTCTTTCCGGTTCATGACGCCTACGGATTCGAACATGCGGATGCTTTCGGGCTTCAGATAGTTGTCGAAGATGAGGGGTACGCTGGTCTCGCAATCCAGTCCGCGACGGGCGGCTTCGGCTTTCCACTCCTCGCTGTATCCGTTGCCGTCGAAGTGGATGGGTTTGCAGGTCTTGATGTAGCGCCGAACCACGTCGAGGATGGCCGTCAGCTTCGGTTCGCCTTGACCGATGAGGGCATCTACCTCCTGTTTGAAGTCGGTCAACTGCTCGGCCAGGGCTGTGTTCAGAGCAATCATGGCGCTGGCACAGTTGGCCTCCGAGCCTACGGCACGAAACTCGAATCGGTTGCCGGTGAAGGCGAAGGGTGAGGTGCGGTTGCGGTCGGTGTTGTCGATGAGCAGTTCGGGAATCTGCGGAATGTCCGGCTTCAGTTCCTGCTTGCCGCTCAGTGTCACCAGCTCCTCCTTGTCGCTCGTCTCGATGTGTTCCAGTACCTGCGAGAGTTGCTTGCCCAGGAAGCTGGAGATGATGGCGGGAGGTGCCTCGTTGGCTCCCAGTCGGTGGGCGTTGGTAGCGCTGGAGATGGAGGCCTTCAGCAATCCGTTGTGACGGTAGACGGCCATCAGGGTGTTTACGACGAAGGTGATGAAGCGCAGGTTCTCTTCCGGTGTCTTACCCGGTGCGTGGAGCAGCAGGCCGGTGTCGGTGCCCAGACTCCAGTTGTTGTGCTTACCACTTCCGTTCACGCCCTTGAAGGGTTTCTCGTGCAGCAGTACACGGAATCCGTGACGACGGGCGATGTTCTTCATCAGCGACATGATGAGCATGTTGTGGTCTACGGCCAGGTTGCACTCCTCGAAGATGGGTGCCAGCTCGAACTGGTTGGGCGCTACCTCGTTGTGGCGGGTCTTGACGGGGATGCCCAGCTTCAAGGCTTCCATCTCCAAGTCCTTCATGAAGGCAGCCACGCGGGGCGGAATGGCACCGAAGTAGTGGTCCTCCAGCTGTTGGTTCTTGGCACTGTCGTGACCGGTCAGCGTGCGGCCCGTCATCAGCAGGTCGGGGCGGGCGGCATACAGCCCTTCGTCCACCAGGAAGTACTCCTGCTCCCAGCCCAGGTAGGCATACACCTTCTTGACGTCGGGGTTGAAGTAGTGGCACACCTCCACGGCAGCCTTGTCCACGGCACGGAGGGCTTTCAGCAACGGTGCCTTGTAGTCGAGCGACTCGCCGGTGTAGGCAATGAAGATGGTGGGGATGCAGAGCGTGTCGTCCACGATGAATGCGGGCGAGGAGGGATCCCATGCCGAGTATCCGCGTGCCTCGAAGGTGTTACGAATACCGCCGTTGGGAAAACTGCTGGCATCCGGCTCCTGCTGGACGAGCAACTTGCCGGTAAATTCTTCCATCATGCCGCCCTTGCCGTCGTGCTCCACAAAGGCATCGTGCTTCTCGGCCGTGCCTTCGGTCAGCGGGTGGAACCAGTGCGTGTAGTGCGTGGCACCCATTTCTATGGCCCACTTCTTCATGCCGGCCGCTACCTCGTCGGCAATGCTGCGGTCCAGGGTGGCTCCGTTGTCTATGACGTCAATCAGCTGGGCATACACCTTGCTGGGCAGATAGCGGAACATCTTTTCCTTGTTGAACACATACTTGGCAAAATACTCGGAGGGTCGTTCGGTAGGAACTGCTACGTCGACCGGCTTCTTCTTGAAAGCCGCTTCGACTACTCGGAATCTTAACTTTGACATAAGCCTATTATGATAACTCTTGTGGTTTGATGGGTTGCTTAGTACGCTTCTTCGTGCACCCCTTTCACCGCACGTCCGCTCGGTTCGTTCTGTCCCTTCCAGGCTTTGTCCCATTCCAGGGCGATGGCGGTGGAGCAGGCGATGCTGGCCTCGTGGGGTACGCTTCGAGCGGCACTTTCGCTGGGGAAATGCTCCTCGAAGATGGTGCGATAGTAGTATTCCTCCTTGTTCATCGGGGTGTTGATGGGGAAGCGTTCGGCAGCACGTGCCATTTGTTCGTCGCTCACAGCTTCGGCGGTGACGGCTTTCAGTGTGTCAATCCATGAATAACCTACACCGTCGCTGAACTGTTCCTTCTGTCGCCAAGCCACGCTCTCGGGAAGCATGTCGGCAAAGGCTTCGCGCACAATCTTCTTCTCGATGACCTGTCCCGGACACATCTTGACGGCAGGGTCGAGGCGCATGGCGATGTCCAGAAATTCCTTGTCGAGGAAAGGTACGCGACCCTCGACACCCCATGCGGAGAGCGATTTGTTGGCACGCAGACAATCATATAGGTAGAGCTTGCCCAATTTGCGGACGGTCTCCTCGTGGAAAGCCTTTGCATCGGGCGCCTTGTGGAAGTAGAGATAGCCGCCGAACACTTCGTCCGCTCCTTCGCCACTCAGCACCATTTTGATGCCCATGCTCTTGATGACACGCGCCAGCAGATACATGGGTGTGGAGGCGCGGACGGTGGTCACATCGTAAGTCTCGATGTAGTAGATGACGTCGCGAATGGCATCCAGCCCCTCCTGAATGGTGTAGTTGATTTCGTGATGCACGGTGCCGATGTAGTCGGCCACCTCGCGAGCCTTGGCCAAGTCCGGTGCGCCCTTCAATCCCACGGCAAACGAATGGAGTTGCGGCCACCAGGCTTCCTTTTGTCCGTCGGTCTCCACACGCTTGGCGGCATACTTCTTGGCAATGGCAGAGATGACCGAAGAGTCCAGTCCGCCCGAAAGCAGCACGCCGTATGGCACATCGCTCATCAACTGCCGCTTCACGGCTGCCTCCAAGCTCTCCTTGATTGTTCCGGAAAGAGCGGTTAGCGATTGCTTCTCTTCGGCAGAAGTCTTGGGAGCCTCCATCCAGTCTCGTTTGTACCACCTCACCATTCGTCCCTCGCTGCCCCGATAGTAATGGCCGGGCAGGAACGGTTCGTAGCGGTCGCAGAAGCCTTCCAATGCCTTCAGTTCGCTGGCGCAATACACCTTTCCGTCGGCGTCGAAGCCTATATAGAGAGGTATCACGCCGATAGGGTCGCGGGCGATGAGGAAGTCGTCCGTCTCCGTATCGTAGAGGGCGAAAGCAAAGATGCCGTTCAGTTCCTCTAAGAAGTCGATGCCCTTGTCGCGGTAGAGGGCGAGGATGACTTCGCAGTCGCTTCCCGTCTGGAAGTTGTACTTTCCGTTGTACCGGGCGCGGATGTCACGATGGTTGTAGATTTCTCCGTTCACGGCGAGCACTTGTTTCTTGTCGGGCGAGTAGAGGGGTTGTCCGCCGCTCTGAGGGTCTACGATGGAGAGGCGTTCGTGTGCCAATATGGCGCTGCCTCCTACATAGATGCCGCTCCAGTCCGGTCCGCGGTGACGAAGTTTCTGAGACATTTTCAATGCTTTGGTGCGCAGCTCTTGCGTCTGCTGCTTAATCTGAAAGATAGCTACAATGCCACACATAATGATTTGTGATTTATGGTTACTTGTTTAATTGTCTTTTTGCTCGGCAAAGATACGAACAAGTTTCTATTTGCAAAAGTATTTGCTGGAAAATGTGGCAAAATGTTTTTAGGTGAGGGCGGGGAGAGGATGTATAGACACAGAGACACGGAGACGCAGCGTCGATTTATTTCAGAGAATCAAATACTTGAAATAAAACCTCTGCGTCTCCGTGTCTCTGTGTCCGAATCCTGTTCTGCTTCAGAAGCTCAGTCCCACGGCAAAGTGAGTGGCCTCAGTGCGGGGATTGCAAGCCAGCTTGGCAAACAGTGGCAGGCTGAAGGAGTCGGTTATCTTGATTTCCTTGGAAACTTCCAGACTGATGTCGATTACCGAGAAGCCGCTCGCCTCGTAGTAGTCCGTTGCCCAAGGTGTGGCACCCACTTCGGCCGTCCACTCCAGTCCGCCCAAGGTGAAGGGGGCAGCCAGACTGATGTATGATGAGTAGGCTCGCTTGTCGTCCTTGTTCACGCCATCGGCACCGGCAAAGTTGGTGAACCAGTTCACGGCCACGGGGCCGAAGTCGTATCCCACCTGTGCTTCAAACACGTGGCTCGTGCTGCGGGCACCGTAGTGAAAGTACTTGGGATTCTCGTTTGTCCAATAGTCGGTGATGGAGATGCTGAATCCACCGGTTTCGTAGCCCAGCGTCAGGTCTATCTCCTTCGTGTCGCTGCTCTCGATGCCTACCGAACCCCACGCTGTGAGTGACAGTCCCTTGTACGACACGCTCACTTCCGGCTGAATGCTTACACCGCCCAGGTCCTGACCGCGCCAGAGGTAGCTGCTTACCACGTCTGCGCCTACCGAGGCTTCTACTTTCTCCTGTGCAGCGACCGCCAGTGGCATAATGAGGGCCAAAGCAACTGCCGCCATGTTCATTTTCAATCTGTTCATTTTCATTCTTTCTTTTAGGTTAAACAATCTGATAGTTATTACTTCTTCTTCTCTTCGCTGATAACCTGCTGCAGCAGTTCCGGCTCGTTGGTGGTGATGAAGTCTGCCTGTTCGCGGATGAGCCATTGCATTGTCTCCGCATCGTTCACCGTCCAGGCGTTCACCTTCATGCCCAGGTCGTGGCACTGCTTTATCCAGGTGGGATTCTTCTTGAAGACGGAGTGGTGATAGTCCGGTCCTGCCGCCCCTATCTCTTTCAGCGCTTGCGGACTGAGGTCACCGTTCAGGTAGTAGACGGGTGTTCCTTTCGGTGCCAGGCGGATGAACTCCTTCGTGGCGTGTAGCGAGAAGGCGATGTACTCCGTGCGCTCCTCCAGCCCCATCTCCTTCACCAGAGCCACGATTTTCTCCACGCCCAGCGTCTGCCGCTCTTCCGACAGCTTGCTCACCTTGAACTCCAGCACCAGCTTCGTCTTCAGTGCCTTGCCTATCTGCAGATACTGTTTCAGCGTGGGCAGCTGTTCGCCGTTGTCCAGCACCACCGAGGTGCAAACGCGCTCCGTGGCCTCCTCGGGCGTCACGCCTTTGAACTTGGTGTCATGATTCACCACCAACCGGTCGTCAGCTGTCAGCCACACATCAAACTCCGAGCCGTAGCAGCCTATTCCGTCCGCCTTTACCAGTGCCGTCAGCGAGTTCTGTGCCGACCCTTCCGTTTTCCAGTAGCCCCGGTGGGCAATCACCTCTGTCTGCTGAGCCTGCACGCCTGCCGCTAAGCAGAGTGCCCATGCCAGCACCGTCATAATCTTCTTTCCTTTCATACTCGATATACTTTTTAGGGTTAGTGCCGCAAAGGTAGCATAAGATTGAGATTTGTGCAAGAGGGGATTGGTACTATCGAACACAGAGACACGGAGACACAGAGGATGGCACGCGGATTGGGGCGGATGACCGCAGATTTTTTTTAGGGATTGTATCAAAAAGGGAAACGACTATCAGAATGTCGTGTCATTCTTCGTCACTTCGTTCCTCAGACGAGTTGTTGAGCGAAGCGAAAAATGACACGGAGGAGGGAATTTTGACACAGGTCTCGTTTTGATTAAGAATAAAAGAAAAATCTGCGGTCATCCGCCCCAATCCGCGTCATCCGCGTGCCATCCTCTGTTCTCTGTTCTCTGTCCTCTTTACTCTATCGGATACTCATTCGACGTATCTGTATCTGTATCTGTACTCTGTTCTCCGTTTTCTGTACTCTCTTCTCCCTCCTCCGTACTCTTGTTCGCCGAGCGCGTGGCGCGGGACTTCAGCGTGGCTTGCGCGTCGGCCACATAGACGTTCACCTGGTCGATGAAGGCGGCGTAGTGCTCCTCGCCCATGACGACGCAGAGGGCGTTGACTTTCTGCACGAGGGTCTTGTAGGCCGTGTCGGCGGCGGTGCGGGCGTCCTTCACCAGGCCGGTGACGCGGGCGGCGTCTTCGGTGGCCTTGCTCTCGCGGGCTATCTGGAAGCGGGCGCAGGCCAGGTTCAGCGCTTCCAGCCAGGGGGTGAAGGCGGTGGCGGTGAGCTGGTCGGCGGTGAGGGTGGCCAGGTCTTGCAGCAGGTTGTGGGCGGCGCCGTACTCCTCGTTGTAGCCCAGGCGGGTGATGGAGCCGTACTTGTCGAACATGGCGAGGATGACCTTTCCGGCCTCGGCGGCCTCGGCAGTGGGATGGGCGGGCAGGATGCGGGCCAGGGCGTAGGCGTTGGTGTAGAGGGCGTCGAAGGCGGCGTCGGCTTCGGTCACGGCCTCGGTCTGACTGTTCTTCTGGCTCTGCTTCAGGGCGGCGTCAAACTGTGCCAGGGCGGCCACGTAGGCGTCCACCATGGCCTTGTCACTCTCCTGGTCGAGCATGGCCAGGGCGGCGGTTTCCACTCGTTTCTGGAAGCCGAAGTCCTCCTCGGTGCGGAGGTTTCCAATCTTGAAGTTTTCTATCTGCTTCATCTTTCAAATGTATTAAATGGTTTATAATAATGATTTTGATTTGGAACACAGAGACACGGAGACACGGAGGGTTAATTATCAACTGTCAACTACGAACGATTCTCTGTGTTTTTGTGTCTCTGTGTTCATAAAAAATGGGTTCTGATGGTTCTCATCGGTTGCAAGACACTGTCCCGGGGGCGGGACAACGCCACTCAGCGGTTGCAGAGGCTTTCCCGGGGCGGGACAGTGCCACTCAACGGTTGCAAAGCACTTTCCCGAGGCTGGGACGGCGTTACTCAACGGTTGCAAAGCACTTTCCCGGGGTCGGGACAGTGTCACTCAACGGTTGCGGAGGCTTTCCCGAGTTGGGACGGTGTCTTGCACCCGTTGAGTGGGGTTGGCGAGGGTTTCTAATATCCAAGACATACGTTGCAGTACATGTTATCGCCGGAGTGGGTCAGCGTGAAGCTCTTCCACTCAGTTTCCCACCACCAATAAGTATCGTCGACGTCTATGTACGGCTGGTACTCTAATTCGGCATTTTCCTGTTCGCAATTGAGGAAAAGGTCACAGCTGGTAGTTGAACTACCATCATAAGCGTATCCAACGTCCCGAAATACGTCAGAACCATTCTCGATACCTGCTGTAACAACAGACTCAAATGTAATTTTCGTCAGATATTCGCACCATGCAAAAGCCTCACTTCCTAACTTCGTGACTTTGGGAAGGGTGATGCTGTTAAGGGCGTATGCATAAGCAAATTCTTGGTCAATGATTTCCGTAGCGTCCTGAAGAATCAAATCAATCTTGCCGTAATAATCCTCATCGTCCGACAAGCGAGAAATGGCTTCGCCAATGGCGGTCTTGTTCTCCCCGTCCACAGTTATCATAGCATTACCTGTTATAACCGTGGAAGTATCGTTATCCGCATTGGCCTTGAGTGTCTCCACCAAGGCATCGATGTACTCCTCGGTAACTTGCGCGACTCTTGCATCCAGCGCGTAGCTCTTATTGTGCTCTGTACCGTTGGCAAAGCCTTTGTCTTCGGAGAAAGTGAAGCCGGCAAGAGTGGCTGTTCCCTGCTTTACAGTTACGGTCGCGTCTTTGGCAAAGGTGCCATAGAGGTAGGTGTTGCCTAAGCTGTCGGCGGTTAGGGTGTATGCCTCCGTCGCTTCTGAGGTTGCTGCTGCGGGAGTGAAGTCGGTAGTGGTAACGGTCAACGTCTGATTTGCCAATCCTACGATGCGCAGGCGGCTGTAATCACGGGTCACATCTTCGAAGCTGATGCTGATTGTGTTGTTTTCTACTTGACAATCAAATGCCTCAAGATATTCTGTCATTCCATCCAGCATACCTGTTCTCAAGTTCATCGTGTTGCCTGTCACCTCGTAGCACGGTGCATAGTAGGCGTAGACGACGGGCGTCTCGTTTTCAAGGTACAAGAGGCTGCCGTTCAAGTTCCACTGGGAGCTGTCGTAGATGAGTGTGGCGAACTGTGTACCATACTTCGATGAGTTGAGTTCGACGATGATTTCATCGTCCTTCTCCCAAGCGGCCTTGCCGGCATCTTGTGTGCCGATGGCACGGGTCTCCGGGTCTTCTCCGAAGGCGGGGAAGTCACTGACAACGAATTGCAACGTGCCATTATGGGCGGGCTGCAATGCTTCATCTAACTCATTGCTGCACGATGAGGGCGTGTCAAAAATCGGCGCGCCCTCTTTTTATTTCATCGTTCTTCCTTTCTATGGTCATGCCGCGATTTTGAGTCTGCCGTTCCCAAAATGTCCGTTAGTGGACTCAAACAGCGTTACTTTGACATTATTAGTCC
>JAGATY010000076.1 GCA_017621035.1 Bacteroides sp. | reverse complement strand
CACCCTCTTCATCCTATGAAAAGAGGCGGAAGTTTTAAACTTTTCGGCCGCAACATTAAGACTTTTCACTCAGAAGTCTTAAACCTATCCCCCTCCAGAAGCAGTCCTGAAGGGGGTAAGTCTTAAACTTATCTACGAAAATATTGCAAGAACCGCTCTAGAATGTGCAAACTTAATCAATCTTCGGTTAGGAGAAATTTGATTTTGGATGCAAAAAGAAAGTGATTTGTACTAAAACATAAGTAATGTGATAATTGAAGTAAAGGGGTAAAACACAGAGACACGGAGGCACAGAGTTTTTAATTTTAACCTAAAACCTCTGCGTCTTCGTGTCTCTGTGTTCCCCAATCGTAAATAGTAAATCCGTAAATAGTAAATCGTAAATTACTAAATCGTCCATCCCTCCTTACGCCTTTTCGGCCAGCAACTCCTCCAGTCGGAGGACTTCATCCCGATACTGGGCAGCCTGAATAAAGTCCAAACGCTTGGCTGCCTCTTGCATCAGTTTGCGGGTACGTTCGATGCTCTTCTTTAGTTGGTCGTGACTCATGTAGGAGACGATGGGGTCGGCAGCCGTTACCGCTGCAACCTCAGGCTCGGCATAAGGGCGAGGAGAGGCCGGCTGGGTAGTGAACGGTGACTGCTTGGATGCGGAGGAAGCAGCCTCGGCATTGGCAAAGACGTTGACGGCCTTACCTTTTTGAATCTGTTGCGGTGTGATGCCGTGGTCGGCATTATACTTCAATTGCTTCTCTCTCCTGCGGTTAGTCTCATCGATTGTCCGTTGCATGCTATCGGTTACACGGTCTGCATACATGATGACCATACCATTAACGTTACGTGCAGCTCTACCGGCGGTCTGGGTAAGTGACCGATGAGAGCGTAGGAATCCCTCTTTATCCGCATCCAAGATTGCAACCAAAGAGACCTCGGGAAGGTCTAATCCCTCACGCAACAAATTGACTCCGACCAGTACATCATAGGTGCCGTCACGCAAATCACTCATAATTTGCACGCGCTCCATCGTTTCTACATCGCTGTGGATATAGTTGCAGCGCACGCCACAGTTTAACAAATAGTCCGTAAGTTCCTCAGCCATGCGTTTGGTGAGTGTGGTTACCAGCACACGTTCGTCACGCCGGATGCGTACTTCTATCTCTTCCATGAGGTCGTCTATTTGATTGTGGGAGGGACGAACTTCGATAATCGGATCCAAGAGTCCGGTAGGTCGGATGACTTGCTCAACGACAATGCCCTCGGATTTTACCAACTCATAGTCGGCCGGTGTGGCACTGACGTAGATGACCTGTGGGGTCATGGCCTCAAATTCGTCGAACTTCAGCGGTCGATTATCCAGTGCGGCAGGCAGGCGGAAACCGTAATCCACCAGGTTTACCTTACGCGAACGGTCGCCTCCATACATGGCTCGAATCTGCGGGATGCTGACGTGGCTCTCGTCGATGACCAACAAGAAGTCCTCCGGAAAGAAATCGAGGAGGCAGTAAGGACGGCTTCCCTCGCTGCGTCCGTCGAAGTAACGCGAGTAATTCTCTATACCTGAGCAGTGTCCCAGTTCGCGTAACATCTCCACATCGTAGGTCACCCGCTCCTGAAGTCTCTTAGCTTCAAAGGGTTTCCCTTCGTCTTCGAACCACTGAACGCGCTTGCGAAGATCCTCTTCAATGGCATGAATGGCCCTCATTGCACTCTCTTTGGTGGTCATAAAGAGGTTTGCCGGATAGATTTTGTAATCGTCGAAACGGCCTACGGTTACACCACTGACGGGGTCGACCTCCTCAATGCTGTCCACTTCGTCACCCCAAAAGATGATTCTTAACAGGTTGTCGCGATAGGCCAGATAGATATCTACGGTGTCTCCCTTTACACGGAAGTTGCCTCGGTTTAAATCCAAGTCGTTGCGAACATACAAACTATCGACCAGGTTGCGCAGGAATACATTGCGACTGAACGGCTTGCCGGCCTGCACTTCAATCACATTATTGTAGAAGTCGGACGGATTTCCCATGCCGTAAATACAAGAGACGGAGGAGACAACAATGACATCTTTGCGTCCCGAGAGTAGGGAAGAGGTGGAGGCCAGTCGTAACTTGTCTATCTCGTCGTTGATGGCAAGATCCTTTTCGATATAAGTATCAGAGGCCGGAATATAGGCCTCGGGCTGGTAATAGTCGTAATAAGAGACGTAGTACTCTACGGCATTGTTGGGGAAAAAACCCTTGAACTCGCTGTAAAGTTGCGCTGCCAACGTCTTGTTGTGGCTGAGAACAAGGGTGGGCTTGTTGACGTTGGCAATGACATTGGCGATAGTAAACGTCTTTCCCGAACCGGTAACCCCCAGCAACGTTTGTGCGGGAAGCCCCTGAAGAATGCCATCGGTGAGTTGCTTGATGGCTTCGGGCTGGTCACCCGTCGGCGAGTAAGCAGAAGTTAGTTCAAATTTATTCATACCCCATATCAAATAGGCGGCAATATTCGGTAAAATCTTCGAGATTCGCAAGTTAAAAGGCGGCATTCGTCGGGTTTTTGAAAAATTAAGGCAAGTATGGTTGCTTAATTCGCCTTGAAGCTCTATCTTTGCGCATTATTTGTGAAATAAGAATGAAGAAAAATCTAATTGCATCCCTGTTCGTTTCCGCCTTTTTGCTCTCTTCGTGCGGACAATATAGCAAGTTGCTGAAGAGCACCGATTATGAATATAAGTACGAAGCAGCCAAAACATACTTTGCAAAAGGTAGCTACGGACGTGCAGCAACCCTCTTGAATGAGTTAATCACCCTGCTGAAAGGCACCGATAAGGCCGAAGAGTCTTTGTATATGCTGGGCATGTGTTATTACAACGAGAAGGATTATCAGACAGCTGCACAAACGTTTATACAATATTATAATGTGTATCCTCGTGGCTTGTACACGGAATTGGCTCGTTTCAATGCCGGAAAGGCACTCTATTTGGACACTCCGGAAGCACGCTTGGATCAGTCTGGAACCTATAGCGCCATTCAGGAGTTACAACTCTTCTTGGAATATTTCCCACAATCGACCCGCAAAGAAGAGGCTCAAAAGATGATTTTTGAGATGCAAGACAAGCTCGTTTATAAGGAGTACTTGTCGGCAAAACTCTATTATAACATGGGTAACTACCGAGGTAACAACTATCAATCCTGTGTGGTGACTGCCCAAAATGCGCTGAAAGACTATCCTTACACCAATCTTCGTGAGGAACTTTCTCTGCTCATCTTGAAGGCTAAATACGAACTGGCCGTGTATAGCGTTGAGGAAAAGAAGTTGGAACGTTACCGCGAGGCAGTGGATGAATACTATGCCTTTAAGAACGAGTTCCCGGAAACCAAGAACCTGAAAGAGGTGGAAAACATCTTTGAAGCCTGCCAAAAGGTGCTGAAAGACTAAACCCTTAACTACTTAGCTACCGGAAAAGCGATAACTTCTTTAGCAACTGAGTAGTTGAGCCTGCGAGACTAAAATAATATAAATAAGATAAAGACTTAAAATTACTAAGATTCATTATGGATTACAGAAAGACAAATGCCCCTACAAGTACAGTAACACGTGACATGATGGAGCTGTGTGAGGACACCGGCAATGTATATGAAAGTGTAGCTATTATTGGCAAACGTGCCAACCAAATCAGTGCAGAGATAAAGAGTGATTTGTCGAAGAAGCTGGCAGAGTTCGCCTCTTACAATGATAATCTTGAAGAAGTATTCGAGAATCGTGAGCAGATTGAGATCTCTCGTTACTATGAAAAGTTGCCGAAGCCTACGTTGATGGCTACTCAAGAATACATCGAAGGCAAGGTTTATTACCGCAATCCTGCTAAGGAGAAAGAAAAATTACAGTAATTGCTATGATACAACGCATTCAATCCGTTTATTTATTCATAGTGACTGTTCTGTTGGTAATGGCGTTATGTATGCCGGTCGGACAGTTCATTGCTGCCGATGGTGTGACAATTCATACCTTCAAACCGCTGGGAATAACGCTTGCCGATGGTAGTTCCGTTTCAACCTGGGGTATGTTTGGTATCTTGTTGCTCAACGCTCTTATCGCACTTTGCACCATTTTCTTGTATCGCAACCGTATGCTGCAAGTGAGAATGACGGTGTTTAATATCATTCTTCTGCTGGGTTATTACGTGGTATTTGGAGCGTTTCTGTTTGCCCTTAAGAGCGAATTGGTAGGAACAGACTTCCAAATTGGTTGGGCTCTTTGCCTGCCGGCCATCTGCATCATCCTCAATTATCTGGCTTTCCGTGCCATCTATCGTGATGAAATCATGGTGAAAGCAGCCGACAGATTGCGTTAAAGCATAGAAGGTAATTATAGACAAAAAAGAAGAAACAGGTCATAAGTGTTGTGCTTATGACCTGTTTCTTCTTTTTATTGGGTGCTTCTGAGTGCCACAAAGGTCTCTTCTGGATACTCTCTTTTACTTCTTCAAGTCAAACAAATAACAGAACTTGACAGTGATTGCGTTGTGGGCAGAGCGTGCAAAATAGTCCTTCTTAGTGCTGTTGTAGAAGTCGGAAAGTGCATAATAGTAACGTCCTTCCAGCAAGAAGTTGCCGGCTTTTGTGCGAAACTCAAGTCCCAAACCGGCGGCAATACCGTAGTCAAACTTGTTGTCGATGGCCTTTCCGTGCTGTTCTGTAGTAAGGTAAGAACTCTCCCAATCTCCGTCAATCTTCTCACTATCACCCAACAGAAAGCCAATTTGAGGGCCTGCGTGTATGAAGAACTGCAAGCCTTGTTGCTCTTTACCGAAGGCCAGATGCGCTAAGAAAGGTATCTCCACATAGTTCATGGTGCGGGTATAGCTCAACTCCGGGTAGTCTTGATAGTATTCATCCCACCCGTGTTGTGAGAAATTGACCTCCAGTTGTGCGCCACAAATCATCTTGAAATACTTCTCCGAGATGTATCTGAGTGTGACTCCTCCGGTCATTCCCATCAGGTTTTTCTGCTTGATGGAGGGAGAAAAGCTTACGCTGTTCAGGTTTACACCACCGTTGATGCCGATGGCAAAGTTGTTTCTTGCCTCACCTACCTGTGCGTTGAGTGTGAGAAAGGGGGCTGCAAGTAGCAGTGCCAAGGGGATGAATCTCTTTATTTTCATGCTGATTGTTTTCATGCAATCGTTCTCTCTTTAGTCGAAATCCAGCTTGATAAGCTCATAATTCTTGGTGAAACGTACAAAGAAGACCTTCTTATTGATGAATCCGCCCCAGTTGTTAACGCGTTGGAACTTGAATCCGGTCTGTATCGGAACGATGTAATCCATCTTTCCCATCTCCTGCTCAAAAGCCGATCCGTAGCGGGAAAGTCCTTTCAAGAAGTAGTAACCTGTGTCAAATCCCAGCATGCCGAACTTAGGATAACGCTCATCCATCTCCTTGTTGTACCACTTCCGGTAGCTGTTTGTGAAGTGAATGGCAGCAGGTAACAGGTTGTTGGTATAGAACGAGGAGTAGAAATAGGTGTCCAATTCAAAGAACTCATCCAAATGGTCTTTCGTGTAAGTCTGCCACTCAGGGTAGCCAAACAGATGCACATTGGCCTCCGGTTGCTCTCTTACGGTCAACACGAGTTGCGGAAGAATCTTTATCAAAGCCAAGTTGCTGCCCGATGTAGGCACAAAGATGTTGCTCTTGCTCAAGTCCAATGTGCCTTTCAATACTTCGGCCGTGACATCTTCTTTCACACTTTTGGTGCTGTAGCCTCGGTTCCGAAGCTCTTCTTTCAGCCCTTTGATGAACTCTGCTTTATCTTTCACACCTCCGTCGGTTGCTTCAATAAAGACAACATTGGCTCCGGGGAATTGACGAAGAAAGTGATCGTAAACCTCCGAATATAGGTAGGATTGAGGAGTATTGATTTGGAAAACAGACGGATTACGGAATACCGTGTTATTCTGCTTAAAGGGAACTACCAGTCTGATTTGATTCTGTTGGCAGAATTCAGACAGTGTTTTGATATGACTCTGATACAGAGGACCGAACACAATGTCCATCTCTTTTAGCTCCGGTTTGGCAAGCAAGGGTTGCAAGGAACTGTTTTCCGGGCCGGAGTTGTAGGCATAAAGGTCAATGGAAGTGCCGGTTCGCTTCAAGCTGTCTACTGCCACCAGCAACCCTTCGTAATACTCAACCATGCGTGCAGACTCACTTTTGGAGACTCCCTCACCGAACGGAAGTATCACGGCTGCCTTCAGCGTGTGGTAACGTTCGGTCTCCTTCTTGCTTTCGTTAAACAGTTGTTTGTCCGTGGGGGTAGTCTGTGTGCTGCTTGTTTGCTTATTGGTTGCCGAGGCGTAAGGGATGCAAAGCAGTGTTCCCTTCTTCAGTTTACCACCCTTTTTAAGTTCCGGATTGGCTGCAATCAACTCATCTTGGCTGATTCCATACTGCCGGCTGATACTGAATACCGTTTCTTTGCGCTTCACCTTGTGCATCTCCTGGCAACGCGATTGTACAGGAGCCGGTATGTTTGTCTGACTTGCTGCTGCTTTCTGTTGCTCTGCCTCCGGCTTGTTGCTTTGCGGAATGCGGATTACTTGCCCGATGCGGAAGTTAGAAGCGCTCAGTCCCGGGTTGGCATTGCAGATGTCCTGTGCCGACACATTATATATAGTAGTCAGTCGGTATAATGTTTCTCCGGCTTTAATGGTGTGATAAGTCTCCTGCTGAACGTTAGCTGCCTGACGCGGAATACGCAACGAATGCCCCACGTATATCTTCTGGTCGCTCCCCGGATTAAGTTTCACTATCTCGTCGATAGGAAGACTGTACATGCTTGCAATGGAGTAAAGACTCTGTCCTTTCTCCACCGTGTGCAGGAAGTATGATTGATTTTCTTGTGCCCATCCATTCAAACTGCACGCTCCGGCAATTATCAGCGAGCAAAACAAACGGTTAATTGCTTTCATTTACAAATTGTTGGTTTAATTTTAAACTTACCCAAAATCCCCAAAGTAGCTGCAAAGATAAGCATATTACCCCATACAAACCAACGGATTGTGCAAAGAAACATTCCCACTGCTTGCGGAAACTCACCACAATCACCCGCTAACGCCCATCACCTCTCACCAATAAACTATCACCTATCAACTATCCACTATCACCTATCACCTCCCCTCATCCTCCTCACCTTCTCATTCTCCACCTTCACCGGCATGGTTCGCAGATTCTCTGCCTCCTTACTTGCCGCCTCCTCATCCCCCATGCACCGGTAGAGACGAAACAGTTGATAACGAGGAGTGATAAAGGCCGGTAGCATGCGACTGCCCGTTTCAAAACAGTGACGAGCCTCTTCATACGCACCCACCTCCCGATGGCAGACACCCAAATCCATGTACACCTCCAGGGTCGGTCTGAGGCGTACCAATTGTTCCAACACAGGGATAGCTTCCTGAGATTGTTTGTTCATAAACAACACCTTAGCATAGCCGGCTACCAGAGGCGTTTCGTTGGCAAAGGAGTGAAAGTGAGTATTCAGATACACCCGTTCTTTCTGCTCCCAGCAATACTCATTCAGTGCCTGATTGATTCGTTGCATCTTACCGGCATAGATGCCATAACCTATAAGTATCAGGAATACCCCTGCCACCCCAACCGTTTTGGCCGTACGTCTCGGTCTCCATTTCCTCCCGCTGTTCTGTGAAGAGAGCAACATTACAAAGTAAGAAAGCAATGACCACATGCTGAACGGATAAGCAAACAGAGCAAACGTGCCATAGACTGCCAGCACTCCCACCGACGGACTCCCGCGTGGCTCATCCCTCACCAGCAGGAATAAGGCTGTCCCCAGCAGGACCAATCCCACAATACCATATGCACACAGCACAGTCAGTCCCTCGTTAAAGGCATAGATGTTGTTGTCTGCTTGCATCTTCTCCTCCGGTGTTCCCTGTTCACTCAGATAGTCGGCCAATGTGGGCATATAGTTTCGTTTTACCGCTTGTGCTCCCTCTCCCCACCAAGGTTCTCTTTTCACCATCTCCAGACAAACCTTTCCTATCAACAGACGGGCATCTGCCGAGGCCTGCTTGTAACGATAGAGAGGCAAGGCTACCAGTAGCAGAACCATCCCTACCGAAACAATCTTCCAAGCAAGATGTATCTTCCAACGCTGAAGCAGAAAGACAGAGACTCCCACCCCCGTAGCCAGCCAGGCAGCCCTTGAGTCACTTGCTACCAGTACCGGTAACATTCCGACGGCAAGCACCGGCAAGAGTACTCTTAGGTAACGTGAGTTCGGTATAAGGCTTATCCAATCCACCTGTTTTTGTCAATGATTTCAATGTTCATAGATGGCTTCTTAGGCAAGAGGTTATATGCGATAAGACCAGCAAATAGGTTAGTTGCAAAATTGTCAACAGAGCGAT
>JAGATY010000075.1 GCA_017621035.1 Bacteroides sp. | reverse complement strand
TCCTATGAAAAGAGGCGGAAGTTTTAAACTTTTCGGCCGCAACATTAAGACTTTTCACTCAGAAGTCTTAAACCTATCCCCCTCCAGAAGCAGTCCTGAAGGGGGTAAGTCTTAAACTTATCTACGAAAACATTGCAAGAACCGCTCTAGAATGTGCAAACTTAATCAACCCTCGGTTAGGAGAAATCTCGTTTTCTATGCAAAAAGAAAGCGGTTTGTGTTTAAATGAGTACAATGTAACAGTTGATGTTTTGGGGTAAAACACAGAGACACGGAGACACAGAGATTTTAATTTTAACCTAAAACCTCCGCGTCTTCGTGTCTCTGTGTTCCCAATTTCCCGCTTTAACCTCCGCGTCTTTGTGTCTCTGTGTTCCCCAATCGTAAATCGCTAAATCGTCACTCTTTTACGCTTCCTCCTTACCTTTTTCCGAGATGAGCAGTAACTTGTCGCCCACATGTAGCTTCAGGCTACCGTTGGGGATGAGGAATTCGCTGCCACGTTTCACTATCATCACCAGCGTTCCTTTTGGCAAACTTACCTGTTTCAGCGTATCTCCAAAGGCCAGGAACTCTTCGGTAACGGTCATGTCTCTTAAATCAGAGTCTATTTCGTCCGGCAGTTCCACCCCGAAATCATTGCCGGTTTTGGGCATCGGCATTGAGAGATGAAGCCATCGAGCCACTCGGGAGATGGTGGTTCCTTGTATTACCAACGACACGATAGTTATAAAGAAGACCACGTTAAATATGATATCGGCACCCGGAACGCGCGCTACCACGGGGTAGGTGGCAAAGATGATGGGTACCGCTCCTCGTAGTCCGACCCAAGAAACAAACAGACGCGAGCGGAACGTGATGCGTTTTCCGAAGGGCAGCAGACAGAGAAAGACACTCAGCGGGCGGCTTACCAGAATCATGAAGATACCGATGAGCAGAGCCACGGGTGCAACTTGCAGCATCTCGTGAGGGTTGACAAGCAGGCCTAAACATAGGAACATGATGATTTGACAAAGCCATGTCAGCCCGTCCATGAATTTATAAATGTCCTTCCGGTGCATAATCTTGTTGTTGCCAACCATGATACCTGCGATGTAGACGGCCAAATATCCGTTACCTTTCAACAGGTCGGTGATGGAGAAAGTAAAGAACACAAACGATAGCAACAATATGGGATAAAGGGCCTGATTGTCTATGTCCAGCCGGTTCAGCATCTGTATTGCCAGCTTTCCCAATACGTATCCGGCAGCGGCACCTACAATGAACTGGATGGCAAAGGAGCCAAGAATGGAGCCGATGCCCATGCCGGAGCTGCCTACCAGTTGTATCAGCACCACGGTAAGCATGTATGCCATGGGGTCGTTACTACCACTTTCCAGCTCTAACATCGGTCTCAAGTTGTGCTTAAGATTCATCTTTTGTGAGCGGAGGATAGCAAATACCGAGGCCGAATCGGTAGAGGACATGGTGGCGGCAAGCAGTAGGGAGGTGACCAAGGGGAGGGCAATGTTAGTCCAACTCATACCCGAAAGCCACCAAATGAAGAGTCCCGTGAACAGTGCCGTCAGGAACACACCCACGGTGGAGAGCATGATGCCGGAGTAGAGTATCGGACGAATCTCCTTGAACTTGGTATCCATACCGCCGGAAAATAGGATGACGCTGAGGGATACCATGCCGATAAACTGTGCCTCTTTCGCATTGTGGAACTGCAAACCTAGGCCATCGCTACCGAAAAGCATGCCCACAACCAGGAACAACAACAAGGCGGGAACCCCGAAACGATAGCCCGTCTTACCCACAATGATACTGACAAAGAGAAGGATTGAACCAATCAATAGAATGTTTTCTGCTGTAAAAGTCATATCTTATATAGTTTAAATGTTTGTTATTTTAACAGATAATAGGGTTGCGAGGTTCACTGAAACCTCAGTCTGAAGGTAGTCTCCCTGCCCGGAAGTAGCGATAGTGTTCCGCCCGAGATACGCATTATCTGGCGCGAAAGGCTTAACCCGATGCCGCTACCTCCCTCCTTCGTAGTGAAGAAGGGGATGAAAATGTGGGCGGCTGCTTCGGTGGAGATGGGCGGCCCGTCGTTGGAAACCTCAATGATGATGCTCTCTTCTTCGGTGCAATAGGCGTGGATGCGGATGTTTCCGGCAGGACTTTCCTCGGTCTGCACCGAATGAATGGCCTGCAAAGCATTCTTCAGCAGGTTGGCAACCACCTGAGAAACCAGTTGCTCGTCGGCGTGCAGGATGAGGTCGGGTGGGGTGATGTCGGCCTGAATGTTCACTCTCACCCCCGGCTCGTAGTGACGAGCCAATCCAATCATCCGTTCCGCGAACTCCTTTACATAGAACAACGAGGGTACGGGAGTGGGGATGCGCGTCAGCTTCCGGTAAGAGTCCACAAAGGCAAGCAGCCCTTTTCCGGTGGTGCAGATGGTTTGCAGACCGTTGCTGAAGGCGGACTTCTCCTCATCGGTCTGCATACTTCCGTCGGTTGCCATCCCAAGCAATGTCTCGCTGAGTGAGGTGATGGGGGTGACGGCATTCATGATTTCGTGGGTCAGTACTCGGATAAGTCTTATCCAGGAGTCAATCTCCTTCTCGTCCAGTTCGTTATTGATGTCGTTCAAGGCCAGGATTCGCAACGTCTCTCCCCGTACCGCAATGGTACTGACGCGGACAGAGAGGGTTACGCTGCCTCGTTCGTTACTGAACTCGGTTCGGAACTTTTCACCCGCTCGGCAGTGAATAATCTGTTCGGCCAATCGGGCATCGATGTGGCTAAGCTGGCTGGCGTGGGTGAAAATGTCTATTCCCAGCAGTCGGAGTGCTTCACCATTGGTCTGGTAGATGGCGCCATTCTCATTCAGAACAATGATTCCCGTGTCCACGCACTCCAGAATCAGCTCATAGTACTTCTCTTGTTGGGCTGTGTCACTCTTCACCTTATATAATATGTTTGCCACACGATTGAGGGCTTTGTTTACAAGGCGGGCATTGCTTCCGCCTTCGTCCTCGGCAAAATGTATGGATGTATCGTTGTTCTCGATGGCATCCAAGAGGAACAAAACTTTGCGCTCGTGCAGGCGAAAGAGCCGTTGTTGCCAGTAGAGGGTCAGGAGTAGTGCCAGCGTAGATAGGATGGCCCAGGGCAGAGGATGCTTGGAAAACGTTGTGCCGCTGGGAGCAAGGAGTGTTTGCGTCCAAAGAAAACCGGTGAGAAGTGCTGTCAGCAGGGTGAGCACCGTGCGGAAGAGGTAGCTTTGTGTTAACTGTTTCATTCAGATTCCGTACTTCTTCAGCTTGTTATACAACGTTTGTCTGGTGATTCCCAGTTGGGAAGCTACGGCAGAAAGGTTACCGTTGCAGGCTTCCAGGGTTTGTTGAATCATCTGTCTCTCCATCTCCTCTAGGGTGGAAGCGGGCTTCGGAGCCGTCTCTTTGGTGGGAGTAAGATGGAAAAGGGATACAGAGAGGGTGGTGTCTTCGCAAATGATGACGGCCTTCTCTATGGTATGTTGAAGCTCCCGAATATTGCCCGGCCAGGTGTGACGGAGTAACTTTTGGCACGCCTCGTCACTTAGTTGCAAGGCGGGCTTGCGATACTTGCGGCAACTTTGTTCGATGAAACGGTTGGCCAAGGGCAGTATGTCCTCACTCCGTTGTCGCAGAGAGGGTAGCTCCAGGTGAATAGTATTGATGCGGTAGAGTAAATCTTCGCGGAACTCACCTCTGTTCACCATCTCCTGAAGGTTTCGGTTGGTGGCACATATCAGTCGGATGTCGATGGGAATGGGGGTGTTGCTTCCTACTCGGACAATGCTACGTTGTTGCAGAGCAGTTAGGAGTTTTGCCTGCTGATGGTAAGGCAGATTACCTATTTCATCCAGGAAAAGCGTGCTTTGGTGTGCGGCCTCGAACTTGCCGATTCGGTCGGTATGGGCATCGGTAAAGGCACCTTTGGCATGCCCGAATAGTTCACTCTCGAACAGACTTTCGGTAATTGCCCCCATGTCTACACTGACCAGAGGCTTGTTACATCGGAGGGAGTGGCGATGAAGTTCGCGTGCCAGCATCTCTTTGCCCGTACCGTTTTCGCCGGTTACCAGTATGTTGGCATCGGTTGCTGCCACCTTTTCCACCAGAAAGTGCAGTTGTTGCATGGCCTGACTCTCGCCCCAATACATGCCTGAGTTGGAATCTGTTGTGTCGGAAGAGGTAGGTTGACACTTGTTCGACTGCTTGCTTTGGGCGGCATGAAGCAGTGTTTCCACCATCTTGTTGTTATCCCAAGGCTTGACAATAAAGTCGCAAGCACCCTCTTTCATGCCCCGAACGGCCAGGTCGATATCAGCATAGGCCGTGAAAAGTACAACAGGGAGGTCGGGGGCAATGCGCTTAACCTCGTGCAACCAATAGAGTCCTTCGTTTCCGGTATTGATTCCGGAGGTGAAATTCATGTCAAGTAACAGCAGACTCCACGAAGCTTCACGTAGGGTTGTTAGCAATGTGACGGGCGAGGAGAGGGTACGAATCTCCTTGAAGTAAGGCTTCAGGAGTAGTTGAAGGGCGGTTAAAACCCCTCGATTGTCGTCCACAATCAGGATGCTCTCTGCTTTCTTGTTCATGCTTTCTCCGTTTTAGATGCAAAGAAGATGCCGATGAGACTTGGCTGCGAATGGAATCAGCCGATGCCGAAGTAGCACACCTCTTTGCCAATGTTTTTAATGACATGCAAAGATAGTGCAAACGTCGGGCATAAACAAAACAATGGTTCATAGATTTATCCGGCACTTCAAGGTAGCTAAACACTTATTGTCAGGCATAGAAAGAAAAAGTCCCCTCCATCACTGGAGAGGACTTCGTATAGTTTTAATCCCAATTTTTAAAATAGTTTGTCCGTGCTTACTCTTATTCAGCAGCAGACTCTTCAGCCGGAGCTTCTTCCTCAGCCGGTGCTTCAGCAGCAGCCTTGGCAGCTTCTTCAGCAGCCTTCTTCTCTGCTACAGCCTTAGCTTTAGCTTCGTTGATCTTCTTCTCAGCTTCCAAACGTGCTTTAGCTTCTGCCTTCTTAGCCTCTTCTTCCTTAGCCTTCAAAGCAGCCAAACCGTTTTGTTTGTCCTTCTTCCATGCTTCGAACTTAGCTTCTGCTTCTGCTTCGCCGAAAGCACCCTTAGTTACACCACCAAGCAAATGCTTCTTCATGTACACACCTTCGCGTGAAAGGATGTTACGAGCGGTGTCGGTCGGTTGTGCGCCTGTCATAACCCAATACAGTGCACGGTCGAACTTCAAATCTACTGTGGCAGGATTGGTGTTCGGGTTGTAGGTACCAATCTTCTCGATAAACTTACCATCACGTGGTGCTTTTGAATCAGCAATAACGATAGAGTAGAAAGCGTAGCTCTTACGTCCATGTCTTTGCAATCTGATTTTTGTTGCCATTTGTTTTAAATAAAAATGTTTATAAAATGATTTGAATTATGCTATTATCTCGTAATAGCGGGCGCAAAGGTAGTGATTTCTTATGAATTAGAAAAAAAGGTGTTGCTTTTAAGTGCAATTTCCGTGCATTTTAAGTATTATTCAGAACTTATTCTCTTTAAAACCGGCCATTTCAAGCATTATTCTTTCGTTTTCCGGATGTTTCTGACTTCTCCTTTACGAGTACTTGCGGGGATAGCGGAAGAGTATGGCGAGAAGGGCACAAGCTCCCATACAGAAGGGATAGTAGAGATTGCCGACGATGCTCAACGGTGAGATGCCGGCCAGTCCTGCTGCCATTAACATCTGTGCTCCGTAAGGGATAATGCCTTGTATCAAGCAAGAGAAAGTGTCCAAGATGCTGGCTGTTTTGCGACTATCCAAATGATACTTCATGGCGATTCCTTTGGCAATGGAACCGGTGGTAATAATGGCAATGGTGTTGTTGGCCGTACACAGATTGGCAATGCTTACCAAGGCTGCCACACTCAGTTCGGCTCCTCGCTTGCCTTTCACTCTGCGTGTCAGCTTGCTGATGATGAAGTCGATGCCTCCGTTATACCGAATAATCTCCAGCATGCCACCGGCCAATAGGGTGATGATTATCAACTCTCCCATGCCGATGATGCCTTCTCCCATGGCTCCGAACCAACTGAAGAAGCCCATGCCAGTAAACAACCCGATGATTCCTGTAGAGAGAATGCCCAGCAACAGCACAATCATCACGTTGATGCCTGCCACGGCTGTACCCAATACTATTAAATAAGGTATAACCTTTGCCCACTCTACCGGTTGCACTTGTGCGGGAGTGGAGGTGGAGAGTCCCTGGATGATGTAGATGATGAGTACAACAACAGCTGCCGGACACACTATCCGGAAGTTGACTTTAAACTTATCCCGCATCATGCACCCTTGGCTTTTGGTAGCAGCAATCGTGGTATCGGAGATGAAAGAGAGGTTATCTCCGAAGAACGAGCCTCCCACAACGATGCCCGTCATATAGGCCAGGTCGATGCCGGTTTTCTGTGCAAGCCCCACCGCCACGGGAGTAAGTGCTACAATGGTTCCCACACTGGTACCAACCGATAGCGATATGAAGCAAGAGGCCAAGAAGATGCCCGCCAGCAAAAGATTGTCGGGAAGAATGTGCAGCGTAAGGTTCACCGTAGCGTCGATAGCTCCCATTGCCTTGGCACTATGAGCAAAAGCGCCGGCCAGAACAAATATCCACACCATCAGCAAGATGTTCTTGTTGCCGGCACCGGCAGAGAACTGCTGGATGCGTTCCTCCATCGAGAGTCCTTTGGTAGTCAGCAATGCATAACAAGAGGAGAACAAAAAGGCTACGGTGATGGGTACTTTGTAGAAGTCGTTTACGATGATGGAGGTCACCAGATAGAGGCAGAGGAATACTACCAGCGGACTTAGTGCCAGCCATCCGGCCGGTTTTGCGGGAGAGGTATGCGGTTTTGTCATCTTTATAGCTGTTTTCTAGATTCTTTTTCTTGTAATGAGGGTGGAAGTCTGGTGGTGAGACACGCCTTCCAAACGGCGGACAAAGATACGGGTTGGTGCGCTATAAACAAAGACTTTTTCGAACAATTCCATCGGCGGCGTGTTATCTTCTTACACCTTCGTTGCAGAGAGAAGAGGGTGCTGTTGACCGACTATTCACTAACAAGTTACTACCATGAAACAGAAAACGTGGCTCATCGTCGGGGTGATTTTCGCCATTCTTTTGATCTTTTATTGGCTTTTTATGGCCGAAGATATGAATGCTATCGGCTAAAAACTGTATCTTCGCCCCAAATAATATGCGTATGAAAGGATTAAGTTATTCTATGTTGCGGGCCGTTTGTGCCTTAGTCATTGGGTTGGTGCTGGTACTTTTTCCCGACCAAGCCAGTAACTATTTTGTTATTACCATCGGAATTGTCTTTCTGATTCCTTCACTCATCAGCCTGATTGGTTACATGGCACAGAAGAAAGAGGTGCGCCGGCGTTTCCCCATCGAGGGAGTGGGAAGTCTGTTGTTCGGCTTATGGCTGGTCATCATGCCCGACTTCTTTGCCAACCTGCTTACACTGGTGCTGGGCTTTGTCCTGCTGATGGGAGGCGTGCATCAGCTGGCTTCACTCATGGCGGCACGTCGTTGGATGGTGGTGCCGACGGGTTACTACGTGGTTCCTTCGCTGATTCTGCTGGCCGGCATCGTGGCTTTGCTCAATCCGGGTGGTGTGCAACGCACGGCTTTCATCATCATTGGCGTGAGCAGCATGGTGTATGCCGTGTCCGACCTCTTGAATTGGTTCACCTTTACCCGTCGTCGTCCCAAACCGGTGGTTGAGTCGGATGACTTGAAAGAGGCAGCGCAGAAAGCGGCGATTGAGATTGAAGATGCACAGATTGTAGAGTGAACCTCTACTCGGCCAGCCATTGTTTCAAGATGGCGATGGCCTCTTCCTTCATCGCTTGCGGTAAGGTTTGAATGCGGGCTTTGTGACTTCCCCCCGGTTGCACAAACACCCGCATCTCTTTTTTCCCCTTCAGCCAGGTCACTCCGGCAGCTGTCCAGGGGTCGTTCTCTCCATAGATGAACATGATTTTCGGGTCGTTGTTGCGCAGATAGTTGCTGATGCGTTGGTGCAATGCGGCATCAAACTGCAAGTTTTCCAACGCTTCGGGTAGCATTAAACGGTGCAGATACCCTTTGGAGGTGGTTACAGAGAGATACTTCTGGAAGGGCTTGGTGTCGTAACCGTAGTACCCCAGCTCTTTGGCGGCCTGCACAAAGAAGGGAAGGAAACCGCCGGCAGGGTCGAAATATCCCGGCTCGCTGATGGTAATGAGGTGACGGAACAGTGCTTCGTCCGTTGCTTCGGTACCGGGAATCTCTTCGGTGGGAGTGCCCCATTGCCAGAGGGCGAAGGAGTACTCAAGGACAGAGAAGTCGAAGATTTCCTCCACCTCGGCACGGAACCGGTAGTTCTTCTCCTTGCAATAGGCCTCGAAAAGGGGAAGTAAAGTTGCTTTCCGCTTTAGCACCTCCAGTTGGAAGGCTTTCACCTTACGACGATCTTCGCGCGTACCCACCTTTTTTAGGAAAGGCTCATGCCGTCCGTCCTCCACCGCCTTGCAGAGGGGAGCCACATAAGGTACGCTGATGTCTACATCGTTGGGGAAGAAGGTGCGGTAGATGAGTGTTGTTTGTCCTCCCTTGCTGATACCCGTTGCAATCCATTTCTTCTGATAAAGGGCACCGAGTGTGGTACGAATGGCATGCAGGTCGCAGGCAGATGCCTCGGCCGTTAGATACGTCCAATCACAATCGGTCGGTGTAGACTCCAGGAAGTAGCGGTGCTCCACAAAAATCAGGTTGGCATCCAGCAGCTTCGATAACTCCTCCTGATAGGCAGACCCCAGTGCATAAGCGCCTCCGTAGCCTTCGGTCACAATGACGGTGGGCTTGGAAAATCCGGCATGACCTACGACCACCCGTTGGCGAAACGTTCCTTTCGAGGGGTTGTTGTGGTCGATGGGTTGGGTGAAGTAAACCAGATACTTTTCAGGAAATGCTGTGGTTGGCAACTCTTCTACTTTGGCTACACCTTCCAAAGCCAGCAGACGCTCCGACAAACTATCTTGTGCGGTCAGTGGCAATGAGCAGAGCAATAGCAGTGCCAAGGTGGTAAAAAGGGAGAAACGAACACTCTTTTTCATATTTTATACGGATGTTTATAGGACTGAAAATTGTTTTTAACTGTCTCCACTCGGGGAAAATACAACTCAACGGTTGCAAAACACTTTCAGCGGGTGCTGACAGTCTGCTCAACGGTTGCAAAGCCTTTCAGCGGGTGCTGAAAGTATTACTCAACGGTTGCAAAGCACTTTCCCGGGGTCGGGACAGTATTACTCAACGGTTGCAAGGCCTTTCCCGGGTCGGGACAGTGTTACTCAACAGTTGCAAAGCACTTTCCCGGGGTCGGGACAGTATTACTCAACGGTTGCAGAGCCTTTCCCGTGTCGGGACAGTGTTACTCAACGGTTGCAAAGCCTTTCCCGTGTCGGGACAGCGTTACTCAACAGTTGCAAAGCACTTTCCCGAGGCGGGGACGGCCTTTTACTCCTCTTCGGCAAACATCGGGTCCCAGGCGGGTAGGCGAGTGGGCTTCTGCTGGAAGAGCTTCATGACCTTTTCGGGAACATACTTGGTCTCTACCACGAGGCGGAACATGTATTCGTTGAACCACTCGTCGGTCATGATGAGGTGGCCACGATGTCCGTGTGAAGCACCCCAGCTGTTTTCAACCATCCACTTCACCGGTTTACCATCTTTCAGGTCTACGGCCATCAGTGTCATGGCGTGACTTGAGCCGCTGGAGAAGGTTTGGATGCGCTGTTTCTTGTCCATGCCGAAGGTTACGCCCATGAGTGATTCATAGTCGTAGTTCTTGATGTCGAGCAGACCGCGTTGTGAATCGAGGAACTTACCTACATCGCATGAGAAGTACATCATGGTGCTGTCTTTCAGCGAGGCGATAGCCATCTCTTTAATCTCTTCGATGGGGAGGTTGACGTAGGTCCAGTTCTTGCCATCGTAAGCATGGCGGTCGTAGTCAATTTCGTAAGTCTTGTAATACTCGCGGGTGGGGTCGTTCATCAGCATTACATAGTCGGTCAGCAGTGAGGGGTCTCCGTACTTCTGAAGGAAGGTGTGAGGAGTGTGGTGTTCCACTTCCACGGGATTGCCTTTGGCATCACGACGAACGTAGTCGAACTCGGTAGGAGGCACGCCCAGGTTCAGCACCAGCATACGGTAGATGGTACCCAGCATGGCAGTCTTCTCTTTCTCGATGGCGGCCGGCTTGGCTTTGGAGGCCACCATGTCGCGCAGTTGCAAACCGTACTCCTTCAGCTTGAGTGAGATGAGGTTGGCCATGCGCGAGGTTTTGTTGCTGCTGTTTGTTTCGGGCATCACCTCCTTGGGCACGAGACCATACTTGCCAACAATGTCGGCCACACCGGTAAAGGTTCCCCCGTCGCTGAGCGGATGTTTGAAGAGCCATTCCACGGTTTTGTCTTCCAGGGGTTGGGTGGCAGTGTCGATGATGCCTTGCAGGAAGAGGTTGGCCTTCTCCAACTGGTCGTAGAAGAAGGGATAGACTTCGGAGTACTCAAAGCTGGAGAATCCGTACTTGGCAATGGCCTTGGCACGCATCACGTTGAGACCGGTGAAGAGCCAGCAACGTCCGGAAGACTTTTGGTCGGTGATGCCCTTGGAGTTCACCTTGATGGAGAAGTGGGTATCCATAGCCTGTTGGTTCTCCTGATTGAGAGAGAGCTTCTGAATGTCGTTACTGCCGATGGCATTGCGCAAGGCCTTATCGGCCGGAGTGCCTTGATAGCTTTGCTTAATCTGTTCAAGCATCTTGGGTGAGATGCCTCCCTTGGCCTCTTGAGCCTGTACTGCCGGCAGCGAGAGTGTCAGCAGGAAGAGGGGAAGTGTTAAGAGTTTCTTCTTCATTGTATAGATATTTTAGTTAATATTGAAAGTCTTTCTGTCGAAATGCCACAAAGATACACTCTTTCTGTGGATAAAAAAGGAAAGCATTTAGGAAATATTATCAAAGCAGAGAAAAACTATTTCGGGAAAAAGAGTTTCCTTTGCAGGCAATTAACAAAACTTTATGAAAAAACTTATACTAAGCATTCTCGCCCTGGCAATGGCATTGAACGCCTCTATGGCGCAAGAGTTGGTTTCCATTCTTGAGTCTGATACACTGACCTCTCTCTCGAAAAAGGAGTTGCGCAAGCAACGGGTAGCACAACGCAATCTGCATTATAATATATTAGGTGGACCCAGTTACACGCCCGACTTGGGATTGTTGTTGGGAGGAAGTGCCTTGTTGACCTTTCGCATGAATCCGGAAGATACCACTCAGTTGCGTTCGGTAGTTCCCATGGCTCTTGCAATCATGATGGAGGGCGGATTTACCATCAGTTCCAAACCGCAACTCTTCTTCAAGGGAGACCGCTTCCGCATCTTCGGAAAGTTTACTTACAAAAGCACGAAAGATAACTTCTACGGCATCGGTTACAATACCAACAAGCACTATGAGCGAAGCGATAGCACCAGTCAATATCGTTATAGTGGCATTCAGCTGAATCCTTGGTTCCTCTTCCGTTTGGGTAAGAGTAACTTCTTTGCCGGTCCGCAGGTGGACATCAATTACGACAAGTGGAGTGAACCGAGCAAATATCTGGTTGAAGAGGCTTCGTACCGAGCTGCCGGAGGTGATGCCGATGGGTACAAGAACTTCAACTCGGGCGTGGGATTCTTGTTGACGTATGATAGTCGTGACCTTCCCGCCAATGCCTATCGAGGTTTGTATCTGGATCTTCGCGGCATGGCCTATGCCAAGTTCTTAGGCAGTGATTTAAACTTCTACAAACTGGAGATTGACTACCGTCAGTACAAGTCGGTGGGAAACCGGAAGGTGATTGCCTGGACGGCACAAACGAAGAATGTGTTTGGGGACGTTCCGCTCACACAATACGCACTGACCGGCACACCATTCGACCTTCGCGGTTACTACATGGGACAGTATCGCGACAAGTCTTCACACGTCGTCATGGCTGAGTATCGTCAGATGATTAACACCGACAAGAGCACTCGTCTGAAACGCCTGCTCAGTCATCTGGGTTTCGTGGCTTGGGGCGGTTGCGGTTTCATGGGACCGACGATGGGAAAGATTGAGGGTGTGTTGCCCAACTACGGAGTGGGCCTTCGCGTCGAGGTGCAGCCACGTATGAATGTTCGCTTCGACTTCGGCAAGAACACGGTGAACAACCAATCGCTCTTCTACTTCAACATGACGGAGGCGTTCTAAACCTCCTCTGCCGATACCGAAAATTTTCTCCTGATAAATCTCCGGAATCCACCGCTATGAATTGTAGTGGAGAGAGAAGTCGATGGCTCTGTTGATGTAATCTAGAAATGGTTTGGTGCTTTTGAATAGGTCGGCCACCCGCTTGGCCAGGTTGGGGGCGCAGATGAAGTCGTCGTCCACCGTGGCACAGAGGCAATAACTCTTCAGGCGGATGTACTCGGAGTAGGGGGCATCGAGGGGGAATCCTTTGGGATTGCGCTTCAAAGCTCCGTCTCTGTCCAACTCAAACACGGGAGCTGCCTGCTGGAGGGTTTGCTCAAAATCGCCCTCTCCGTTGACAATGTCCTCGCGAATGATGCGCAAAGCCTCCGGCGTGTGACAATAGTCGCCTGTGGCCAGCATGTGCGCACCGGGGTAACCATCGCCTCCCGTACTCACGTGGAAGTAGTATCCGGAGTAGGGAGACTTCTTTCCTTCGGGGCAGATGAAAGCTCCCATATGGGTCTTGTAGGGACGTTTGTCGTCGGAGAAACGTACGTCCCGATAGATGCGATAGGTGCAATCTTTGGCCGTAAGCCCACTGACGGAGGGGTCGAAGCGGGAAATCTCACAGATAAGCTCGTCGGTAAACCGGAGGAACATATCATGTACGGCTTGGTACTCGGCCTTGTGGGCGTTGAACCAGTTGCGCTCGTTGTTGGCATCGAGCCGACGGAGGAAGGAAATGAGGGTTTGCATAGAGGAATTGGTATCGTTATCGTTTCACAAACAGATTTTTGAACTCACCGGGGTAGGGCGTCTCGAAGTGTAACTCTTCACCCGTGACAGGATGATAGAAGCAGAGCTTGAAGGCGTGTAAGGCCAAACGACCCAGGGGATTGATATCTTCCCATCCATAACGTCCATCGCCTACAACGGGATGACCGAGGTCTTGCATGTGGACACGAATCTGATTCTTACGGCCGGTTTCAAGCACCAGTTCCACCAGTGAGTACTTCTCGTTGCTCTTGATGGTACGGAAGTGGGTGACAGACTCTTTACCTCCGTCGTCTGTCGGGCTTGAGTAGACGTACAGTTTGCGGTCGGTAAGCCAAGAGCGCACCATGCCTGCGTTGCGCTCCATCTGTCCAGCCACCACGGCCACGTAACGCCGGTCGAACACAATCTCTTGCCAGTTGTCACGAAGCGTGTGTTGTGTGCGTTCGTCTTTGGCAAACATCATGAGTCCGGACGTATCGCGATCCAAACGGTGTACGACGAAAGCTTTCCCTTGTCGGTTGCTACGACGGATGTACTCGGTAAGGATGGTCGCTGCGGTACGTTCTTTCTGACGCTCGGTGTTGACAGAAAGCAATCCTGGCATCTTCTCAACCACAATGAGGTAAGCATCTTCGTAGACGATTTTCAGTAAACGGTTGCTGAACTCCTTGTGTCCTCCCTTGTCGCGACTGATTTGTACCTTCATCCCTGTTTTCAGCGGGAAGTTGTATTGGGTAGTAATCACATTGTCCACGTAAACAATGCGCTTGCTGAGCAATGACTTCAGCTTTGTACGGCTTGCATCGGGCATCTTGGTTGCGAGGAACTCCATCAGTTCCATCGGCTCTTTTACCAAATAATCGGTATATTGATTGCGGGCTCTTGCTACTTGCTTGGGCATATTCTAAAAAACTTAATTACTTTCTACTTTACTCGCTTCGCTCATCAGCGTTGCAGTCATCTTTCATCTTTCCACTTTCAACTCTCCACTCTCCACTTTCAACTCTCCACTTTCAACTCCAACTTCACCACATTCTCCACATGATGGGTGTGAGGGAACATGTCTACTGGTTGTACGGCAGTAACCTTGTACTTGGCATCGAGTAACTGAAGATCGCGTGCTTGTGTAGCAGGATTACAGCTGACGTAGACGATACGCTTGGGGGCGGCAAAGAGTAATACGTCGATAACATCTTGGTGCATACCGGCACGAGGAGGGTCGGTAATGATGACATCGGGACGTCCGTATTGGTTGATGAACTCTTGCGTCAGCATATCTTTCATATCGCCTGCAAAGAACAAGGTGTTGATAATGCCGTTGATGGCAGAGTTTACCTTGGCATCTTCAATAGCTTCGGGAACATATTCGATACCGATGACCTGACGTGCCTGACGGGAAACGAAGTTGGCAATGGTGCCGGTGCCGGTGTAAAGGTCGTACACTAACTCGTTTCCGGTAAGTCCCGCAAAGTCACGTGCCACCTTATAAAGATTATAGGCCTGCTTGGAGTTTGTCTGGTAGAACGATTTGGGACCAACTTTGAAGCGTAATCCCTCCATCTCTTCAAAGATATGGTCGTTGCCTTTGAACACTTCAATGTCAAGGTCTGTAATGGTATCGTTCACCTTATTATTTATAGTATATAAGAGAGAGGTAATCTCCGGGAAAGTGTCAGCCACATATTGTAACAGTTGCTTGAAGAGTGCCATCTCTGCATCACTTTCAATGTGGCAAACCATGATGACCATCAGCTCTCCGGTACTTGAAGTGCGGATGATGATGTTTCGTAACATACCCTCGTGAGTACGCAGGTTCTGGAAGGAGTAGTTGTGCTCGTAGGCATAGTCGCGGATGGCATTACGAATGCGATTGCTGATGTCATCCTGCAACCAGCACTTCTCAATGGCGAGCACCTTGTCGAAGGCGTTGGGAATGTGGAAACCTACGGCATTCATTTGCTCGTACTTCACATCTTCGGCAACTTCTTGTTGGGTAAGCCATCGTTTGTTGCTGAAAGTAAACTCAAGTTTATTGCGATAGAAAACGGTGTTTTCTGAACCGAGAATGGGCGTAATCTCCGGTAAAGGAATTTTTCCGATGCGGGTAAGATTATCGGTTACCTGTTTTTGCTTGTATTTAATCTGTTCCTCGTAAGGCAATACCTGCCATTTGCATCCGCCACAAACTCCGTAGTGCTGACAGAAAGGCTTGGCTCTGTTGGGGGAGTATTCATGAAACTTAACGGCCTCGGCCTCGGCATAATGATGCTTCTTACGCTTCACTTGCAGGTCGACTACATCGCCGGGAACTACATAGGGGACAAAAATAACCAGGTCATCCACCTTGGCAATAGCCTTTCCTTCGGCTGCCACATCTGTTATTGTAATCTTCTCCAAGAGGGGAAGTTCTTTTCTTTTTCGTGCCACTTTTATACCATTCTATAAATTATCGCGCAAAAATAGAACTTTTTTCCGGTATTTCTTTCTGCATCGACAAATATATCAGATTGTAAAGTATAAATTGAGGCTTACCCTAAAGTTTTTGGTGTAAAATCTTTCATAGTCGGTGAAATATAGTTAGATTTGCGGCACAAAGAAGAAAATCACAATATTAACTTAATTATTTATGGACAAAAAAAGAGTTTATACCTTTGGTAATGGTCAAGCTGAAGGTAAGGCCGACATGAGAAACCTCCTTGGAGGTAAAGGTGCCAACCTTGCAGAAATGAATCTTATTGGAGTTCCCGTACCTCCGGGATTCACGATTACAACTGATGTTTGTAACGAATACTTTGCAGAGGGTAAGGACAAAGTGGTTGCCTTGTTGAAAGACGATGTGCTGAAGGCAGTGGCAAACATTGAGAAACTGATGAATTCAAAGTTCGGTGACACCGAAAATCCGTTGCTGGTTTCTGTACGTTCAGGTGCACGCGCTTCAATGCCGGGTATGATGGATACCATCCTCAACCTTGGTTTAAACGACGAAGTAGTGGAAGGACTTATTCGTAAAACCGGAAATGCACGTTTTGCATGGGACTCTTATCGTCGTTTTGTACAAATGTACGGTGACGTTGTGTTGGGTATGAAGCCGGTTAACAAGGAAGATATCGACCCGTTTGAAGCTATCATCGAAGAGGTGAAAGAGGCTAAGGGCGTGAAATTGGACAATGAATTGGAAGTAGAAGACCTGAAGGAGCTGGTAAAACGCTTCAAGGCAGCTGTTTTGGCTCAAACAGGCAAAGACTTCCCGACCGATTCTTACGAACAACTTTGGGGTGCCATCTGTGCTGTATTCGATAGCTGGATGAACGAACGCGCCATCCTTTATCGTAAGATGGAAGGAATTCCGGCAGAGTGGGGTACAGCCGTTAACGTACAAGCCATGGTATTCGGTAACATGGGCGATACTTCTGCAACAGGTGTTTGCTTCTCACGTGATGCAGGTAATGGTGAAGACCTTTTCAATGGTGAGTATCTTATCAATGCTCAAGGTGAAGACGTGGTTGCAGGTATTCGTACTCCGCAACAAATCACTAAGATTGGTTCTCAACGTTGGGCAGAACGTGCAGGTATCTCTGAAGAAGAACGTGTTGCTAAATATCCTTCTATGGAAGAGGCAATGCCCGAAATCTATGCAGAACTTGATGCACTCCAAACAAAACTTGAGAATCACTACAAGGATATGCAGGACATGGAGTTCACCGTACAAGAAGGTAAGCTTTGGTTCCTTCAGACACGCAACGGTAAACGTACAGGCGCAGCCATGGTAAAGATTGCTATGGACCTCCTCCGTCAAGGCATGATTGATGAGAAGACAGCCCTGAAACGTTGCGAACCCAACAAACTGGACGAACTTCTCCACCCTGTATTCGACAAGGCTGCTTTGGCTAAGGCTAAGGTGTTGACTCGCGGACTTCCCGCATCTCCGGGTGCTGCTTGCGGACAAATCGTATTCTTTGCCGATGATGCAGCTAAGTGGGCAGAAGATGGCAAGAAGGTTGTAATGGTACGTATCGAGACTTCTCCTGAAGACCTCGCTGGTATGGCCGTTGCAGAAGGTATTTTGACTGCTCGTGGTGGTATGACTTCACACGCAGCCGTTGTTGCTCGTGGTATGGGTAAGTGCTGTGTATCAGGTGCCGGTGCATTGAACATCGACTACAAAGCACGTACTGTAGAAGTAGATGGTACCGTGCTGAAAGAAGGTGACTTTATTTCACTCAACGGTACTACAGGTCAGGTTTATGCCGGAAAGGTAGAAACCAAAGCTGCTGAAGTATCTGGTGACTTTGCTGACTTGATGGCTCTCTGCGAAAAATATACTAAACTCGTTGTTCGTACTAATGCCGACACTCCTCACGATGCACAAGTAGCTCGTAGCTTCGGTGCTGTAGGTATTGGTCTTTGCCGTACAGAGCACATGTTCTTTGAGGCAGAGAAGATTGTTGCCATGAGAGAAATGATCCTCTCTCAAGATGTTGAAGGCCGTAAAAAGGCGTTAGCCAAGTTGTTGCCTTATCAGAAGGCTGACTTCTATGGTATCTTCAAGGCTATGGATGGATGTCCTGTCAATGTACGTCTGCTCGATCCCCCCTTGCATGAGTTCGTTCCCCACGATCTGAAAGGTCAGGAAGAGATGGCAAAGGCTATGGGTGTAACCGTTCAATACATCCAACAACGTGTAGAAAGTCTTTGTGAAGCCAACCCGATGCTCGGTCACCGTGGATGTCGTTTGGGTAACACTTATCCCGAGATTACAGAGATGCAGACACGTGCTATCCTTGGTGCAGCTATCCAACTGAAGAAAGAAGGTTATGATCCGCATCCCGAAATCATGGTTCCTCTCACTGGTATTCTTTACGAGTTTGAAGCACAAGAAAAGGTAATTCGTGAAACTGCAGCTGCTCTCTTTGCAGAAGAAGGTTGCGAAATCGAGTTCAAGGTAGGTACCATGATTGAAATTCCACGTGCTGCTCTTACCGCAAACCGCATTGCTAGTCGTGCAGAATACTTCTCATTCGGTACCAACGACTTAACACAGATGACCTTCGGTTACTCACGTGACGATATCGCCAGCTTCCTCCCGGTATATCTCGAGAAGAAGATTCTGAAGGTAGACCCCTTCCAGGTTCTCGACCAAAACGGTGTAGGTCAGTTGGTAGAGATGGCCGTAGAAAAGGGTCGTTCTGTACGTCCTGAACTGAAGTGTGGTATCTGTGGCGAACACGGTGGTGAGCCTTCTTCAGTTAAGTTCTGCCATAAGGTAGGTTTGAACTACGTATCATGTTCACCTTTCCGTGTGCCTATTGCACGTTTGGCTGCGGCACAGGCTGCTGTTGAAGAATAATCAATATTTTGAAATAGAAAATAATTGTTGATTATCAATGCTTAGAAAGGACTTACTCGAAAGGGTGAGTCCTTTTTTAATACCCTTTATTTGCTAAAGTTTTCTATTGCTATCCGCAAAACATAACAATTCTCGCCCAACTTGCTGAGAGAATCCCTGTTTTGACCAATAAATCCAATAAGCCCAGAAGCCCCCTTTTCGGCTTATTGGTCAAAAATAGTACATAAAATCGAGGCAATTGTTTGATTTACAAATGTTTGCAGTATTTGTGTTAGAAATGGATAAAAAGTTTGTCCAAAATGTGGGCAAATAACCCTCGTCAGACATGGCTACAACGGGGGTAAACAGCGGTATTTTTGTGCAAACTGCCATCGTCATTCTGTACTACCAATAGCCCGCCGTAGTACATCACCTAAGAGTCTTTACGAAGAGTATGTAAAGGGTAAACAAACACTCTCCGAGATAGCCGAGCGACACGGCCT
>JAGATY010000074.1 GCA_017621035.1 Bacteroides sp. | reverse complement strand
GTTGATAGTTGATAGTTGACAGTTGATAGTTGACAGTTGATAATTCATAATTCATAATTCACAATTCACGATTCACAATTCATAAATCATAATTCACAATTCACAATTCATAAATCATAAATCATAAATCATGCGAATCTTTTCTTGTTTAGGAAGAATTACTATCTTTGCAACCAATAAGATATTGTTTGTTGACTGGTAATTTTATTGCTTATGAATAAAATATTATTGCTTAATGAGCCTAATCCGGGGGAGGTGGCCATGCAGTTGGCAGCCAGGGTTAAGAAGTGTCGTTTGGAACTTAACCTGACCCAGGAGGGGTTGGCGTGCAGGGCGGGCATAAAGTTTGCCACCTATCGCAGGTTTGAACAGACCGGTGAGATTTCATTGCGTGGCTTGCTCCAGATAGGGTTTGCACTGAATGCGTTGCCTGATTTTGACGGACTGTTTTCGCAACGACAGTATCAGTCGATTGATGATATACTGAATGAACGGGAAGTTAATCGTAAACGAGGTAAGAAAAATGAATAACGTCAAGCAGATAGAGGTCTTTTACAACGATTGCTTGGTTGGTCGTTTGGTGCTGACCAAAGAGAGGCTGTGCGCATTTGAGTATTCGGCAGAATGGCTTACTAAAGGCTTCTCTATCTCACCGTTTGAGCTTCCTTTGCGCAGTGGAGTTTTTATTGCTAGGCCGCATCCTTTTGAGGGAGGTTTTGGTGTTTTTGACGATTGTCTGCCTGATGGATGGGGCTTGCTTATTTTGGATAGATATTTACAACGGATGGGTGTAAATCCTCGGACTCTTACTCTATTGGATCGTTTGGAACTAGTTGGTACAACCGGACGTGGGGCGTTGGAATTTCGGCCTGACCGGAGTGTGATGGCTAACCGAGATTATGCTGATTTTGAGCGACTGGCTTTAGAGGCAGAACAGATTCTTGACAGCAATGAGTATATGGGTGAGGGAATTGAAGAGTTTCAGCATAGAGGTGGCTCGCCGGGAGGGGCATGCCCTAAGATTTTTGTGCACCATGAAAATGATGAATGGCTTGTTAAATTTCGTGCAAAGCATGACTCGGAGCAGGTGGGTCATGATGAGTATAAATACTCTTTACTCGCCAGGGAGTGCGGTATCGAGATGCCGGATACTCGCTTGTTTGAGGGTAAATATTTTGGAGTGAAACGCTTTGACCGTACAAGTGAAGGAAAGTTGCATGTGGTGAGTGTTGCCGGTCTTGTCGGGGCTGATTATAGAATACCCAGCATCGACTATAGTCATATATTCCAAGTGTGTACAGCGTTAACACATAGCATGGCTGAATTGTGGAAAGTGTATCGACTTATGGTATTTAACTATCTGATAGAGAATAAAGATGATCATGCGAAGAATTTTGCATTCATTTATCGCAATGGTGGATGGCATTTCTCTCCGGCTTATGACTTGCTGCCGAGTAACGGTATGAATGGTTTCCACACCACATCTATCAATGACAGCATAGAACCGTCTGAAGAGGATTTGTTTGCTGTAGCTGTCAAAGCAGGACTGAATAAAAAAGAGGCAGTAAGAATTTTTGAAGCAGTGGCCGGAATGGTCAAAGGTAGCCATCACTCAAAATAAAGTTGACAAGTTGACAAGTTAACGAGGCTCTTGTATCTTGTCAACTCGTCTCCTTGTCTCTCCCCTCTTTTATCAACATTCTTTTGTTAACAGAAGTTAGTATAAAAGGAAAAGAGGGGGTGGGGGAAAGATTTTACATTCTTTTTCCGTACTTTTGCCCCATAGTACAACCTGAGGTGGTGTTAAATGTCAATAAGTTGATTGATGACACACCTCCATCCAAACAAAGTTATGAGAGTAGTAGACTTGATAAATAGCCAAAAGAAGACAGCTTTCTCGTTTGAGATTCTCCCGCCTCTGAAGGGAACGGGTATTCAGAAGCTGTACCAAGATATTGATTCATTGTGTGAGTTTGAGCCCAAATACATCAATATCACCACTCACCGCAGTGAGTACATTTACAAGGACTTAGGTAACGGTTTGTTCCAGCGGAACCGCCTCTACCGACGTCCCGGAACTGTGGCCGTGGCTGCCGCCATCCATAACAAGTATGGCATCACCACTGTGCCGCACATTATTTGCAGCGACTGCACGCGCGAGGATACGGAATATGAGTTGCTCGACTTACAGTTTCTGGGCATTACCGACCTGTTGTTGCTGCGAGGCGACAAGGGAAAGCATGAGCCATCGTTCACTCCTACCGGTAACGGTCATCGCCATGCACTAGAACTGCAGCACCAGGTGAATGATTTCAATCGTGGTGTGTTTGTGGATGGGTCGGAAATGAAAG
Source organism: Bacteroides sp. (assembly GCA_017621035.1). GTDB lineage: Bacteria > Bacteroidota > Bacteroidia > Bacteroidales > Bacteroidaceae > Bacteroides. The sequence goes on along the minus strand of JAGATY010000074.1, from coordinate 16,011 downwards.
TAACCAATACGCCTTTCTCTTACGGTGTGGCTTGCTACCCCGAGAAGCATGAGGAGGCACCCAATATGGAGACAGACTTGTACTGGCTGAAGCAGAAGCAGGATGCCGGTGCAGAATATGCTGTTACGCAGCTGTTTTACGACAATGAGAAGTATTTCGGCTTTGTAGAGCGTGCGCGGAAAGAGGGGATAACCATTCCCATCATTCCAGGCATCAAACCATTTAAGAAGTTGTCACAACTCAGTGTCATCCCCAAGACCTTCAAGGTTGACTTGCCGGAGGAGCTGACTCACGAGGTGCTGAAGTGTAAGAGTGATGACGAAGCAGCCCGGGTAGGTGTTGAGTGGTGTATCCGTCAGTGTCGCGAGTTGGTGGCCAAAGGTGTTCCCAGCATCCACTTCTACTCATTAGGAGCAGTGGATAGCATTAGGGAAGTAGCGAAAGAAGTTTATTGATAGTTGAAAGAGAAGAGTGAAGAGAGGAAAGAGAAGAGTGAAGAGTGAAGAGAGTTCACTCCTTAAGGTTATTAAAGACTTTAGTTCCTTAACTCCTTTGACTTCTTAACTCCTTTAACTACTTAAAGAACAAAAAGAATGTTTAGTTTTAACGATGTAATAGGACAAGAGGCCTTGAAGAGCAGGCTGATGCAGGAAGTGCAGGAAGGACGTGTGCCTCATGCACAGCTCTTCTGCGGCCCTAACGGGACGGGTAAGCTGGCGTTGGCGTTGGCTTATGCGCGTTATCTGTGCTGTCCACATCGTACGGCAACAGAGGCTTGTGGCACTTGTCCCTCGTGTGTGAAGTGGGAGAAGTTGGTGCATCCCGATGTACACTTTGTCTTCCCCATTGTGAAGAATGCCAAGGCAAAGAAAGAGTGCTGCGACGACTATATTGCACAGTGGCGTCGGCTGTTGCTGAGCAGTGTCTACTTCGACATGAACCACTGGTTGGATGAAATGGGTGCTGAGAATGGGCAGCCCATTATCTATGCCAAAGAGAGTGACATTCTTATCCGTAAGCTGAGTCTGAAGGCTAATCAGGGTGGCTACCGCGTCTGCATTGTCTGGCGGCCGGAGCTGTTGCACGAGGCTTGTGCCAACAAACTGTTGAAGCTGCTGGAGGAACCGCCTTCACAAACACTGTTTCTGTTGGTGAGTCAGGCACCGGAACAACTCTTACCCACCATCCTGAGCCGCACACAGCGACGTAATGTGCCTCCTCTGCAGGAGACTGAGATAGCTGCTGCTCTGCAGCAACGTTTTGGTTTGCAGCAGGAAGAGAGTCTCTCCATAGCCCACCGTGCCAATGGCAGTTTCCTGAAGGCACTGGAGGCCATCCACTTGAATGAGGAGAATGATTACTTTTTTGACCTCTTTGTCCGCCTGATGCGACTCTCTTACCAGCGTAAGATACGGGAGATGAAGGCTTGGAGTGAGGAGGTGGCAGCACTGGGACGCGAGAAACAGAAGAGTTTCCTGCAATATGCCCAACGCATGATACGGGAGAATTTTGTCTACAACTTGCACCAACCGCAGATGAACTACATGACGCAGGCCGAGCAGAACTTTGCCGTGCGTTTTGCCCCCTTCATCAATGAGCGTAATGTGATGGGTCTGATGGACGAACTGACCGAGGCACAGCGGCACATCGAGGGCAATGTAAATGCACGCATGGTCTTCTTTGACTTCTCCCTGAAAATGATTGTTTTACTTAAATAGTTGACAGTTATAGTTGATAGTTGATAGTTGACAGTTGATAATTGATAGTTGTTAGTTGATAATTCATAATTCACAATTCATAATTCACAATTCATAATTACTCAGATGGAATTTAAACTACATAACGGAAGCGGAGGCCTGTGCTGCAAGAGCTGTGGCAGGCAGGACAAGCAGCTGAACACGTATGACTGGCTGGCAGACATTCCAGGTAATGCTGACGAGAGCGAGTACGTGGAGGTGCAGTTCAAGAACACACGTAAGTTCTACTTCCGGAACAGCAATAAGATACCTCTGGAGAAGGGGGACATTGTGGCCGTGGAAGCTACTCCCGGACACGACATCGGTGTGGTGACCCTGACCGGTCGCCTGGTACCATTGCAGATGAAGAAGGCTAATATCAAGTCGGAGTCTGACATCAAGCGCATCTACCGAAAGGCCAAGCAGGTGGACATGGATAAGTATCACGAGGCCAAGGCACGTGAGCATGACACCATGATTCGGGCACGCCAGATAGCGCTGAGTCTCAATCTGGATATGAAGATTGGGGATGTGGAGTTTCAGGGTGATGGTAACAAGGCCATCTTCTACTACATTGCTGAGGGGCGTGTAGACTTCCGTCAGCTGATTAAAGTGTTGGCCGAAGCTTTCCATGTGCGCATTGAGATGAAACAGATTGGTGCACGTCAGGAGGCCGGACGTATTGGTGGTATCGGTCCTTGCGGACGTGAGCTGTGCTGTGCCACCTGGATGACTTCGTTTGTGTCGGTCTCTACCAGTGCTGCACGCTTTCAGGACATCTCTCTGAATCCGCAGAAGTTGGCCGGACAGTGTGCCAAGTTGAAGTGCTGTCTGAACTATGAGGTGGATTGCTACGTGGAGGCACAGAAGCGATTGCCTAGTCGTGAAGTGGAGCTGGAGACACAAGACGGTACTTTCTACTTCTTCAAAGCAGACATTCTTGCCAATCAGGTAACCTACTCCAGTGACAAGACAGTACCGGCCAACCTGGTTACTATCAGCAGCCGTCGTGCGTTTGAGGTTATCTCCATGAACAAACATGGGCAGAAACCGGAGCGGTTGGATGAGACTGGCAGCAGACAGCAAGAGCTGAAGAAGCCTGTCGACCTGGTAGAGCAGGAGGACCTGACACGCTTTGACCGTAGCAAGAAGAACAACCGTAACCGAGGTGGCGGTGAGAATCGGGGCAATGGTGAGAACCGGAATAAGAAGAAAAAGAAGGGCGGCAATGGAAACAACCGTCCGCAGAGCAGTGCTGAGGCTGCCAATCAGCCCTCTAAAGAGGCACAACCTTCCAAGCAGACAAACGGAAACAACAACCAGCGTCCTAAGGAACAACAGGCCAAGCAGGGAGGTGAGCGCCCGCAGCGCAACGGTGGTAACAACAACCGTAAAAATCAGCGCGGTAACAAGCCTAAAGGACAAGGAGATAAGAATGCCGCCCATGAAAAACCTGCACAAGCATAATCATCATCATCTATCTTTTATATACCTGTTGCTGACCTTTGCTACAAGCGTCCTTGTCGGTGCTTGTAGCAAAGGCAGCAGGGTGTTTCATGCCTATCGTCCTGTACCCGAGCAGGGTTGGAGCAAGCAAGACACCCTCTCTTTCACCCTCTCCGTGCCGGACTCATTTACTCGCTACCGCCTCTCGGTAGAGGTGCGGAATCTGGGGAACTATCCCTACCGCAATCTTCCTTTGCGCATCAGTTCCACTCCTGCCGGAGCTGTGACGTGTGATACCCTGCAACTGCTGCTGGCCGATGCCCATGGTCACTGGTTAGGCAAAGGATGGGGTGCTCTTTACCAAACCGCCTTTCCTGCAGGCTACCTGTGTATAGATAGTGCCGGCACCTATCAGCTACATATCACTCACTCCCTGTCCGACTCTCTGGTAAAAGGCATTTGCGATGTGGGCATCCGCCTAGAGAGTCTTCAAAAACGGTGATGTGAGGTTAGTGCTAAAAATCTGTTTTGTATTGTTTCAATTCTTGGCGGAGGGCTTCTGCTTTCCCGTCGGTCAGTTTGTTCAGCAGTGCCCAGAAGCGGGGGCTGTGGTTCATCTCTTGCGTATGAGCCAACTCGTGTAACAGGACATAATCCATAAGGTGTGACGGGAGCAGTATCAGATAGCAGGAGAGATTGATGTCTCTCTGTGTGGAGCAGCTGCCCCAGCGTCCTCGGCTGCTGTTAATCTTGGCTGTGTGATAGGTCAGTCCATGCTTTCCGGCAAGCATATAGAGACGGGCAGGAAGAATAATCTTGGCATTGCGTCGTAAGGCTTCCAGGATGACTTTGCGGAGCCATGTCTGCAGCTCTGGGTCGGTAAAATCGGCTTGAGCCGGAGCGATTATCTGCATCTCTCCTAATTCTGAGCGGGCGAGAAAACGTTCACGTTCACCCTGCAGTATGTGTAGTTTGAAGAACTCGGTTTCTATCCGGTAGTTTAAGTCGATGAGCTGCTGAGACTGTTTGGCGAGGGCCTGCTGCAAGCGAGGATAAAGCTTCTGGATGACTCGGTTTATCTCCAACAATGGGGTACCTACCGGTACGGTGGCATGGAGCCGGCCTTCCCGCACACGGAATGTCAGCCGGCGGGCGCGACTGCTCTCTGTTATGGTAATGTGTCCCAGTTTCTCGTCTTCAATCCAACGCTCTTTTTTCATGGATGCTTGTTTTGGTTATAGTAGTCACTCTTCTCTTTCCACTCTTCTCTTACCTATTCAGCCAAGGCTCCGGATTGAGTTTTTGCTTCTCTTTCCGCAGCTGGAAGTGAAGGACGGTACGATTGTTGTCGGCCTTGTCGGAGAAGACGCGTCCTATCTCCTGTTTGGTTGTTACCGTGTCACCCTGCTTTACAGAAGCAGAGGAGAGGTTGCAATAGACAGAGATGTAGGCACCGTGGCGAATCAGGATATTGAACAGGCCATTCAGCTTAAACACAGCAGCTACCTTTCCATTGAAGATGGCACGTGCCTGTGCGCCGGGCTTTCCTTGTATGTCGATGCCCTTATTGTCCAACTTCACGTTGCGCAGTCCCTCTACAGCATACTGTCCGTAGTGGCTGGTGATGATATAAGGACCGGAGATTGGCATGGGCAGTTTGCCACGGTTGTTGATGAAAGAGCCGGAGAGTTCTCGGTCTGCCTTACTTAACGCATAAGCATCCACCGGTGCACTCTTCTTGTTGGCAGAAGTGGCAGACTTTCCGGCTGCTTTACGCTCTCTGCGTGCCTCTTCAGCAGCGCGTTTTCGTGCCTTTTCCACTTCGGCAGCAATCAACTTATCGATGCGGGCATTCAGTTGATTGGCCTCTTTACGCTTCTTGCTCAGTTCGTTCTGTATGCCACGTTGCTTCTTGCGTAGAGTGTTGAGTAGAGCCTTCTTCTCCTTTTCTTGTGCCTCCAGTCGAGCTTTCTCGGCCTCACGCTCCTTCAGCAGTCCCTCTTTGGCGGCCTTTACCTGCTGTAGCTCGGCTCGTTTCCGGTTTACCTGTTCCTGTTTCTTCAGCACTTCTTCTCCCTGAAGACGCTGGTAGGTTGCATACTCACGCACATAGCGCAAGCGACGGTAGGTCTGTGCCAGGTTTTCGGCTGAAAAGATGAACATCAGTTTCTCCTCGATAGATCGATTCTTATAGAGATATTGTACAGAGGCCTCATATTTCTGTTTCTTCTCTTTAAGGTCTCGCTGCAGACGGTTAAGCTGACGTTGCAAGGTGGTCAGTTCCCGATCGATAGCAGCCATGTCGTTGTTGATGGAGTGGATGTAACGCTTACGCTCAGCAATCTGTCCCGTCAGTGTAGCCAGACCATTCAGCTGACTGCCAACGTTCTTTTTGGTCTTCTTTAGCAGTGACTCCTGTTCTGCAATCTGCTTCTGCAACGCACCCCGTTTGTCCTCCAGCTCTTTAATCAGCTTGTTATTCTGGGCAAGCAGTGGAAGGGAGAAACAAAAACAACTTAATAAGATGCAGAGGAGATGCTTCATAAGGCAGAAATGGTTTTATGCTGAGTTTGTGTCTTTTAAAGGATGAAAACTATCGGGTGAGGGAGAGCAGTAATTGTAACATCTCCTCCAGACTGACCTCCTTATACTTGCTGGAGAGCTGTGTGGGGGTAAGGGTAAAAGGTGCCTCGGAGAACTCCTCCAGCTCTACTTGTGCTTTCTCAAAAGAGGGGATTCCCAACTCGCTTCCTGTCAGTGATTTCTTTCCCTCGGGGCGTGCTGCTTCATAAAGCACCTTCTCCAGTCGGGCAAAGCTTGCATTGCGAGGCAGTACTCCTTCCAGTTCCTGGCGAGTGGCACGGACATATCGTTTGCCCATGCGGTCTACCAGCAGCAACTCGTCTGGAGTTGCCTCCACCCGCGCTACTTCAGTACGGAACAGTGGCATGAGGAAAGAGAGTTGCATGCGCTCGCCTTGTTGCAGTTTCAGGGTGCCATCCACGGTAAACACAGCCCCGTTATAGGGAAGTGTCAGTCGCACGGCTGCAGAGAGATAACCGGTCGCCTCGGGTGCTGTAGCCTGTTTGCTGCTTTTGCAACCTGCCAGCAGGCCGCCTATCAGTAATAAGAATAGAGCCAGTCGACTCAGGTGTCGCAACGGGATGTATGTCTGTAAGGAGTATGTTGTTGTCTTCATGCGTTTTGTCTGCTTGATTTATTCACGTATGTATCTCTTCTGTTGTATTTTACGCTTCAGTGTCTTGGATTTGCTGCCCATGTCGAGTGCCTGCTTCCAGTACTTCAGGGCACCTTCCACATCGCCTGTCATGTAATGAATGTCACCGCAGTGTTCCACCACCACGTCACTCTCGCCACCATTGTTCTTCATGGCATCGTCAATGTAGATGCGTGCCTCGGCATAGTTACCCTTCTCAAACAGAATCCAGGCATAAGTATCCAGGTAGGTGGCATTGTTAGGCTCGGCCTTCACAGTCTTGTAGCTCATCTCTTCTGCCTTGTCCAACTCCTTGCGTTCCACTGAGAGGTAGTAGGCATAGTTGTTCAAAGTGCTGATATTGGAAGGGTTATAACGCAACGCCTCTTCATAAGCGGCATAAGCCTTATCACTCTCCCCTTTGCTGTGATACGAGTCACCAATGATAGAGTGGAAATCTGAAATGACCTCTTTCTGGGTGTTTGCATTCACATGAGTAAGAGCCTTTTGACAGATAGCGATGGCTTCGTCTGTACGTTCGGCCTGTGTGTAACCGATGGCCAGATAGAAGTAGAACTCCAACATATCAGGATTGGCTTCCACACCTCCTTCACATAGACGGATAAGTGTTGGGTAGTCCTCCAGGCGTACTGCTTCGCCCAACAGCATCATGCGGGCGGCTGTATTGGTTGGCTCTATGTCAATTACCTGTTCCAGTACAGGATAGGTCTCTTTGGTCATCTTCTTGGAGGCAAGGTATTGGGCATAGAGCATAGGGAGTTGTGCATCCTCCGGTTCTGTCTCCAGAATACGGTCAAAGAGTTGGATGACCTGTGTGCTGTCACGTCCCTCCTGCTCGTTTTGCACAATGAAGCGTTGCATGACTGCCAACTTGGTGTTGGAGTCCACTTTCTTGTTTAGCAGCAACTTGTCCAGCTGTTGCTCGTACAGATCCTTTTGTCCTGTCTGTTCATAGTAAGAGGCCAGCGAGTAGAGTGCCAAGCCGTTATCTGGTTCCTCTTGTAGTACTTTATTATAAATATCGAGTGCCTCTTGACTCTTTCCCTCCTGCATGTAGGCATCACCCAGCACCACCTGATAACGCATGTCTCTGGGGTATTCAGATACCAACTTCTCTATTTCGCGGAAAGCTCCCTCATTATCCTGCTTGCGGCGGTAGATGCGGAACTTCTCCATGGTGATTTGTTCATTCTTGCCCAGCCGCTCTTCCAGCTTGTCAAGGATGGCCAGCACCTTGTCTAACTTTTCCTGACGGTTGTAGAGTTCCAATAGGTCGTAAAGAGTCTCCGGCTTGGATGGGAAGCGTTCAGCCATCTCTTCCAGCAGGGCGATGGCCGAGTCTGTCTCTTTTTCTTGCAGATAGAGGTTGACCAGCGACTGGCAATACCAGTAGTTATCCGGTTCACCGGCTACGGCTTGCTGAAGTGCTTCCCGTGCTTGGGGTACTTGCTTGAGATAGAGATAGTACTGTGCTACCTCGTAGAGGGCAGAAGATGCCTGTGGTCGGATAGCCAGGCAGTGCTGTAACATGTCGAATGCTTCGGCATAGCGGCGTTGAATCTTCAGGCGGGCAGCCTCCAGGTAATAGTAGTTATACTTGCGTTGCTGCTCCTCATACTGTTGTTGCATGCTCTCGGCTTTCCGCTTTGTCTTTTGGGCAGAAACGGTGCCGGGTATGCCTAGCAGTAGCAGCAGGTAGCAGAGTACTATGGTTAGTTTCTTGTTCATGCAGGTTGTTGTTGATAGCTCTTTATTTCTTTCCCGTGTGACCGAAACCACCGGCACCGCGTTCGGTATCTTCCAACACCTCTACCGGTTGCCATACGGCCTGTTCATGGCGTGCAATGACCATCTGTGCCACACGCTCTCCGTCTTCTATAACAAATGTATCTTGGGAAAGATTGATGAGGATGATGCAAATCTCACCACGGTAATCTGCATCAATCGTACCGGGGGAGTTCAGCACTGTGATACCTTTCTTGATGGCCAACCCACTGCGTGGACGAACTTGTGCCTCGAAGCCGGGAGGCAGAGCAATGTAAAGCCCGGTAGGTACCAGACAGCGTTGCATAGGAGCCAACTCAATGGGCTGCTCCAGGTTAGCACGTAAGTCCATACCGGCAGATTGCTCTGTGGCATAGGCTGGAAGCGGATGCTTCGACTTATTGATGATTTGAATCTCCATATCTTTTTTAGCTTTTGGTTAATAATCTTGTTTTTGTCTTTAAGGAGTGTAAGGGCTTTAAAGGTCTTAAGGAGTAGAACTCTCTTCTCCCTTCTCCCTTCTCTTTCACCTTTCCACTCTCTAATATCGGGCGAAAATAATGCTTTTCAGCCAAAATAGTAATACATTTGCAGTTAAATTATAAAAAGTGACCTGCTAACAGCCTTTGCCAGCATTGTTTTTAGAAAACAGTTAGCAGCTTAAACAAGTAAAACGATGAACTGGAACACACTATTATCCGCCAAACGCTTCGGCCTGGAGCAGATTCATGTCCTGCGTGAAGAACATCGCTCTGAGTTTCAACGTGACTATGACCGGCTGGTCTTCTCCGCCCCTTTCCGACGCCTGCAGAACAAGACGCAGGTATTTCCCCTACCGGGCAGTATCTTTGTACACAACCGGCTGACTCACAGCTTGGAAGTCTCTTGTGTAGGCCGTTCCTTGGGAAACGATGTTGCCAAGGCACTGCTGGAGAAACACCCGGAGCTGAAGGACTCTTTTGTCAGCGAGATAGGTGCCATTGTTTCGGCAGCTTGTCTGGCACACGACCTGGGTAACCCGCCTTTCGGACACTCCGGTGAGCGGGCTATCTCAACCTACTTCTCTGAGGGTAAAGGATTGGCACTGAAGAAGGAACTGACCGATGCACAGTGGGAAGACTTGACACACTTTGAGGGTAATGCCAACGCCTTCCGTCTGCTGACACACCAGTTCCTGGGGCGCCGCAAAGGAGGCTTTGTTCTCACTTACTCCACCCTGGCCAGCATCGTGAAGTATCCTTTCTCCTCCAGCCTGGCAGGTAATAAATCTAAGTTTGGTTTCTTCACTACTGAAGAGGAGAGTTTCCGCCGTATTGCTGAGGAGTTAGGAATGTTGAAGTTGAATGATTCACCTCTAAAATATGCCCGCCACCCGCTAGTCTATCTGGTGGAGGCAGCCGATGACATCTGTTACCAGTTGATGGACTTGGAAGATGCACACAAACTGAAGATTCTGACCACTCAGGAGACTAAAGAGTTGTTACTAGCCTTCTTCAGTGAAGAACGACGTGCCCACCGTCTGGAGACACTGGAGATGGTAGAAGATGTCAATGAACAGATAGCCTACCTGCGCTCATCTGTCATCGGTGAACTGGTCAACGAATGCGGCAAAGCCTTTGTGAAGCACGAGGAAGCCATCCTGAACGGTACCTTCGAAGGGGCACTCATCAAACACATCTCACCGCTGCCCGCCCAAGCTTACAAAGCGTGTGCCACCCTCTCTCTGCAAAAGATTTACCGCTCGCGCGATGTGTTGGACATTGAACTGGCCGGTTTTCGCATCATCAGCACCCTGCTGGAACTGATGATTGATGCTGTCCGCTCTCCGGAAAAGACCTACTCCCGCCTGCTCATCGACCGTGTCTCCGGCCAGTACAACATCAACGCTCCGGCACTCTATGAAAGGATTCAGGCCGTACTGGACTATATCTCCGGCATGACCGATGTCTTTGCCCTCGACCTCTACCGCAAAATCAATGGTAACAGCCTGCCGGCAGTGTGAGAAAAGGTGGCTGTGTCAAAATATAAATTTAGGCACGGATTACACGGAAAATCACTGATTTTTCTTTGTTTTGTACCCGATTAGTTGTAATCCTACTGTGAAAATCCGTGCCTAAAATATCAATAAGTTGATTTATGACACACTCTCCTCATATATCCCCAACTTAATCCAGCCTCCTCTCTACGCGAGGTAGGTTCAAGAATTGAGAGACCGAGGCAACTTAGTAGTTGATAGAGGAAAGAGTGAAATGAATTTCTTTGTAAAAACGAATTACTGTTTTAGTTCAAACTTAGGGTTCACTTTTTAGGTTCAGGTTCTTTTGACCCTTCGTTGGAGGAAAATTTAGGTGTTAAATCTTGATAAGTACTTGATAATCAATAGTATTTTTGTTTGCATTCTAGTAAATTTAAAAGAATCCCCATTGGTTCTTATCTACAAAGTTGTTAGAGAACGGTGTAAGAAATTATGAGTAATAAAATCCTCTCTTTTCTTCCCTCTAGGGAGGGGTGATGTTCAGGGAGACAAGAGTAATTGAAGTCTCCCTCTACAAGGTTACTGGTGATGTGTCTGCCCTTTAAGAACATGAATTCAATATAGAGACCCTCATCAAAGCAGACTCTTAAACTTCTGCCTCAAAAGTTTTAAACTACTAAGCTGTTAGTTTTAAACTTCCGGGACATTAGTTTTAAACTTTTGGGCTAGAAGTTTAAAACAATCTCGGCTCTTGTAAGTTCAACTTTCTCAAGAGTTTAGGGAGATAGGTTAAATAGTTGATAGTTGACAGTTGACAGTTGATAGTTGATAGTTGATAATTGAACGTCAGTTCGGCAGATGGTCTGAAAGACCAGGTGGCAAAGCCACTTTCAATAACCGCGGACTTTTAAGTCCGTGGATAGAGGATTCGATTTCTATCCATCCGTCTGGAAGACGGGGCCGGAGGCTATAGAAGTATTATTAGAGTTGACGAGTTAACGAGTTGACAACAAACAAGGAACTTGTCAACTCGTCCCTTGTCAACTCTCATGAAAAATCAAAATATTCATACAGTCAAATTCTTCTTTTTAACAAATTGACCTCCAGTGAAGGTTCATATGAACCTGAACCCTAAAAATGAACCCTCGGATTTTGGAATTGAATCTTATACATCTATATATCAGTTATTTAGCTTTTCTTCTCGTATTACCTAGTGAACCAACATTTATACTCACTATCCAAACTGTTAAAGTAAAGTTACGGTAAATATGTTCAACAATATCAAGACTCGCTACTTCTAGCTTCACGCAAATCTAACGTTAGACTTTATATTGGATTCATACTAATTTAACCTGAATTCGATATAAGAAGGTCTGAAAGGTCTGGTAGCAAGGCCACTCTCAATAATCGCAGACTCAAAACCAAGTTTACAAGGGGCAAGTTGACGAGGTCCTTGTGTCTTATCAACTCGTTAACTCGTCAACTCTAATAATACTTCTATAGCCTGCGGCCCCGTCTTTCAGACGTCTCTTTTTTATAACTTCATAACCACGGGTTTAAAAACCCGCGGCTACTATAGTGCCTATGGCACCCGGTCTTTCAGACCATCTGCCGAATTCAGGTTAACAATAATACTTTGTTGCAAAAGTAAACTTCATTAAAGAACTTTCCAATAAGTCTTTGATGATTTAATAACTTATAACATTCAAACGTAATATTCTAATCATTCGATAATTAACTATTCTGAGGGCGGCCTTAAAAGGAATATCACTTCACCTATTAAGTAAACCTTCCAGCTCCTTATTTCTCCTGCGGCAACGAATAAATATATACCCTAGGTGTTCCCTCTCTGCATAAACCATACAGAATGCCACCTTCCGCCAAGGCTATTTTGGCAACTGATTTAGTGAGGTAATAGTGCTGCAAAGGATTGCCCTCCCAATCGTAAGAATAAAGGTCATGACAGTATTCATAGCTCTTATCTTTCAGCATTTTGCTAGTGTACAACAGATATACTCCTTCTTTGCCAGAGGTAAGGCCAAAAGCACCTACTGTGTTTTCACCATTGATACCTATTATATTTTTAGCAGCGCGATATGTGAATTGAGGAAGGTGATGAGTGTGTCTGCGCAAAAGTTTTAATGTTCCATTCGTGGCAAACTTGTAGAAATCAAAAACTCCCCAAGTAGCAAGAACCAAATGGTTATCAATAGTTTCCAGGTACGTACGAGAGAATAATGTTCCTTTGTGGAACTGTGACAAGCCCTCTATCTCCTCACTGGCTGGATATTCACCCTGTTTCTTTATGACACCGCTCTGTTTCTCATACATCCATACTCTGCCGGTGTCAGGTATTCCCAATCCCCATAAACGATTTTCTGTTTCCACGCATCTGAATAAGTCTCTATTGGGCAAAGTGTGTAACAATGTGTGTTCCACCATAGCATCCCTTCTTACCTTTTCTAAATCCACAGTGTACAACCGGCCACGATTAAGGTCAAATATGTTAAAGGCATGAGGCCTATTACTAGGTTCTGTCCTATATGTACTCATCTGACCGGGGCCTTGTCCTACAACCTCATAGCGATAAACCCGATTATTTGCTTTCAGATCCAGCAAGTGCATCTCTTTGCGTCCCTGCCCATTTCTGAATATCAAAAAGCTATCCTTATAAAGCATCGTGCCGGGATTCAAAATATCCAACTCTTCCAGATTGATTGAATCTATAGGAGCCAAAGTCTGTGTCTCCTCAAAACCCGGCAATAAATCAGAATGAGAAGTACTATGGCAAGCGCATAACGATATTAAAGATGTGAGTACTACTATGTATAAGCCTTTCATGATATAATATGTGTTTTTACTGAGAGCGTGTCAAAAACGGGCATGCCTCTAGTTGTCATTCAATTTTTGTATTGCCTATATAGACAAGCTCTGCTATTACTACTGTTTCAGGACAAATAATTATTTCTACACCTACACAGTTGACAAGATTTTTATCTGAAAATAAACCCGCCTATTTCCCCTCTCCTGTTATCTCCAGTTCCAACGGAGCGTTTGGAGTGTTGCAGTAAATAGTTATGGTGCGGTAGAATGGTTCCGGTTTCTCTGCTTTATACTTCACCAACAATGTAAGCGTTGCTCCGGGAGGGACAGGTGCTTTTGCATACTCTACTGTGGTGCAGTCGCAAGATGTAGTAACCCCCTCAATATGCAGAGGTTGCTCTCCAACATTCTTCAAAGTAAAATATGCCTTCTGCTCTTCTTCCCACGGGAAACTTCCTAGTGATAGAGTGGTTTCCGGAACCTCTACAGCAGTAGTGGCAGGCTTGTCTTCCAGCTGTTGCTTGTCCAGAATAATATCTAAGTAAAGTTCTTTCACTCGCGGATTATGAATAGGGTTGCCTAATGCCACTACCTTATTCTCTTTATCCAACAAAAAGGTTTGAAATGCCATATTATCAGGGAAATGATTCATCTTATTTAAAGTGTCATTCTTGTCAATACAGACAGGATAAGAAAAATTATCTCGCAATAATATGTATTTAAGTTCACCTACATCTTTAGGGTGAAAATAGAACAAGAAAGGTGTATCAGAAATACTGTCGACTTCCTTAATAAAACTCTCCCAGCGAACTAGATGCAATTTACAACTTATACATCCTATAGAATCCACATAAGAGAGAATCTTATATTTTGCTCCTTCATGTGAATGCTCAACAACTGTTCGTCCCTGTATAGTAAAGCTAGAAATGGAAGGGAAGTGTATACTTCTCCCCTTCCAATCATTAATCAATCCAATTATATCTTCCTTTTTATTGTTTTGACAAGACAATAGAACTAGTATAAGGAAGAATACGGAAATAATCTTTTGCTTATTCTTATCTGGCATACTCTAATTAGGCAAGACTCATGTGTTATTTATCAACTATCTTTATTCTAAACGTACCTGAAATTCATCGCTTCAATTCATGGTAAAGAACTTTCGGATGCTGACAATTCTTTAGGAAGATCAAATCTTACCAAAGTTGTATTCGGGTTTTGAGCTATTCCATAAATCTTCATTCTATTTACAGCAAATCTTTGCAACCTGCAATCCAGATTCAGTTCAGCCACTTCATTACCCTGATAATCAAACACCAGAACTTTATCTGAACAAGACTTATCATTCTTGTTGAAATCGTATTCACTCAGCAGTTGATTCATAAATAGCAGATAGATATACTTCCCATCTGCATCAATGTCTAAAACAGGGCCAACTGACTTCTCCCGATTATATTTCAAATCCCCATTGGACACTTGGTAATGTGGTTCTCGAAAGAATAGACTCCATCTCTTCTCTACCGTTTCATTATTAACTTGATAAGCAGCCAAATAAGGTAGATTTGAAGTGGCGAAAAAGAAATAATTGCCTTGCGTTTTCATTCTTCCTTGCAACCGATTTCTAACTGACATTGCGTGAAGTTCTCCTTCAATAGGCAATTCTCCAAAGCAAGTTATCGGTTTCAGAAGAGTATCCGACAAAGTAAACAGTTCTCCATCACCCACTCCATGAAAAGAAACATAGTGAGCGTTTCCACACTTCATAAACCTTGTATCTTTAGGAATAAATCCATCTTTAGAACGCTGGCGGGCAGCTTTCATTCTTTTTTGCTCACGAACAACAGCTGTTTTCTCTGTTTGTTCCACCTCCATTAATGACAGCTGTGTCAGATTGATGTCATTGATTCCAAATATATTACCCTCAGCAAAGGTTAGCACAGGTTGAAGAAACTCTCCCGGCCCAGAGCCAATCTTTCCATAGTTACATAGCTTCTTGACCGTGTCACTTGCAAGAGAATAGATGTGGCATACTCCTTTCTCTTCCCGATGAGAAAGAAGAATAAGTAAAGAGTCTGACACTGCTAACTGCGGATTGTACAGAAACAACTCCTCCATAGGAATGTGTAACAATTCATGTTGACAGATGCTTCCATTAGTATGTTTCTTAGATACATTATTACTACAACTTCCCGTTAATAGCAAAAAAAATAACAATAAAATTATCCCTATTAGCCTCATGTTACTACCAAACAAAATATATTTTTTAGAAGAATTTTCAATATAGACATACTCTTTGTTTTAAAAGTATGTCTATATAGAGATTCAGACGTTACCAACATTTATATGTGGTACAATTCATTTAATTAGGAATTATTCCAAAAATCAAAGATATAAGTCTCCACATTGGAAATCCTTAATGTAAAAAGTTTATCAATTATATCCAACCAGGAGCCTTCACCATACCGAATATAATTTCTTCTCCCCAATCTCCATCTGGATATATAATAAGCATACTACACTCACCATCACCTGTTATACAATCATCTCTACCGGAAGTTTCATCATCCGATAATGCTTCCACATTACTTAACATTACATCAGACATCGCCTGCTCTTGTTGTTTTGCATACGCTTGATGTGCAATCACACCGGCCAATGCTACAGTTGCTATAGCAAAAGCCACATTCTTGAATTTTAGCTTCATAACTATTTTTATTTATAATGGTTAGTACTGCCCCTTTATCTGAGAGATAAGGGGATTTTATTTTATTCTTCTAGTCCCTTTGACTATGACTGATTTTACTTCACACTTTTTTATTGTTTTTCCTATAAGACTTTACATAGTCTGTATACGTTTCCTGAGAGGCTTTACATCCCCTCTTTCTTTTTCCTGTTTCAGTTCACAGACGCAAAGTTACGACATTTCTCCATATTCCTGGTATGACCAGGTGGATTTCTTCGTTGCCCGCCCGCGGGCGGGCAACGAAGAAATCCACCTGGTCATACCAGGAATATGGAGAAATGTCGTAACT
>JAGATY010000073.1 GCA_017621035.1 Bacteroides sp. | reverse complement strand
GGTGTATATCTCCTATCTGGTCCGCAAGGAGAACACCCCGTATTTGACGGACTTTTGTGACTTTGCCCTGCAGCATGTCACCGATCTTTACAATACGCTGACCTCGGTATAAACAACATACCCCGCAGGAACATCTCGTTCTGAAGTAGTCAATAGTTAGTAGACACAAAATATCCTATGCCACCAGTTCTGATCTAAACAGGACTGGTGGTTTTCCTTTTAGTTTACGAACAGGACGTTCGTAGTTGAAGTAATGAACGGCTTGTTCAATGACAGACCGCAGATCGTCACTCTCCCAGTAATGGAAGTGTTTGCGAAGAGTATCCTTGAACCGACCCCAAAAGCTTTCCATCACCGCATTGTCGCGAGGGTTGCCGGCTCTTGACATACTTTGAATTACATTGTATTCTTTAAGTAGGTTGCAATAACCTGCTGATGAGTACTGGACACCTTGGTCGCTGTGCAAAAGGACTTGGTGTTCGGTGCTCATTTTTCTTTTCAGAAGGCGCTCTGCTGGCTTCATAACAAGGAAATTATCAAATCTGTCGCTGAGCTCCCACTCTAGGATCTCATTGTTGAACAGATCCAGATAGCCCGCAAGATAATACCACTTGCCGTTGTGCTTGATATATGTAACATCGGTTACGATTTTCTCCAACGGTTGCTCCGCTCTAAAGTTTCTGTTCAATACATTTGCATACCTTACGTGTTCTAATCCCGGCGCAGTTGGCACTTTGCGACGGCGGGTATAGCCGTGTATCCCAAGCCGTTTCATAGACCTCCAGACTGTTGGATCGCTGACAACCAAGCCGAATTCGAGGCATAGCTTATCCTTAATCTGACGGTATCCCATCATGGGGTGATGGTTATGGATGTCATGCACATAACTATCCAGTATTTGATGTGTCTTTTCAAAACGGTTAAGCTGACCGGCACGCTTTAACCACTTATAGTAGCCACTGCGGGACACTCCGTAAATGCTGCATAGCTCACTGACAGAATGTTTATCTGTTTGTTTCTGGATCTCGGCATACATCTCCTGGATCATCTTCTTCGGGCATCGCCCCCTTTTCGTGCGTTCAGTTTTTTTAAGCGAAGTACCTCCGCTTCTTTCTTGACCAGTTCTCGTTTAAGTAGTTCAATCTGGTACTGTAGCTGTTCCTCATAGGTTAGTTCCTTCCGGCGTTCATATCTGGATAGAGGATTGCCTGGTTTCTTCTTTTGCTCCAGGCCGGACTCACCCTCTGATAAATACTTCTTAACCCAATTCATAACAGTATGATGATCTGCGACTCCTGTATTCTCATAATGCTGGGCAGGCGTTCCGGACAGTACAGCCTTTACAATAGTCAGTTTCTCTTCCTTGCTTCGCATAATGTACTTTCTTGGCATATTACCACCTCCAACTCTTATAATAGCATAAAAATAATGGTAGGCACTTTCGTGTCTACCATTATTTTATCACTTCACCTCCTAGGGAGACGGGGAAATTTTACTATTCATTCACATCGTAGAAGATGCGCTCGCCCTCTTCGGCAAGACCCAGCAATTCACGGGCCAAGGCCTTGATGAAATTGGTGTCGTCCTTCTTCTCCAAATCGGCCTTCAGCGCGTCATTTTCCGCCTGCTGCTCCGTAAGGGAGTCGCTGAGCGCCGCCTCCTGTGCTCGGGCATCGGCGAGGTCTTGGTAGACATTCACCACCTGCACCGCCAGCACTACAATGAGTACCGCCAGCACCATCAGCAGCAACGGCGAGGTCTTTCTGCGCTTTTTCGTTTTCGTGGTGTTCGCTGCCATGGCGTCTCCTTTCTCCCCAGGGGGTGTACACTTCATTTTACCCCATGCAAAGAGAAAAGAAAAGCCCTTTTTTGTAGCCGACAGCCCTTTTTGGAGGATTTTCACCACGAAGACCACAGGTTTTGCCAACAAATGGCAAAGTGCCACCAAGGATGCG
>JAGATY010000072.1 GCA_017621035.1 Bacteroides sp. | reverse complement strand
ACAGAATATTTCTATTAAATTTGCGTCAGTCATGGGAGTGATTTTTATTTGTAACACTTTGATTTTGACACTATAAAGATACAAATAAATTTTCACTCCCACTACTTTTTATGATACTTTCTTATACCGAACTCACGTTAATTAGCCTGTTTGAATGATGTTGGTCATATGATCTGTTATGACCAACAGACAGTGTGACCATATGACCAACCAATAATTCTTCATGGAGCTTATGTCGCTTCAAAATGCAATCTAATGACACCTAACGACACGTTATGTCGGATTTGTAGAGGGTGTTATTTTTTGTTTTTACTTAGCACTCGACAAGCGAATGTTTAATGTAAAAATGAAATAGTTATGGAGATTATCAGCATTGAAAAAAAGACCTTTGAGGAGCTTGTGTCGCGCCTCGGGCAGTTTGTTAAGCGAATGGATAGTATTAACCGCCAGCATGGTGGTAGGCGTATGAGCGATTGGATGGACAATCAAGATGTCTGTCAGGCATTGAAGATTAGCCCTCGTACATTGCAAACCCTTCGGGATTGTGGGCGATTACCACACTCTAAGATAAACAACCGCATATACTACCGCCCCGAAGATGTTGAGCGACTTATTGAAAATGATGTTTAACCTATAAATTCTATGCCTATGAGTAATGAAGTTATCACGCACAAGCACGAGTGGGTACGCGGTCTATTCGCTGAACTTGATCGCATTGCCAAAGATGCCGCAACGATGGCGGATGAGAATCAACCGTTGCTGGGTGGCGAACACTATTTGACTGATAGGGAACTGTCGCAACGTTTGAAGATCAGTCGTCGTACCTTGCTGGACTATCGAAACAATGGTATTTTACCATACCGCCAACTTGGAGGTAAAATCCTCTATCGGGAAAGCGATATTGAGCGAGTATTGCAAAGCTGCTATCGAGGCAAGTTCTGATTTTATACCCGATAGGGTGTAATAATGGCTTAGCAACTGATAATTGCACCCGAAAGGGTATAAATCAGTTGAAAAGAATAGTCACGCAGCACAATATTTATGCAGAGTTGGGAGCGAGCTGCCTTTGTCCCCAACTCTGTTTTTTCATAATAATAGCCACTCAATATAATTGAAACGTATTTGATTTTTCTTTTGACTTTGATTTATGCGTCGTAGGTCGCTTCGCCTGCTTCGTCCCAACCCCATTCTCAACTCGGACGGTGATACCGAAAAGTTTTTTCGGGTGAAAAATTATCGAAGAGAATTTTTTGCTCGAAAACCCGTGGGCTTGAACTTGTAGGTATTGCCCTCCGAGTTAACTTTATAATGGGACGAAAGCAAGTGAAGCGTACCGCAGACCTCTTATCCAAAATTTACAATCGCACTTTTTACATTCATCGATATCCTTCAATATCGAACTATCAAGCACTTTTGCATAGTGTTGCGTCATTCTTATATTGGCGTGCCCGAGCATCTTCGCTACATTCTCTATGCTCACGCCATTTGCCAAACAGACAGATGTGGCGTAGGAATGGCGGGCGACATGTGTGCTGAGGTGCTTCTGGATTCCGCAAACATCAGCTATCTCTTTCAGGTAGCTGTTCATATTTTGATTGCAAGGGACGGGAAGTAATACACCTCGCATGATGCAAGTTGGATTGTTCTCATACTTTTTGAGTATCGCAAGCGGAATATCCAACAATGGGATATTACACATATTATTTGTCTTTTGGCGTGTCTTGCGGATCCAATAGTGCCCGTTGTTGTCTTGTACGATATGCTCGGCTGCGAGTTGCTGAACATCTATAAATGCCAATCCGGTAAATGCGGCGAAAATAAATACATCACGCACCAATGCAAGGCGAGGCAGTGCAAACTCCTTTTGGTATATTATCATAAGCTCGTCCATCGTCAGGAACTCACGCACTACCTCTTTTTCGTGGAACTTAATGCCAGCAAAAGGATTTTTCGCTATCCACTCATTGGCGAGCGCAAGCTTGATAATCTTCTTCAAGCACTTCATATAGCGGATAACGGTGTTCTGCTGGCAATTCTTCTCGGTCTTCAAATAGAACTCAAATGCACGTACCAATTCACCGCTTACCTCTGTTATTGGCAAATCTTCCTTGTCGTATTTCAGTTTGATTAGTTCGGCAAGATAACGGGTGCAACTTTCATAACGCCTTACGGTGATTAGTGCAAAATCTTTGCCTACCAAGGCTCGGCATTGTTCGTTATGTTCACGCATCGTGCTGATGATGGTGCGTACCTGCTCCACCTTTTTGTCCACTTTTCTTGCAAAATGCGGGCTGTGATAAGTTCCCCATTCTCTTCGAGTTGCGTGTAAATGCGGTGGAGTTTGATGCGACTCTCCTCAATGTAGTCATTAAGCTCAGTTGATTTGCGGCTTTTGCCCCTCGCACACTCCTTCGCTTGGTTCCACGACACAGGCTCGATGCTTTTTCGGATGTTTGTTTCTACTCTTGCACCATTGACTGTGATACGCATACATACTGAAGCCTCACCGTTCTTTAGCAGCTTGGTTTTCTTGATAAAGAAAAGCACATTAAATGAATCTCGTCTCATTTTCTCCTACTTTTAAGTTAAACATTAGTTCGACAAATGTAGGAATCTGAGTCTATTTTGACGCTATGCAAAATGCTGTAAATCAACGAAAAAGGCTCTTTCGGGGTGGGGGTATTTAGAATACCCGTTTGCTCACCTCTTGCTCCACCAAAGGCAGTCGTGAACCGCACTTTTTTGCACTTTGGGGGAAAATAAAAAATCCCGATTTTTGTTAAAAATCAGGATTTTACGTTGTTTTGCTTTTCTTTGTTGTGGTGCCACCAGGAATCGAACCGGGGACACAAGGATTTTCAGTCCTTTGCTCTACCAACTGAGCTTTGGCACCAGACGTTTTTTCTTATTTTGCGGTGCAAAGGTAGTGAAACTTTTGGTGTGTGCAAGGTTTTATGGTATAAAAACGCCGATAATTGGTGTGAGTTACAATTATCGGCGCTCTATCTTAAGACGTGTAAGTCGGTTTTACAGGTCTGTTTCTGTCTTTTCCTCCTCGGATTTGTCTGTTTGTTCCTGTAAAGGATTCCAGCCTTGGGCTTTCAATTCAAACTCTTGTCCGTCGCGAGAAATCAAAGCACACCCCAATTCCGGTTTGGTGATATGACCGATGAGTCGAATACCTTCTATTTCTGATACCTTTTCATGATCAGCAATGGGGACAGTGAAGAGTAGTTCATAATCTTCACCTCCATTCAGCGCACATGTACTGACGTTCATGTTCAGTTCTTCTGCCATAACAGCAGTCTGGAAATCAATGGGAAGATGCTCTTCATAAATGCGGCAACCCATGTTGCTTTGTGTACAAATGTGAAGCAGTTCTGAAGAGAGACCATCCGAAATATCCATCATAGCCGTAGGCTGTACTCCTGCTTCTGCCAGCTTCTGAATGATGTCTCGTCGTGCTTCCGGTTTGAGTTGTCGCTCCAATAAGTATTCTTTACCTGCAAAATCCGGCTGAATCTCTTTATCTATACCATTCAATACACTCTTCTCACGTTCCAATAGTTGTAGGCCCATATAGGCAGCTCCCAAATCTCCACTTACGCAAATCAGGTCTGTTTCTTTTGCTCCATTGCGATAAACAGCCTTTCCTTTCTCAACTTCACCAATGCAAGTAATACTAATGGTAAGTCCTGTATAAGAAGAGGTTGTGTCGCCACCAACAATGTCCACATTATATTCCTCGCAAGCCAGGCGTATACCGGCATATAATGCTTTCATCTCTTCTACAGAGAAACGTTTGGAAATTCCTAATGATACGGTAATTTGTTTGGGTGTACCATTCATGGCATAGATGTCAGAGAAATTGACAACCGCCGACTTGTATCCTAAGTGTTTCAAAGGTACATAAGTGAGGTCAAAATGTACTCCCTCCAGTAATAGGTCGGTAGTAATCAGTACTTCTTTCTCTGCGGGAAAAGAAAGTACGGCAGCATCGTCTCCTATGCCATATCGGGTGGAGGGGTGATGGTTTTCCAGTCCTTTGGTAAGATGACGAATTAACCCGAATTCGCCTAAAGTTGCTATTTCTGTTCTCATTGATGTTATTTATTATAAAAGACCTTGAGACGTTTAGGCACGATTGATTAACTCGCGCATAATCTCTGTCATACGTGGTTGAGCTTCATCTGCAGCCTTCTGTACCTCTTCGTGAGTTACCTCTACAATCTTGCCTTCCACTCCCAAATCAGTAATAACTGATACGCCGAACACTTTGATACCGCAATGGTTAGCTACAATCACTTCAGGGACAGTAGACATGCCTACAGCATCGGCTCCCAAGATGTGGAACAACTTATATTCTGCCGGTGTCTCAAAAGTAGGTCCTTGTGTGCCGATGTAAACCCCGTGTTGTACTTTAATGCCCTTTTCTGCAGCAATGGCATCAGCTTTCCGTATAAGCTCCTTGTCGTAAGCTTCACTCATATCCGGGAAACGAGGTCCATAAGGAATATTCTTACCACGCAAAGGATGCTCGGGGAAATAGTTGATGTGGTCGGTTATAATCATCAAATCTCCAATCTCAAACTCCGGGTTGGTACCTCCGCTGGCATTAGATACAAACAATGTCTTGATACCCAACTCACGCATAACTCGCACGGGAAAAGTGACTTCTTTCATGGAGTAGCCTTCATAATAGTGAAAACGTCCCTGCATGGCCATGATGTCTTTATTTCCCAATTTGCCGAAGATGAGCTTGCCGCTGTGTCCCTCCACGGTAGATACAGGGAAGTTAGGAATCTCTTCATAAGGTATCTCATACTTCTCGGTAATTTCGCCGGCCAGACTTCCCAAACCGGTACCAAGTATAATTGCCGTTTCAGGCTTTGTGTGCATTTTCCCTTTCAGAAATGCTGCTGTCTCTTGAATTCGTTCTAACATAGTTGATAATGTTTTGATTGAATGTATCTTGTTGATTTTGTAGAATCTCTATCTCGATGGGTAAAACGTAAAGATGCTGTTTCAAACTTTCACTTAGTGCCGGATGTGCTTTCAGCCTTGCGGCATCTTTCTCGGTCGTGACCATAATTCTTCTTTCCGGTGTAAGTTTATGGAACTGTTCTTTCACGTATGCTAGCTCTTTGGCTTGGAAATCATGATGGTCACCATAAGCCAATAAAGTGACGTGTGGAGTGTATCTCTTCAACTCCTGAAGCATTGGAGTGGGGGAGGCTATGCCCGTTACTAGCAGTACCTCGGTATCTGATGTTAGGGTAAAATGCTTGTTGAAACTTTCCTCTGAGCATTCCGAAGCAAAAAGAGGGTAAAGACGTCCATATTTAAAACGTGAAAAGTAAAGCTGTTGATAAGGATATAGTTCCAACTGTTTACTAATCAATTTGAAATCAATGGGCTTGAGGTTGTCGGGACATTTAGTGACAATTACCACCTGTGCCCGCAGTTTACCTCTCTCTGCTTCGCGTAACCTACCGGCCGGAAGCAATTTGTCGTCACAGAACAGACGATTATAATCTGTCAACAGAATGTTCAAGCCGGCAGTCACATACCGATGCTGATAGGCATCGTCAAGCAGAATCACCTCTACGGAAGGGTTGTCTTGTCGCAACAACTGTTCAATACCATTACAACGGTTGGCGTCCACTGCCACCAGCACCTCCGGAAACTTCTGCTTCATTTGGTACGGTTCGTCACCAATCTGCCGGGCTGTACTCTTCTTGTCGGCCAGCACAAAACCTTTACTCTTTCGCTTGTAACCACGGCTGAGGGTGGCTACATTCAATCCCTCTTGTTGTAAAAGTCTGATTAAATATTCGGTGTGAGGTGTCTTACCGGTTCCCCCCACCGCAAGATTTCCTATACAGATAACAGGAACATTAAAACTCTTTGACCGGAGCCATCCCCAGTCAAAGAGTTTATTGCGTAGGCTAACTCCCCATCCATACAACCATGCCAATGGGAGAAGCCAATAGTTTATCTTCCAGTTGTTATCTGTCATGTAGAAAACTTGAGTACCGTTATTTAGTGAATATTCAATTCAAAAGGCACGCGCATCTGCAAACGGTCACATTGCTCAAAGTTCTCCAACAAGTTGAATTGACGATAGAGTTCACCTGCTTTTCCATTCAAAAGTTGTGCCTTAATGTAATTACCCGGATTGGCTTCTTCCATCAGTGTCTCCAAAAAGTCTTTCTTCTTTGGGTAGTTCATGACGGTGTAAGCCTCCACACCGGCTTTTTCAATAGCAATGTTCAGGGCGGTTTCCAGTCCGCCAAGTACATCTACCAGACCTAATTCCTTGGCAGTTGCACCGGTCCACACACGTCCTTGCGCAATCTTGTCAAGTTCTGTCTTGTCGATGCCTCTACCTTCAGAACAACGGGTAAGGAACAGGTCGTAACCTCTGTTGATGTGCATCTGCATCAGTTCCTTCTCACCAGCATTCATAGGACGTGTTAGCATACCGAAGTCTGCGTACTTATTGGTCTTCACCACGTCGAAATCTACCCCTATTTTTTCAGTCAGTCCTTTGAAGTTAGGAACCATTCCGAAGATGCCGATAGAACCGGTCAGCGTTGTGGGGTCAGCTACAATCGTGTCGGCACAGCAAGAGATGTAATAGCCACCCGATGCGGCATAGTCGCCCATGGAAACAATCACCGGTTTCTCTTTCTTCAGTTCGCTGACTGCATACCAAATTTGTTCTGAGCCATAAGCACTACCACCCGGAGAGTTTACACGCAGTACAACAGCCTTCACGTTTTCATCCTCTTTCAGTTTCTTCAAGTCTTTGATGACCTTGCTTGAATTGATACCTTCCTCTCCACTACCAACAGAGGTTCCGCCATCAATCTCTCCATATGCGTAATACACGGCAATAATGTTTCCGCTCTTATCTTTGGGAACATTCTTCTTCACATTGACCATCTCCTGAATACCCAATACCGGCATGCTGTCATCTTCGTCAATGCCAACCATCTCTTTCAGGTAGTTACGGACATCGTTTTTATAAATCAGTGTGTCTACCAGACCATAGCTTACACTCTCTTCCGCAGGATAGAACATTAGCATCTTGTCAGCAGCTTTGTTCAATTCCTCTTGGCTGAGGTTACGGCTTGCAGCCACTTCGTTTGTCATTTCTCCCCAGATAGAGTTCAGGTAAACTGTTATCTGCTCTCGGTTGGCAGGACTCATTTCTGTAGCAATGAAAGGTTCTACTGCTGATTTATAAGTACCTACCTTGAAGATTTGCATCTCTACGCCAATCTTCTCCAACAGGTTCTTATAAAACATAGGGCTGGCTGCCAGACCTGACCACTGAAGCATGCCTTGTGGGTTCATCAATACCTTGTCTGCCACGCTGGAGAGGTAATACAGGTTCTGGGTGTAGTTATCAGCATAGGAAACAATAAACTTGCCGGATTCTTTAAAGTCTTTCAGCGCATCCCTAATCTCTTCCAATGAGGCATGACCTGCGCCTAGTGCTTCGGCCTGTATGTAGATGCCTTTGATGTTCTCATTCTCTTTTGCTTTCTTGATGGAAGACAAAATGTCGTCCAATCCGTAAGCCTTCTGTCCCTCTCCCATAAATTGGCTGAAAGGGTTGTCTTGGCTTCGCTCACTTAGTGAACCGCTCAAGTCCAACATCATGATAGAGTTGTCTGCCACAACTGTTTCACTATCTGAAGATGAAACCATACCGATGAGTATCACTATGCTGAGAAAGAACAGAACGATACTTGATAAAATAATACCGGTAATGGTGGCGAGTGTAAATTTAAGGAAATCTTTCATTGTTATTTTGATGATTTTAAATAGTTGCCTTTTCAAGCAAACAAAGATAAACAATTAGGTTGATATTTTCTTTATCTGTCGTAAGAAAAAACTTTTTGTCACGCTCGATTCCTATAAAAATAGGCTTTTGGCGAGCTTTTGTTCAAGAAAAGCGTGCATTTGTAGCCTGCACTTCCCCACTATCCGGAGTAAGTGTAGGCAAATTTTCTACTCACTGCTTCTTTAACTCCAACCGATGTGTAATTGTTTGCGGTAACTCGTTTTCGTAGTGAGTAACCATAATCAGGGTCTTGTCCTGTCGGTGGCAGAATGCTTCGATAATCTTTTTTACGCGGCGTCGGTTAAAAGTGTCCAACCCATGCAGTGGTTCATCCAATATAAGCAGTTCCGGGTCTTTGACAAAAGCTCTGGCCAGTAGACAGAGACGCTGCTCGCCACTGCTGAGTTGTAAGAAGGTTTTCTCCTTCAGGTGTGCTACTCCAAACACCTCCATCCACCACTCACAGGTGGCAAACTCCTCCGTGCGCGGACGTTTGTAGAGACCAATTGTGTCATGCAATCCGCTGGCAACAATCTCTATAGCAGGCAGATTCTTCAGATAGGCGCGGTGCATCTCCGGGCTGACATACCCGATGTGTTGCTTAATTTCCCAGATGCTCTCTCCGGAGCCACGCTTCCTGCCAAACAGAGAAATGTCGCAGGCGTATGATTGCGGATTGTCTGCACAAACCAGACTGAGAAGAGTCGACTTCCCGGAACCGTTAGGCCCGCTCAGTGCCCACATCTCACCCCGCTTAACTGTCCAGTCCAACTCTTTTAGAATGGTGCGGTTATCGTAACGGATGCTGACCTTGTTCAGTTTGACTACCTCTTCTCCTATAAAGTTAGTATGTGTGTAAGGTAATGCTAAGATACGCTCTTGCAACGCTTTCAGAGAAGCTGCCTCTTCTGCACTCTCGCTCTGGTCTCTTTGGCGGAAAGTTGCCAAGTAGACATCCCGTTCCATTTTCTCTCCCACTTTCATCTTTTCAATCGGCAATACGTGGGTAATGAAAGAGGGTATGTCATCCAACATAGACAAAACTAAGATAATCTGAACTGCTTTCACTTGCGATATTTGCTCCAGCAATGTGAATAGCTGCTGTCGGGCCACAACGTCCAAACCGATGAAAGGATTGTCCAAAATCAGTATGCGAGGCTGTGTAAGTAATGTCTTGGTGAGCTGAAATTTACGCAATTCGCCACTGCTAAGCAGAATGACCTTCTTGTCCAGCAACGGCTCTATGTTGAACAGTTTGAAAAGTTCCTCTTTTAAAGCCTCATCTTTTTCTGTCAATAACTCGCGTACTAGGGGAAAGTCCTCTTGCTCAGTGTGATTCCAACGCTGCTGATAGTAATAGTTCCCCTCCACCGAGCTGTAAGTGGTGTCTTGAAAAGTGAGGTGCTTAATGTTCTCATAAACAGTGGTAGCAGTGGAAGGGCGGAAGTCGTAAGTCAGTGTCTCCTTCAGTAGTGGATAACGACCAGTCAGTAAATCAACAAAAATACTCTTTCCCTCCCCGTTAGGGCCTACAATAGCCAGATGTTCACCGTCCAGCAAGTCTAGCGATGCCGGTGCGGCCAAACGCACTTGCGGATTGCGTGCTACACCTTCGCATAGTTGTATGGTATGTTGCTTCATATCTTTAGAATTAAAATACTTAATTATCCTGCAAAGGTAAAGAATAGGCGCGAATTACACGGTTCCCCCGGACAAGAAATTAAATTAGCCCGGCTTTTCCACGCAATTCGCGCCTATCTATAAAGAGTGATTTTGTTGTTTTTGCAGACTTGCCTTATGGAAGTATTCTGCAGAAACAGAATCAATTATGCAGAATCATGGCTGATTGAGCCGGTACGCTTACTTCAGCACCGTTCACGCTACCCAATCCTTTCTCATTGATTTGACCGTTTTTGCAAACCACTGTATATTTACCGGCGGGTACTGTCACCTTCGCAGCCTCCTTACGTGCATTCAAGATAACGATGATGTCTTTCCAGGCATCGCCACCGGCATTCTCCTTCAGTCGGTAAGCAATCACATTACTACCCTCTACAGGCAAGAACTCCAGATGCTTACGCACCAAGTCTGCATCCCCCAAACGGAAAGCTGGGTGAGCCTTACGCAACGAAATCAAGCCTTTGTAATAGTTGAAGACCTCTGCGTTGCTTGTCTTGCGTGTCCAGTCAATGGCATTGATGCTGTCAGGACTCTGAAAGCTGTTGTGTACACCCTTCTTGTCACGCATCACCTCTTCGCCGGCGTAGATGAAAGGTACGCCTTGTGAAGTGAATACTGCTGTCTGAGCCAACATGTCCAGACGGGCCACTTCGTCGGCAGTAACACTCGGTATGCTGGCGTGCATGCGGTCTACCACACACATGTCATCGTGGCAAGACACGTAGCTGATCATCTGTGTAGGTTGTGCTGCCCAGAATGTATCACTGTAGTTGACAGAGTCAATCAATACTTGCGGATGCTGGATGGCGCCGGCAATACCAAACTTCACACTCTCCTCATGTCCCGGGAATCCGGCCAGGAATGCACCCTGTTTGTTGTCGTTGAAAGGCCCGCGCAAACCGTCACGCATCTCATCGCTGAAGGCTGCAATACCCGGCATCAGGTGTGTATTGACCTTCATTGCCAACTTTTCATTCGGTAACTGCGGAGCTTGTGCAGCCCAGCCTTCACCATAGATGAAAATGGTCGGGTCTATTTCTGTGGCAGCCTTGCGGATGGCGTTCATGGTCTCAATGTCGTGGATGCCCATGAGGTCGAAGCGGAAGCCGTCAAGATGGTACTCGTTAATCCAGTACTTAACGCTTTCCACCATGAATTTGCGCATCATAGGACGGTCGCTGGCTGTTTCATTACCACAGGCAGAGGCATCAGCGTAAGAACCATCAGGACGCTGGCGATAGAAGTAACCGGGTACAGTCAGCTCAAAGTTGCTGTTCTTGAGGTCGAAAGTATGGTTGTAAACCACGTCGAGAATCACGCGGATGCCGGCCTTGTGCAATGCCTGCACCATCTGTTTGAACTCGCGGATGCGAACCTCCGGAGTATAAGGGTCAGTTGAGTATGAGCCATCAGGCACATTATAGTTCACCGGATCATAGCCCCAGTTGTACTGGTTGTTCTCCAGTTTGCTCTCGTCAACAGAAGCATAGTCATAAGAGGGAAGGATGTGAATGTGAGTTACTCCCAGCTCTTTCAGGTGGTCGATACCGGTTGCCTTGCCTGTAGGATTCTTGGTGCCGGTCTCTGTCATGGCCAGGAATTTACCTTTGTTCTGAATGCCTGATGACGGGTGAATAGAAAAGTCGCGGTGATGTACCTCGTAAAGCATTACGTCTGCCGGACTTTTCAGCTCCGGACGCTTGTCGTCTGCCCATCCTTCCGGATCGGTAGCGTCCATGTCAATGATGGCAGCACGCTTGCCATTTACACCTACAGCAAAAGCAGTGATACCCGGAGTGTCACCTTGCCACTTACCGTCAATCTTCACGTTGAAAGTGTAGAATTTGCCAAGCAGGTCCTTTTCTACCGAGGCCTTCCAAGTTCCCTCCTCGGCAGCCTTCATGACAATGGTTTCATAAGCACTGCCTTCATGGCCGCTTTCAAACAGACATACACGCACCTCTTCGGCAGTGGGTGCCCATAAACTGAATTGTGTTGCTTGGGGAGTGTACTCCATCTCGACCAAGCTGCCGGAACGTACGGGAAGCAGTTCAAGTGAACTGTAATCCTTCTTTGCAGGAGAGCAGCTGGCTACGGTTGCAGCAGTCACCCCGATAATCGCTAAATCTTTCAAGTTCATTGTATAAAATGTATTAGATATTGATAATATTCATCCTATTTCTTCACCTTATCCGGATTCTTGGCTACAAAGTCTTTCCATCCTTTGTAGCTCTTGTCTGTTGTAGGCCGTCCCATTTGCAGGTAGTGGCAGTAGGCGGCCGCCAGTCCGTCTGTTGCATCCATAAAGGTAGGCATCTCCTCTTTCGGGAAGTGAAGCATGCGCTGCAGCATATCTGCCACCTGCTCTTTGGAGGCCTGCCCGTTACCGGTTATGGCCATCTTTATCTTCAACGGGGCATACTCTGTAATGGGAACATCGCGACTCAGTGCCGCAGCCATGGCCACCCCTTGTGCCCGTCCCAGTTTTAGCATAGACTGTACATTCTTACCAAAGAAAGGTGCCTCAATAGCCAGCTCATCAGGCAGATAACTCTCTATGATGCCGAGTACCCGCTCATGGATATGTTTTAGTTTCAGGTAGTGATCACTAAACTTGCGCAGGTCGATAATGCCCATGGCAATCATTTCCGGTTTCACACCCGTAACCCGTAGCACACCGTACCCCATGATGGTGGTGCCGGGGTCGATACCCAGTATAATTTTCTCTTTAACCGGCTGTATCACTTCACAATCTCCATCAATGTGGGAAAACCTACCACGTCATCTTTAAACAGTTTCACCATCTCCTCCTGGAGTGTCACACCCTGCGTTCTGTACCATTTGTGTAGCATGTCGGAGCTTTCTACTTCAAACTGAACAGAGTAGCAGCTGCCTTCTTCGCGATGGCTGAGTACTTTCAGAATGCGGGGCGCACCCAAAAGTCCCATCTTTTCCACCTCTACGAGGTAGTGTTCCTGCATCCAAATGAGAAAATATTTCTCCTGTTTTTCGCTTACCTGATAAGTAGTATTGTAGACCAGCATAATATATTTCTTCAAAAACTTGGGCAAACATAGCAATTATTTCAGAATAATGCATTATCTTTGCGCCATCAAAACGCAAGAAACCTTGCAAACGTTGTAAAAATGCTCGGGGCGTTAGCTCATCTGGCTAGAGCGCGACACTGGCAGTGTCGAGGTGATGAGTTCGAGTCTCATACGCTCCACAAAAAATCCTCACTGATATAGTTTCAGTGAGGATTTTTTTCGTTTTAGGGACTAAATCGGGGACTACGGATGCCCCGACTGAAAGTTTTCTTATTGCAACTTGAAGATGACCGGAACCGTGAATTTGCACCGAACGGCTTGTCCGCGCTGCCTGCCAGGCTTCCATTTGGGCATGGAGGAGATAACGCGCAGAGCTTCTCTATCCAGGTAAGGGTCTACTCCTCGCATGACGGCCACATCTACAATACTGCCATCTTTGTTGACCACAAACTGTACCGTCACTTTGCCCTGTATGTTGTTCTCCTGAGCGTGAGGCGGATATTTGATGTGTGTACTCAGGTACTTCATCAAACCAACCATACCACCCTCTTGAAACTCGGGGGCTTCTTCTACGATGACGAAGATTTCATCTTCCAGTGTCTCCTCTTCTTCGGGTACCGGCGGGGTGTACTTGATTTCTACTGCGCCACCTAACTCCTCGTTTCCAACAATGTTGACCTCCTCTACTTCTGCCTCATTGTCCACAATGGTCAACATATCCGTGATTTCAGGCGCTTTGACCGGAGGCGGTGGAGGAGTGGGTTGCTGCTCGGTAATAGGGATTTCCAAGTCCTGTGCAAAACTCATTTCGGCTATGCCGCTGTCTAAATCGATGGTAACATCCCGTTTAGACCATTCAAAAGCAACAAACAGGGCTGCCAATGCAGTAACATATCCTGCCAGTAACCAACTGGATTTCTTGTTCTCCAGATTTGCTTTCTTTGTTTTCTTTACTTCCATACTCTCTATTTTTTAGATTCGACAATACTTATGAGCGATTCTCTTAATTGGTATTGCAAATATAAAATATTATTTGATTGCAAGATACGTTTAAAACGTAAATATTTGATATTTTAATAAGTTTATCTATGTTTTCCATATAAATTAAGAATTCGGAGGGTGTGTATTTACTTCTATTAAGATTTAGAACTATCATAAAGATAAGTGATAACGAACTATAAATAGTATAGACAATCTTCCTTTCCCTCCACGACTCCGGTCTGTATCCTCTCCCTATCTTCTTCGTTATCTATTTATTATAGATTTGATATTGCTTCGATATACATTCGATAAAGTACTGATTTTCCAAGTAGATAACGATAGAAAATCGAAGCAATACCAAATGGATAATGGTGTTGGTAGCACCCGGGTAGGGCTTCCTTGGGGGTAGGGAAGAGGGTGAAAAGGAAAAGAGAAAAGGACGAAAGGGAACTACTCTTTCCGATAACGTCTTGTAGCTAGTAGCTCGTAGCTTGTCACTTGTGTCTTATAGGTATCGACCTTTATCTCCTTTTATCTTCCTTTTGTCCCCCTTTATCTCCCCAAACCTATTGGCGAAAATTGACTGGTATTATGACTACTTGGGGATAAAATAAAGAGAAGAATCTGTGATTTTCTGTCTCATTCGTGCCTAAGTTGAATATTTGATGTAGCCTCTATGTAGAGAAATTACCGGGGATTTGTGGCACGTAACTGATAAAGTTGTATCTTTGCGTGCTTTTTTACGTGAAAAGCTGCAAGTTGAAAATAATAAAGAACACATAGATATGATAGCTAAAATCAATCAGCTTCTGCAAGAGGTAGAAGCAATGACAGCCGCGAATGCTGAAGAGTTGGAGGCGCTTCGCATCAAATATCTGAGTAAGAAAGGTGCCATCAATGAGCTGATGGCTGACTTCCGTAACGTACCTGCCGAGCAGAAAAAAGAGGTGGGTATGAAGGTGAACGAGCTGAAGAATAAGGCGCAGGAGAAGATTGCAGCCCTGAAAGAGCAGTTCGAGAGCCAGGATGCCGACTGTTCAGATTTGGACTTGACCCGTACTGCCTATCCGGCACAGCTGGGAACACGCCATCCGCTAACCATTGTAAAGAATGAAATCATCGACATTTTTGCCCGCCTGGGATTCAGCATTGCCGACGGTCCGGAGGTGGAAGATGACTGGCATGTGTTCTCTTCGATGAACTTTGCAGAAGATCACCCGGCACGCGATATGCAGGACACTTTCTTTATTGAGAGTGCTGAGAGTAATGTGGCCAACAATATCATCTTGCGTACCCACACCAGTAGCGTGCAGAGCCGTGTGATGGAGAACACTCAACCGCCCATCCGCATCATCTGCCCGGGTCGTGTGTATAGAAATGAGGCTATCAGTTACCGTGCTCACGCATTCTTCCATCAGGTGGAAGCACTCTATGTAGATAAGAATGTCTCGTTTACAGACCTGAAGCAAGTGCTTCTGCTCTTTGCGAAAGAGATGTTCGGAAGCGACACTAAGATACGCTTACGCCCCTCATACTTCCCCTTTACCGAGCCAAGTGCCGAGATGGACATCAGTTGTAACATCTGTGGTGGCAAGGGTTGTCCCTTCTGTAAGGGTACCGGTTGGGTGGAAATCCTGGGTTGTGGTATGGTAGACCCCAATGTGCTGGAACTGAATGGCATCGACAGCAAGGTGTACAGCGGTTACGCACTGGGTATGGGTATCGAGCGCATTACCAACCTGAAGTATCGTGTAAACGACTTGCGCCTCTTCTCAGAGAACGACCTTCGC
This sequence comes from Bacteroides sp., assembly GCA_017621035.1. Classification (GTDB taxonomy): domain Bacteria; phylum Bacteroidota; class Bacteroidia; order Bacteroidales; family Bacteroidaceae; genus Bacteroides. Next base: position 12,998 of record JAGATY010000072.1, on the reverse strand, counting down.
TTCTTGAAAGAGTTTGAGGCCGCATACTAATAAACAGTGGATGGTTGATGGTTGAAAATTGAAACTTTAATTTCTCATCACGGATGAGCAGTGTATTTCGACACAGTTTCAATTTTCAACAACCAACTATCAGCTGCAAACTAAACAAAAGTGAAAGACAGACTAGTTACACGCAGTTACTGTTTTATCATTGCAGCCAACTTTCTGCAGTTTTTTGGCTTTTGGCTGCTGATTCCGGTATTACCCTTCTATCTGGAGGAAATCTTCGGGGCAAGTAAGAGTGATATAGGCATTGTGCTCTCTTGCTATACCATTGCTGCCTTGTGCATCCGCCCGTTCTCTGGCTATCTGCTGGATACTTTTGCCCGTAAACCACTCTATCTTCTGGCCTATTTCATCTTTACAGCCATGTTTGGCGGCTATATGCTGGCCGGAACACTGACGCTGTTTGTTCTGTTCCGCATTCTGCATGGCATCTCGTTTGGCATGGTGACGGTGGGCGGAAATACCATTGTCATAGACATTATGCCTTCGTCACGTCGAGGAGAGGGATTGGGCTATTACGGTTTGGCCAACAATACAGCCATGTCCATAGGCCCGATGACGGGACTTTTCCTGCACGATGCCGGTTGTTCTTACATGGTTATCTTCTGCTGTTCGCTGGCCTCCTGCCTGCTGGGCTTCTTGTGTGCTTCGCTGGTGAAGACTCCTTATAAGCCGCCGGTGAAGCGTGAACCGATTTCGCTGGATCGCTTCATCTTGCTGAAAGGATTGCCTGCCGGTGCCAGTTTGTTGTTGCTTTCTATTCCTTACGGCATGACTACCAACTATGTAGCGATGTATGCCAAGCAGATTGGACTGACGGTTCCTACCGGTTTCTTCTTTACCTTCATGGCAACAGGTATGGCTGTTTCGCGACTCTTCTCGGGCAGATTGGTGGATAGAGGAAAAATTACGCAGGTCATCTCTTGGGGGCTTTACATGGTAGTGGTCAGTTTCTTTCTGCTCTCAGCCTGCGTCTACTTGGTTCAGTGGAACAGTACGGTTTGTGATGTGCTTTTCTTTACCATCGCTTTGATGTTGGGAGTAGGGTTTGGCATGATGTTTCCTGCTTACAACACGCTGTTTGTAAATCTCGCACCCAACAATCAACGGGGCACAGCTACCTCCACCTATCTCACCTCTTGGGATGTAGGCATAGGCATCGGTATGCTGAGCGGCGGCTATATTGCTGAGGTCAGCACGTTCGATAAGGCCTATCTGTTTGGAGCCAGCCTAACCATTGTGTCGCTGCTTTATTTCAATCTGAAAGTAGCTCCTCATTTCCATAAGTATCGCTTGCGCTAAGCTACTGTCGGGAATACACCTATTATAATATATAAGAGATTCTCCGGCCTCTCTTTTTACAACCCTTATTCTTGTAAAAAGTGAGGCCGGAGATGTTTTTAGAGGTGTCATTCGGCGGAATGATTTCAACCAGATTCGACCTCGACTTTGCAAACGATTGCACAAGTCAACTTTCACATTTAACTTGTCATCCCCGATGGAAAGGTGTGTGTATTTAATATCTTTGCCCAGCAATACCATGACTTCACTGGAAAGCACATTGAGGTACATGCACAGAAGTAATTCATTGAAAATCTATAAATAAATTTATTTTTAACTCAAAACTTAAGATGCATGAAGCAAGTTAATCTTAGAATCTATCAAATGATTCTTCCCTTATTGTTGGGGTTATTCTTGTCTGTAGGCGCTTATGCACAGAGCATCGCAGTGAAAGGGCATGTGAAAGATGCCTTTGGCGGTGTGGTAGGCGCTAATGTAGTGGAAAAGGGAAATCCATCCAACGGTACGATTACCGACATAGAAGGTAATTTTACGTTGAGTGTTCCCCAAGGTTCTACTTTGGTTATTTCTTTCATCGGTTACACTACAGTAGAGGTTCCTGCAACAGCTACTGTCAATGTAGAGTTGAAAGAGGACTCTGAACTGTTGAATGAGGTGGTTGTGATTGGTTACGGTGTAGCCAAGAAGAATGACATGACGGGTTCGGTTACAGCGATGAAGCCGGATGCCATCAACAAAGGTCTGACCACTAATGCACAGGACATGATTGCCGGTAAGATTGCCGGTGTGAGTGTTGTATCGAATGACGGTACTCCCGGTGGTGGTGCACAGATACGTATTCGTGGTGGTGCCTCTTTGAATGCGTCAAGCGACCCGCTGATTGTTATTGATGGTCTGGCTATGGATAATGACGGTGTTAAGGGTTTGTCGAACCCGCTCTCATTGGTCAACCCGAATGATATTGAGACCTTTACCGTACTGAAGGATGCTTCGGCTACTGCAATCTACGGTTCTCGCGCTTCCAATGGTGTAATCATTATTACCACTAAGAAGGGTAAAAAGGATTCACGTCCTTCTGTTTCTTACTCGGGAAATGTTTCTATGAGTATGGTTAAGAAGACGGTAGACGTGATGAGTGGTGATGAGTTCCGCGCCTACGCGCAGGAGATGTATGCTGATAGAGCAGACGTTATCGGTTCTTTGGGTACTGCTAATACTGACTGGCAGGATGAAATCTATCGCACAGCTATCAGTACAGACCACAATGTTACCGTTGCCGGCGGTTTCAAGAACATTCCTTACCGCGTTTCTGTAGGTTACACCAATCAGAATGGTATTTTGAAGACTAGTAACTTTGAGCGTTATACAGCTTCATTGAATCTTTCGCCCAGCTTCTTGGATGACCACTTGACCATGAACTTAAATGCTAAGGGTATGATTGCCAAGAACCGTTATGCCGACGGTGGAGCAGTTGGTGCTGCCGTAAGCATGGACCCGACTCAATCCATCTATTCAGATGTAGCAGAGTTTGGTAACTTCTTTCAGTGGAGTGTTCCGGGCAGCTCTTTGGGTGATACCAATGCTGACATCTTGTATGTAAACAGCCTGGCTACCAAGAACCCGGTGGCTATGCTGGAACAGAAAAATGATGAGGCTACTTCCAAGTCATTTATTGGTAGTGCAGAGTTTGACTATAAGATTCACGGATTGGAAGACTTGCGCCTGCACCTGAGTCTGGGTGGTGACTGGTCAACCGGTGAGCAAAATACAGCAGTCTCTCCCTATTCCGGTACAAATAACTACTACGGTTACTATAAGTTTGACACGGAAGATAAGTATAATATGTCTTTGAGTGCTTATGCTCAGTATTATAAGGACTTTGGTGAGAAGCATCACTTTGACGTGATGGCCGGTTATGAGTGGCAGCATTTCCACCGTGAGGGAACTTATGAGGAGTATGGCCTGTTCCCCTCAACCCATGCTTCAAAGGCTGGTGAGAAGAATTTGCCTAAGGGTAACAGTTGGAAAACTGAGAGCTTCCTGGTATCTTTCTTCGGTCGTCTGAACTATAGCTACTTAGATCGCTACCTGATTACTGCTACATTGCGTAACGACGGTACCAGTCGTTTCTCTAAGGACAACCGTTGGGCACTGTTCCCCTCTGTTGCTTTGGGTTGGAGAATCAAGGAAGAGGCTTTCCTGAAAGATGTAGACGTTTTGTCTGACTTGAAGTTGCGTCTGGGCTATGGTATTACAGGTCAGCAGAATATTACTGACGATGACTTCCCCTATCTGGCCACTTACGTACTCAACCAGGCCGGTGCTTATTACTACTTTGGCAATGAAATGCTTACCCTGCTGAAACCGAATGAGTATAACTCAGACCTGAAGTGGGAGCAAACTACAACATGGAATGCAGGTATTGACTTCGGCTTGTGGAATGGTCGTTTGTCAGGTGCTCTCGATGTTTACTATCGTGAAACGAAAGACTTGATTAACAGAGTGTCTGTATCACAGGGTTCAAACTTCAAGAACAAGGTGCTTAGCAATGTGGGTACCATGGAGAACAAGGGTCTTGAGTTCTCTGTAAACTACAAACCTATTGTAAGCAAGGATTTGACTTGGGACTTAGGATTCAATATTACCTACAATAAAAACAAGATTACTAAGCTGACTAGCGGTTCCGGTGAAGGCTACTATGTAGGTACAGGAGGTATTTCTGCCGGTACAGGTGGTGACATCCAGGCTCATAAGGTAGGCTACCCTGCATACTCTTTCTACGTGTACCAACAGGTGTACGATGAGGCCGGTAACCCGATAGAGAACTTGTTTGTTGACCGTAATGCTGATGGTATCATCAATGACGATGACAAATATATCTATAAGAAGAAAGATGGTGATGTGCTTATGGGTCTGACTTCTAAGGTTCTTTGGAAGAACTGGGACTTCAGCTTCTCATTGCGTGCTTCGCTGAACAACTATGTGTATAATGATGCTTTGGCTAGCCAGGCTAACGTATCAGATACCGGTTTGTGGTCTACTTCCGGTTTCTACTCAAACAAGATGAAAGATGCCGTAGCATTGGGTTGGAAGGGTAAAGGTAATTATGTGTTCTCAGATTACTTTGTACAGAATGCTTCTTACCTGAAGTGTGACAACATTACAGTGGGTTACTCTTTTGATAAACTGTTTGGTGCAAAGATTTCCGGTCGTGCTTATCTGACAGCTCAGAATGTATTTACCATTACCGGTTACGATGGTTTGGATCCTGAGACTAACAGTGGCTTGGACAACAACTTCTATCCGCGTCCTTTTGTTGGCGTATTCGGCTTATCTCTTAATTTCTAATATTCTAACTAGATATAGTATGCAATTGAAATATTTTAAAACAATTATACCGGCAGCAGCACTTGCTTTATCAATGAGTGTATCTTCCTGTATCGGCGATTTGGATGCCACTCCGATTGACCCGAACGTTTCTACTGATTTTGTACAGGATGAAGTGTTTGCCAAGATTTATGCAACCATGGCTCTTACCGGTCAGCAAGGCCCTGCAGGCAATGGTGATGTTGACGACATCGATGAAGGTACTTCCGGATTCTATCGTCTGATTTGGAACTTCAGTGAGTTGCCTACCGACGAGGCTATCTGTTCTTGGGGTGACGTAGGTATTCCTGAACTGAACTTTGCGCGTTGGTCTTCCAGCCATGAGCAGTTGACAGGACTTTATTGTCGTCTCTATTTTGATATTACCTTGTGTAATCACTTCTTGGAGAAGACAGAAGGTATGGGTGATGAGAAGAGTGTGAAGCAGCGTGCAGAAGCTCGTTTCATGCGTGCACTCAACTATTTCTATCTGCTGGACTTCTTCGGAAACGTACCTTTCACAGAGAAGGTAGCCAGCGAGCCTCCTCAGCAAATCAAGCGTGCTGATTTGTATGCTTACATTGAAAAGGAACTGAAAGAGATTGAAACAGACATGTATGAACCTCGTCAGGCACCTTTCGGTCGCGCAGACAAGGCTGCAAACTGGTTGCTGTTGTCACGTCTTTACCTGAATGCAGAAGTGTACACCGGTAAGGCTCAGTGGAGTGCTGCAGCAGAGTATGCCAAGAAGGTAATGGATTCAGCTTATGAGTTGGCCGATGAGTATAAAGAACTCTTTATGGGTGACAATGACCAGAATGAGGATGCCATGAAAGAGATTATTCTTCCTATCCGTCAGCATGGTGTAAATACACAATCGTATGCGGGTGCTTCCTTCCTGATAGCTTCTACACATACTTCCGGTATGGGCTCTTGGGGTACCAGTGAAGGATGGGGTGGTAACCGCGGACGTCAGGCATTAGCCAAGAAGTTCTTTGCCGACGGTATCGTTCCTGCAAACTCTACTGACCCTGAAAATACAGCTGCATTGGCCGGTGATGACCGCGCTCTGTTTGTAACTTACGGTACTTATAAGAATGATAAGGGTGAGTTGAAAGAGTTTATTACTAAACTTCCTATCTCTAACTGGAACACATTTGCCGAGGGTGTAGCAGTGGGTAAGTTCACAAACTCTTACTCTAACGGTGGTACTCCTTCCAACTCAGTATATGTAGATATGGATATTCCTTTCATGCGTGCCGCAGAGGCTTATCTGACTTATGCCGAGGCTACTCTTCGTGCCGGTGGCAGTAAGGATGATGCAAAGGCTGCTGTCAATGCCTTGAGAGACCGTGCAAACACATCCAGACTGACTGACCTCTCTCTGAATGACATTCTGGACGAGAAGTGCCGCGAGTTCTATTTTGAAACTCAGCGTCGTACTGACTTGATTCGTTATGGCTACTTCACTGCCGGCAGCTATCTGTGGGACTGGAAAGGCGAGGCTCCTGAAGGTATGGGTATTTCTGCCATATACAACTTGTTGCCGATTCCTGCATCAGATTTGAATGCAAATGAGAATCTTGTTCAGAACCCCGGTTACTAATATTAAAACTTGATTTACAATGAAAAAGATACATTTATATTTATGTTTCATGCTGGGGTTGATGGCCTTCTCGGCTTGTGATAAAGACCAGGATTCCAATCCTATTTATCAGGACCCAACTACCTTTGTATTGAATACTCCCAAGTATGCCAATGCAGAATATGATTTGTCTGATGCCAATGCTGTGTTGCTTACCTGCTCACAACCGGATTATGGCTTTGCTGCTGCAGTGGTTTATACCGTACAGGTTGCTACTCAGTCTGACTTCTCGAACTATCTTGAACTGGCTACTGCCTACACTTCTGCCCGTATGGAAGTAGATGCTAAGGAACTGGCAGTTGCTTTGGTTGCCTTGCTGGGTGCGGAAGATAAAGATGACTTCCCGACAGAGGCATTCCCTGTGTACATTCGCCTGAAAGCTACAGTGACCAATGCACCCGAAGGTAATGAAATTCTCTCCAACATTATCACTCTGCCGAAGGTGAAGAGCTATTTTGCTTTGGAAGAGATGAAACTGCCTACAGAGATGTATGCCATCGGTGACTTCTGTAGCTGGGAGTGGGAAGATGCTCCGGCTATGGTTCCTGTACACAGCAACCCGGATAAGTTCTGGTTGATGGTATGGGGTGAAGCAGGTAAGGGTATGAAGTTCAATACTGCTACATCTTGGAATGGTAATCAGTTTGGTGCTACTGACGGTGTGACTATCAATGGCATAGATTATGAAGCTGCTGCTGATGGTAACATTGTATTCAAGGAGTCAGGCTGGCACTTGGTTATGGTAACTGTGACAATTGAGGGACGTGGCTATCTGTACACGGTTGACTTTATGGAACCGGCTGTTTATGTATTCGGTGCTGCCAATGGCGGTATCTGGTCTGCTGACGACAACTGGAAGTTTACAGTACCTACAACAGCTGACGGTGAGTTTGTTTCTCCGGCGTTGGCTGTGGATTGTGACGGTAGTGACGAAAAGAACTTACGCCTTTGTGTAGTACTTGCCGATAACATTGATTGGTGGAAGTCTGAATTCATCTTCTTTGATGGAAAGATTACGTATCGTGCAGCAGGTGCTGATCAGGAGCGTATTAGCTGCAAGGCTGGCGAAAAGGTCTATTTGAACTTCAGTACTGGTGAAGCTTATATGGAATAATGCTAATTTAAAAATCTTATTGACAATGAAGAAATTAGGTTTATATATAATGTCGATTCTGACATTGGGCTTCATGGCAGCTTGCAATGAAGACTTCAATGAAGGCGTGTTCCCTCAAACCAATGAGCCGGAAACACAACAGAACTATGACGGCTTGGTGGTTGAGTTGGACAGTGACTTTACGTCGGCTCTGGACCTTTCTACCAAAAAGTCTACAGATACACTATACGTGCTGACTACTAAGGAGACTCCGGAACTGAATGCTTATTCAAACATGAGCTATGTGCTGGAAGTTTCCAATTCAGATAGTTTCAGTAAGAAAGTTGACTTGGATGCATCTACCGGTTTTGTGCTGGTTGATGAGTTGAATACAGCTTTCCGTGAACTGTTTGGTATCTCTCCCAAAGCTAAAGAGATGCACATCCGTTTCCGTGCTTACATTACTGAAGGTACAGCTCGTGTACGTTGTGGTAGCTATGTAGGTACAGGTGTGGTAACGGTTACTCCGGTTCCGATGGATTTGCCTACAATTGATACTGCCTATTATCTGGTAGGTGACGTAGCCGGCGGATGGGATGCAGATCACTTGCTGAAGCTGAATCATAGCGGTGCAGACGTTTATGATGCCCCGTTCTTTACCCTCACTTTTGAGTTGCCTAAAGAGAATGCTTACTTTAAGATTGTACCGGAGTCTGCATTGGCAGCCTTTGCCGGTGGCGACTGGTCGGGTGTGCTGGGTTGTGCAGAGGATGGCTCTACCGCTTTGGAAGGTGAAATCGTTTCTGCCAATGCGCAGGCTATGCGGATTGTGGAGAAACAATGGGTACGCATCAAGCTGGATATGCTGAATCAGATGTACTACATTGAACTGTTAGGTGAGGTATCTCCTTACATGTGGGTTCCCGGTTCGCATCAGAACTGGACTCCGGCAACAGCTACTCAGCTCTATTCTGCAAGCATGAATATGGTGTACACAGGCCATATCTACCTGACCGGTGGTTTCAAGGTTTGTGCAACTCCGGATTGGAACAATGCTTACGGTTACGATTACTTTACAACCAAGTCTGCTAATCTGACTACAGATAATGATGGCAACCTGGTGGTTACTCCCGGATTCTACTACTTGACGGTAGATATGACAACCAATTCAATCTCTGTAGTAGAAACTACTTGGGGCTTGGTCGGTCCGGCTACTCCGGCAGAATGGGATCCCAGCCAATATGTTCCCATGACCTATGATGCAGAGGCACAGTGCTGGACCGTTACAACCGATTTGAAGGCCGGTCAGATGAAGTTCTGTGCAAACGGCAGTTGGGATATCAATGTCGGTGGCTCTGCAGATAAGCTGGTTGCCGGTGGTGATAATTTGAACATTGCCGAAGCAGGTAATTACACCATCAAGTTGTATCTGATTAACGACGAGTCAAGTTATTGTACCATTACAAAGAATTGATAGGATAAACTGGTATAAAAACAGAGAGGGCGAAACTAAACGTCATGTGTGATGTTTCCTCTTGTGAGTAACGTTTCGAAAAATTAAAGTTAACAATTGAGTGGCGTGGGCTGTGAAGTTCGCGCCATTTTTATTAACCAGAATTCGGTATAAGGTCTTTCAGACCGTAAGTCGAACTGACGTTAAGAGTAGTACTTTTATACCCCCAAAGTACTACTCTTTTTGCTTCTTTTTACTACTTTGGTAGCCGAACCACAGCCGTGGGACGCGCGAACCGCGTACGTGGTTCGGGTAACAAAGTAGCTAGTTGGCATAAACAATCTGCTACATTGACCCATGAAAAGTAGCATATTGAACCTGAACCCTCACCCTCTACCCGCGTATCGCCATGCAGGCACAATTTACAGTTTCTTGAAAACAGATTTGTTTCTGCCCGTGGCTTGCGCTATCTTTGTCCCGCATAAATATCTATTATGAGAAAGAAAGAACGATATGAGCAAATCTTGGCCTGGTTCAGGAAGCAGATGCCGGTGGCAGAAACAGAACTGCACTATGAGAATCCTTTTCAGTTGTTGGTAGCTGTGATTCTTTCGGCACAGTGTACCGATAAGCGTGTGAACCTGATAACTCCCCCTCTTTTTCGTGATTTCCCTACACCGGAGGCTATGGCAGAAAGCACTTCGGAGGTGATTTTTGAGTATATAAAGAGTGTCTCTTATCCCAATAACAAGGCAAAACATTTGGTCGGCATGGCGCAAATGCTGATACGTGACTTTCATGGGGAAGTGCCTGATACGTTGGAAGAACTGATAAAACTGCCTGGAGTAGGGCGAAAAACGGCCAATGTTATTCAAGCAGTGGTCTTCAATAAGGCTGCTATGGCGGTGGATACTCATGTCTTTCGGGTGAGTCATCGGCTGGGATTGGTGTCGGAGAAGTGTACTACCCCTTTCAGTGTGGAGAAGGAATTGGTAAAACACATTCCGGAGGAGGACATCCCCATAGCACACCACTGGTTGATACTTCACGGACGTTATGTTTGCCTGGCTAGAGCACCGAAATGCGAGGTGTGCGGTTTACAAACCATGTGCAAATTCTTCTGTAAGAGGTATAAAGTGGAGGCAGAAGGTGAGAAATAGGGCGTGGTGAAGAAGAATAAATAGCAATTTCGTGGTGGAGAAAAAGAAATTAGTATTAACTTTGCCGCAAATCTGTGAATAGGAAACTAATAACACATTAAACAAATAGTAGAATTATGACAATCGATCAATTCAACTTTGCCGGTAAAAAGGCATTCGTTCGCGTGGACTTCAATGTACCCCTGGACGAAAACTTTAACATTACTGATGACACTCGTATGCGTGCTGCATTGCCTACTCTGAAGAAGATTTTGGCAGATGGTGGTAGCATTATTATCGGTTCTCACCTTGGCCGTCCGAAAGGCGTGGCTGAGAAGTTCTCTTTGAAGCACATTAAGAAACACTTGGAGGAATTGCTGGGTGTTGAAGTGCAATTCGCTAACGACTGCATGGGTGAAGAGGCTGCTGTGAAGGCTGCTGCTTTGCAACCGGGTGAAGTGCTGTTGCTTGAAAACCTCCGTTTCTATGCAGAGGAAGAAGGTAAGCCCCGTGGTTTGGCAGAAGATGCAACAGACGAAGAGAAGAAGGCTGCTAAGGCTGCCGTTAAGGAGAGCCAGAAAGAGTTCACCAAGAAGTTGGCTTCTTACGCAGACTGCTATGTAAACGACGCATTCGGTACTGCTCACCGTGCACACGCTTCTACAGCATTGATCGCTAAATACTTTGATAAGGACAATAAGATGTTCGGTTATTTGATGGAGAAAGAAGTAAAGGCTGTGGATAAGGTTTTGAACGATATCCAACGTCCGTTTACTGCCATCATGGGTGGCTCAAAGGTTTCTTCTAAGATTGAAATCATTGAGAACTTGCTGAACAAGGTAGACAACCTCATCATTGCCGGTGGTATGACTTACACCTTTATGAAGGCTCAAGGCGGTAAGGTAGGTCTCTCTATCTGTGAGGAAGATAAGCTTGACCTGGCTCTCGACCTGCTGAAGAAGGCAGAAGAGAAGGGTGTGAAGTTGGTATTGGCTGTTGACTCTAAGGTTGCAGACTCTTTCTCTAACGATGCTAACACTCAGTTTGTACCTTCTAACGATATCCCCGACGGTTGGGAAGGTCTGGACATCGGTCCTAAGACTATGGAAATGTTTGCCGAAGTTATCAAGGGTAGCAAGACTATCCTTTGGAACGGTCCTACCGGCGTGTTCGAGTTCGATAACTTTACACAAGGTTCACGTGCAGTAGGTGAGGCTATTGTAGAAGCTACCAAGAACGGTGCATTCTCACTTGTGGGTGGTGGCGACTCTGTAGCTTGTGTTAACAAGTTTGGTTTGGCAAGTGGCGTATCTTACGTTTCTACCGGTGGTGGAGCATTGCTCGAAGCCATCGAAGGAAAGGTGCTTCCGGGTATCGCTGCAATCAATGAATAATCATTTGGTTTGACAAGAAGAAGGCAATCTCTTGGAGAAGAGGTTGCCTTTCATTTTACTGTGACAAACACATTGACACTACAATACATTGAATGAGATAATGAGAAACATCCGTAAGATTTTATTGCTGGCAGCATTGGTGGCTGCCGGAGGCGCATCGGCGCAAGACAAACTCGGGAAACAAATAACAGAAGATATTAAACAGAACACAACATTTGGCGGCTATGTGGTGGGAAGAGCCACAGCAACCACTCAGAATGACGCAGCTTCGCATACCAATATGGACTTACGCTATACACGTCTGTATGTTGATGGTAAGGTGCTGGACTTCAAGTATAAATTGCAGGTAGAGATGGTGGGAGACCCGCGTATCTTGGATGCTTGGGCTGAGTGGCAACGTTATAAGTTCTTTTCAGTAAAGTTCGGACAGTTTAAGCGTGCTTTTACTTTTGAAAATCCTATGAATCCTTGGAACATAGGCTTTGGCGGTTATTCGCAACTGACCAGTAAGTTGGCCGGTATGAGCGACCGTGTGGGCGAACACAGCAGTGGTGGTCGTGACATGGGTGTGCAGGTACAGGGCGATTTGCTTCCTATCGGGAAAGACAAACATAACTTCCTGCATTATCAGGTAGGCTTGTATAACGGTCAGGGTATCAATCAGAAAGATATCAATAAACATAAAGACCTTATCGGTGGAATCTTCTTCTATCCCATCAAGAAACTGGCTATTGCCGCATTTGGTTGGAACGGTCGTTACACTAAAAATGGTGTGGATGCCGACAGAAAACGTTGGGCTTTGGGCGTGAACTATGAGGCAGATTGGACAGTTCGTGCAGAGTATGCAGCTAGCAAGGGGCAAAAGATTACAACCAACGGTTTGAGTGGTAGCGACAAGGCTGATGCTTGGTACATAACAGTAGGTGCTCCTGTTACAAAGAAATGTAAGGTGTATGCCAAGTGGGATGTGCTTCGCGATACCAAAGAGTGGAGCAGCACCAATAGCATCTATGCACTGAGTGCCAACTACTATTTCTATAAGAACCTGAAGTTGCAAGCCAACTATAGCTTTGTGAATAACAAAACAGCTAGTGGTGATAAGCACTACAATACGCTGGACTTGCAGTTGTATTGGCGTTTCTGATACCCTCATCAGCTAAAGCGCTAAACAATTTCTGGGGTAACTGTTAGGAAGATGTCTAGATTTTCCTTACTTTTGCCCCGCAAAACGGTTCGGCCCCGTAGCTTAGTGAATAGAGCGTCAGATTCCGGTTCTGAAGGTCGTGCGTTTGAATCGCACCGGGGTCACAGAGAGAAAGCCATTAGATTGCAGATTGTTTGCATCTAATGGCTTTTCTTTGTTGTCGGAATTAGTCGGAAGAGTGGAATGCTATGTAAAAATGAATTACTGGTTTTCTTTAAATTTAACGTGAGTTCGGTATAAGAAAGTATCATAAAAAGTAGTGGGAGTGAAAATTTATTTGTATCTTTATAGTGTCAAAATCAAAGTGTTACAAATAAAAATCACTCCCATGACTGACGCAAATTTAATAGAAATATT
>JAGATY010000071.1 GCA_017621035.1 Bacteroides sp. | reverse complement strand
ATACCATCGGAAGAAGTAGATACATGGTCGGTAGAAGAATTGCTTTGCAATAGCGGTATTATGATTGACGGTAAACTGACACGTGCAGCCATCATTCTTTTGGGTAAACCTGTATCTGTGTTTAAACTTCGTCCTGCTGTAGTTGAAGTTACATGGACTTTGCGTGATGAACATCAAGAGGTTGTGGATTACGAACATTTTACTGCTCCATTCATTTTGACTGTGGATCAAATCTTGGGTAAGATTCGTAATCTGACAATGAGAGAACTGCCCGGAGGAACATTATTTCCCGATACAATGAAACAATACGATGACTACACGATTCGAGAGGCACTCCATAATGCCATTGCACATCAAGACTATACGCTACAGCAACGTATCAACTTTGTAGAGAATCCAGGTTATCTGTACTATGAAAACGGAGGTAGTTTTATTCCTGGCACTTTGCAAAATGCATTGGCAACCAAGGGACCACAACGCCATTTTAGAAATGAATGTCTTTGTCGTGCAATGGTCAATTTCAACATGATTGATACGGTCAGTCGTGGAATCAAGAAAATGTTTAACGAGCAATGGCGTCGTCATTTCCCAATGCCTGATTACGAAATAGACACTTTGAATAAAGAAGTAGGTGTAAGGATATATGGTAATTCTATCAATGAAAAGTACACCAAGCTACTGAAAGAGAACGATTCATTAACTTTGGAGGATTGCATTTTATTGGATGCCGTACAAAAGGGACATCGTATTTCTGAGAATAATGTAGTTTCTCTATTGGAGAGAGGATTATTGGAAGGAAACATAACAGATTACCGCATTTCAATTGATGTGGCTAAAAAGACTCGACAATTACCGGAATACACTCGAAGTAAGGGACTTGATAAGGCAAAGATTCAGCAAATGATTATACAATATTTGCAGAATGCGGGGACTATAGGAGCAAAGCGTGATGCCATTTTTGAGTATTTGAAAGAGGTATTGCCTCAGAATAAGACCCAAGAGCAACAAGAACGAATGTTGGGGCATATTCTTTCAGATATGAGAGAAAATAAGATAATATCAATAGAAGGCAGAACTTGGTATATAAATTACGACCAATTATGACCAATTACGACCAATTATGACCATAAAATGGGATTATAACTCAAAATGTAGCCAAACTCTTTGCTCAATCAAGAAGTTTGGCTACTTCTGTATCATGGTTATTTGACAAAAAACAGTGCAAACCGAAAGCAGAATAAAACTTGTTTTAATTATGCCGAGGTGTAGCCTGTTTTATTTAAAACATAACGCAGAAAATTGGTGCAATCTCAAAGTCGCCAAATCGTTACCAACAGCTTTCTGCAATGGCATTCACTACTTGTGTATCAATCAGATTCGAAATAATTGATTATCCGCAGACAAAGATAATGAAAAATTGGAAACTCCAATATTCGTTTTTTCTCTATCTTTGCGCATTCAAATGTTTATGCTATCCTTATGGAAATATTCAATCTTGACACAACAGAATGGGCATTGGTTGCTATTGTGCTGTTTTTTCTTCTGATTCAGGCACTCTATTATCTTTGTCTGTATAACAAGATGTACCGACACAACAAGGCTGTAAAGGCGGGAGAGGTGCACTTCAGCCAAGAGTTGCCGCCCGTTTCTGTCATAATCACTGCACGCGAAGAGTGTAACAATCTTCGTCAGAACCTCACAGACATTTTGGAGCAAGACTATCCACAGTTTGAAGTAATTGTGGTAAACGACGGAAATACCGACGAGAGTGAAGACTACCTGACTCTTCTGCAAGAGCATTATCCACATCTTTATCACAGTTTTGTTCCGGCCTCTTCCCGATACATCAGTCGTAAGAAGCTGGCCATCTCCATTGGCATTAAGGCTGCCAAGTATGAATGGTTGCTCTTTACGGAAGCTAATTGCCGTCCGGTCAGCAACCAATGGCTGCGGTTAATGGCGCGCAACTTCACTTCTCATACGGATGTTGTATTGGGTTACAGTGGCTATCGCAGGGAGAAAGAGCACAAACAGCGATTCATCAACTTCGATAATCTTTTCAATCATCTGCGATTCCTGGGATGTGCCCTTGCCGGAAAACCTTATATGGGATTGGGCAGAAACCTTGCCTATCGAAAGTCTCTCTTCTTCCGGCAGAAGGGATTCACCGAGCACCTGCATTTGCAACACGGTGCCGACGACCTGTTTGTAAACCAAGTGGCCAACGGTTCAAACACTCGTGTAGAGTGTGAGGCCGATGCCGTTGTACGCATGAGTCCCGTCATACGCAACAAGCTCTGGCGAGAAGAGAAGATTGGATACACCAGCACATCCTTTCATTACCACGGCTTGCAACGCTGGTTGCTGGGGTTAGAGACTACTTCCCGTTTGTTATTTCACGCGTCTTGGATGATTGCCATCGTTGTCGGCATCCTCAAGCAGCAATGGTTGCTGGCCGGCATCGGATTGTTGCTTTTCATTCTTCGCTATCTGTTACAGGCCATCATCATCAACAAAACGGCCAAGCAGTTGAACGAATCTTATCGTTTCTATTTTCTACTACCTTGGTTAGACGTTCTACAACCGCTTCAATCCCTTCGTTGGAAGTTGTATTGTCGTTTTCGCAAGAAAGCAGAGTTCATGAGAAAATAGCTATCAAGAACAGAACGTAGTTTTACGCTTTACTACACTCATATATTAGTTTTCAACCTAAAAAGAATAAGGATTATGCAAATTATCGACGGAAAAGCCATCTCCGAGCAAGTGAAACAGGAGATTGCGGCCGAAGTGGCAGAAATTGTAGCAGCCGGTGGCAAACGTCCACACCTGGCAGCCATACTTGTTGGCCACGACGGAGGTAGCGAAACCTATGTAGCCGCCAAGGTTAAGGCGTGCGAAGTGTGTGGTTTCAAGTCAACCCTCATTCGTTACGAAGCTGATGTTACCGAAGAAGAACTGTTAGACAAGGTTCGCCAGCTGAATGCTGACGAAGATGTGGACGGTTTCATCGTTCAGCTTCCACTTCCCAAACACATCTCCGAGCAGAAGGTCATCGAGACCATCGACTATCGGAAAGATGTAGACGGTTTTCACCCCATCAACGTGGGCCGCATGAGCATTGGGCTTCCGTGCTATGTATCAGCTACTCCCAACGGAATTTTGGAACTGCTGAAGCGTTACAACATTGAGACGCAAGGCAAAAAGTGTGTGGTTCTGGGTCGCAGCAACATTGTGGGCAAGCCCATGGCCAATTTAATGATGCAGAAAGCCTACCCGGGTGATGCCACCGTAACCGTATGCCACAGCCGTAGTCGCGACCTGAAGAAAGAGTGTCGTGAGGCAGACATCATCATTGCAGCACTGGGACAACCCAACTTTGTAACAGCGGACATGGTGAAAGAGGGTGCTGTCATCATCGACGTAGGTACCACCCGCGTGCCTGATGCAAGTAAAAAGAGCGGCTTCAAGCTGACCGGTGATGTAAAGTTTGACGAAGTGTCACCCAAATGCAGCTATATCACTCCCGTCCCCGGAGGTGTAGGCCCCATGACCATCGTCTCCCTGATGAAGAATACTTTACTGGCCGGAAAGAAGGCCATCTATAAGTAAGCCCTATTTGAGCCTCGTTTGAAGCCAAGATGGCCGTCTTGGGGTCAAATGACACTCGTTTGAGGCTAAGATGACCGTCTTGGGGTCAAACGAGATTCGTTTAAGGCACAATTTCTACTTTTAGCAGTCATCTCATGAAAAACATTCTCCTTCTCTTCACCTTATTATATAGTACGCAATTGATGGGGCAACAGCGCCTCACGTTGCTCTTTGCCGGTGACCTGATGCAACACCAGACCCAAATAGATGCTGCACGCACTCCGGATGGGGGTTACGACTACACGCCCTGCTTTGCAGCCGTCAAAGAGCAGATACAGCGTGCCGATGTAGCCATTGGAAACTTGGAGGTGACGCTGGGAGGCAAACCTTACCGAGGCTATCCGGCCTTTTCTGCGCCCGATGAATATCTCTACGCCATTCGCGATGCCGGTTTCGATGTGCTTATCACTGCCAACAATCACTGTTTGGATAAAGGACAGAAGGGGCTGGAGCGCACCATCATGCTGCTGGACTCGCTCAACATTCCCTCCGTTGGCACTTATCGCACTGCTGCCGAACGCAACAATCGGTACCCCCTCGTCATCGAGAAGAATGGTTTCCGCATCGTCTTCCTGGCTTACACGTATGGCACCAATGGTGTCCGTGCCTCAGCCCCCAACCATGTGAACTATATAGTCAAAGCTGAGATGCTGGCAGATATTCGTGCCGCCCATGCCCTGCATCCCGATGCAATCATTGCCTGTATGCACTGGGGAGTGGAATACAAATCTCTGCCTAACCGCGAGCAGAAAGAGTTGGCCGACTGGCTGCTGGAACAAGGAGTGACACACGTTATCGGGTCGCATCCTCACGTCATCCAACCGTTGGAGTTACGCAAGACAAACACTCGACAACATCTGGTAGTCTACTCTTTAGGAAACTTCATCTCCAACATGAGCGCCCCCAACACTGATGGCGGATTGCTTCTCACCCTCCAACTGGAGAAATATCCCTTACCCTTACCCCACCCCATCATGCCCGACATCCAAAGCCCTCTCCGACCACTCACTTTTGAGAACGCCTTCACACAATCCGCCGGTTGTCGTGTCTCTCATTGCCACTACAATCTTGTTTGGACTCTTCGTCCGAAGCAAAGTGGAGAAAAAAACTTTCGCTTGCTTCCCGTCGACTATCCGACAGACTCACTCTCCTCTGCAGCACGTAACAGTCTGAAAATCTTCACCGAAAGCACCCGTTCACTGCTCAATCGTCACAACATTGGCATTAGCGAGGAGAATAAAAAAGAGACATTCCCCTAAAATAATTACTCAAAACGTTTGCAATATCAGAAATAACCTCTATCTTTGCAGCGCATTTGAGAGATGCACTAACACGGTGGCTGTAGTTCAGTTGGTTAGAGCGTCAGATTGTGGTTCTGAATGTCGTGGGTTCGAGTCCCATCTGCCACCCAAAGAAATCCTCGGTAGTCCAATGATTACCGAGGATTTTCTTTTTATGGGCTGCTTGAAAAGGGGGCTTATTGGTCAAAATAGTACATAAAATCGAGGCGGTTTTTGTTTATTGGTCAAAATAGTACATAAATGCGGGTATTTGCCCTCATTTTCTACTTGTATTTAAGCCTGAAATACTCGTCTATAAAGAGTTTGCGATACCT
>JAGATY010000070.1 GCA_017621035.1 Bacteroides sp. | reverse complement strand
GTATCTTAGGGAACAATTTCATAATACTGCCGGTCTGTTGTTTTTTTTCTTTATATGTGGCGTATCTACGCTATCGCTTCGATGCCACACGAGATTGAATGAAGATATGTCTGTAATATTTCCTTTTCTCTTCTTTTCAGTCTCTTCTGCCCTTTGAAGGGCAGAAGAGAGGTTATTTAGGTGGGATTTCGAAATTCTATATAAGATTGTCTGTGATACTGTTTTCCCACCTATGTTTATGTAATATCTAATGTTATGCCTATTTTTGCAAAAGAGCTTTTTAATGAGTTGTAGCTTCTTCGCTTCTTTTCTTTTCGAGGGCAAAACTTATTCAAATCTGTTAGGGTTATTGTCAAAGTAAAGTGCTTTTTGGTTAGAATAGCTTCCTTCAAGTCTATGAAAATTATAGCCAATTTTTCAATTTCGGATTTTTGTTTGTTATTTATCCTCGCTTCTTTTGCTCTATCATCAAACCATCCCTTTGTTGAACTTTTTAGTTTGGGCAGTATATAATTGTTCTTGTTCAGATACAAGCTTAGTTTATCTATAAATGCTTGCTTATAATCATCTGTGTGGTAGATTTCAAAAGTACCTCCAGACAAATTTCTAATACCAATCCGACATAATAGCTGAATGTAATACCATAATCGATATTCTTCTATTGTTGTTTTTGATCCGAATGCTTTCCTAACAGAGTTTGCAAATGAGTCTGGTGTATTCCAATCCCCTAAAAGAATCATACCTGTATAATCCCTATATTGGTTGGTACTCTTCGTATCATTTCCTCCAAAATAAGTAATTGAATAATCAATACCGTTTCTAAATCCTTTAGCCATTAATGCGGCATCTATAAGTTCGCACCATTCGGACTTCCCGGTTTTGTTTTCCTTTTTCGTTCGTCCGATATTTTTCCAGGAAACAATTAAGGTTTTTTCTTTTGACCGTTTCTTCAATATGTTTTCAATATCATTGAGCATTACATCGAATAAGGACTTGTCAAAAGAAACTCTTCTAGATTGTATGGCTATTTTTGTACTTATAAATGTAATTGTTGAATTATACTTCTCTTTTATATCCAATAACTTATATCCTTTACAGCTACCCAATAAAATATCACCGACCCCTTCGAATACAAGTACATGTGTTTTCATTCCAGCCTGACACAAGTCTGTAGGATAGAATGATAGTTCCATATTGGAACTGCTACTACTGAACCATTCATCCCAAAATTTTGGTATGCAAGCCAATGCAACGTCTCTTTTTATCCTACCGACTTTATGCTTGGTATTAGAAAAGGCAGATGGAGTCTTTTCAATAAATTTACTATAGGCTTCCTTAATCTCTATTTGATCCTTACATTTCCACTTTCCTCTAGATTTCTTGCTTAAACAGCCTAAAACGGACTTTGAGATTGTTATGAAAGGCTTGTGAAACATTGGTGTCTCATCAAAAATAACATAATTTCTCAAATCGTTTCGCTGCATTAACTTCTTAAAATCTCCGTCAAAATCAGGTACAGGTATTTTCGGATTAAAAATGAGAAATCGATCTATCAAATCCGTCCAAAAACGAACATGTGTAAGAAGTACAACTTTCTTATTCATAATAGCATCTGGGTTGTTAAGATACATTTTAAGTTCTGTCTCGGCTGTTTTTTCTCCATGAATACGCAACATCTCTGATTCAGGTAATTTTGAATAATCTCTAAGGTATTCATACATTCTGTCAACCTCTGTTATCGTGTCAACACAATAAAGTATTCCTAAATCCTTCCTCTGTTCAATGAGTAATTTTATACTCTCTGTCTTTCCTGCTCCACATCCTGTAGAGATTATATACCCTCCAGTTACATTAGGGATGGTAATGACTCCATTCTTTAATAGATTAGTGAAGCCATTACCATGTGAATTTAATATAACATTAATTGCCATTCGTTCTCTTAAATTTTGCTTAAATCACCAAGAATGCGTGCAGCATTACCCTTCAGGTGAACGTGAGTAAAAGTTTCTAATTCTTTAATTAATACAGTAAGTTGGTCTTTTGTTGGTTGTTTAAGCTTTACAGATTTATTGCTATTGCAACCAATGTTTACTTGAAACGGAGCAATAGAACGCAGCAGCATAATCAACTTCGCAAAATCAAATTGCATAACAGGCTCAAGAGTAACCATAACATCATATCCTAAACTTCTAATCTTGACCATTGGACTTATACGCTCCTCAATTGAGGCTGCTTTAGAATATAGGCTGATATCTTCATTCGTTTCAAGGGTAGTAGCAAAGATTAAATTATCTTTATTTGCCATTAATGGATGTTGCAGGAAATCCGGAAAGCGCTTAGGGGATTTGCTTTGAAATAGATATTTGTTTTCTTTGTAGTTATAGCAATGGTCAAGTGATTTGACTATCCACTCGGAATCAACAGCAGGAGACCACATATCAATTGAACTACCAACGAATATAAAATTCTTTTTTCCTAAATTCTGATTTAAAGCCTTTATATCCGATCTAATGGCCGTATTTAACTTGAATCTTTGGAACATTCCAACCATATAACAGTATACACACTGATATTCACATAACCCCTTGATTGGGTTCCATGTATGAGTTACAAACTCATACACATTGTTCTTGCTTTTGTTCATATGTCTTTTTGTTTTAAGTGAATCTTTCAATAGTAGAACGGGATTCTCTGATGTTATTGGCAATCTGCCTTATCTTATATCCCTTCCGATGGAGTTTTCTTTTTTTTAGAATTGAATGACCGCTCATTTTAATAAGATGATTTGTTTAATCGCTCATTCGATAAAACTCAAAGTGCAAGTATGGTTCTAAATTTATATATAATGTAGCTTCTTCATTACTTTTCTCACCGATGCGACTCTATAAAATCTTCATAGATTTGACATCATTTCCTTGCTTACTTGCTCCCAGGCACTTGTCTTAACGGTTTAAACTTCGGTTCTCCTAAATCTGCCGTCGTTATGGCTTTCTCGAATTTCCAGTATTTGGGGTGGCATGGGCTATTAAAAAGACTGGCAAATCTGGGTTGTCTTTGGACGCTTTCATAAACTGCATAACATTCCTACTATTGTTGATTTGCTCTAATTTGTTCGTTATGTTTCTTTAATCTCTAGCGGAAGAAATTTCTTCCGCTAGATTAGGGTTGTTTTACTTGTACGATTCTAGAATCTCACTCAAAATAAGATGTATAGCTTCCTCTTTACTGATTTTCTTGTCCTTGTCTGCTTTAGCATTCTTTATACGATTCAAGTTACTTGCAGATAACTCGTTGAACATTTTTGTGAGCCTTCTAGACAAATCTGCTCGCTCTTCACTATCTGCTTCTTTTATCTTCTTGCCGTAAAACTTGTGGATTGCTACTCCCTTGGATAATGCTGAATTCATTTTCATAACTCCATTTACCTTCTCTCCAAGAGAGTGCATTGTTGCATCATAAATAGGACTTAAATAGTTACAAAGATTTATGTTTTTCAACTTATCCGATGGATTGGAGTATGCACTGGCTATCAATTTCTTGTCGAGTTCTTCACCACATGCAGCATAAGATGCTGCTTTGGGTATTAAGCCGTCTATCACATATCGATTGTAATGCTCTAATACAGGCAAGTAATTTATCGCCGCTGCTGTACGTGCAAAATCTTTGCTCCTTGTTGGTACATTGTACTTGTTGATGTCATTGTAGATAGTGACAACATTCTCCTTTGTGATGTTGCTGTCAAATATGAATATGAAATCAAAAGATACATATGCTTCTTCGTCATTTCCTGCTATACTATCTTGCTCTTTCTCTAGAGCACGTAATTTGGCACGCAATCTGGTTGCACCTTCCACTATTGCAGGAATGTTATTATCAACAGTCTCATGAGTAATTTCTTTTCCTTCATATGTAATCAATCCTAAGCCTGCGTCTAGAATAGCTGTTGGGCTGCAAGTGATAGCCGGGGTAATCATACCGTTCTTCTCACAAGTCAACAGCTTGTCTTTAATGTCTTTTTCAACAATTCTATTTACTTTAATAAAATAGAATCGTTTAACCAGTTCATTACTAGCAATATAAACTTTCATTGCTTCAAATTTTGTACTAACCGCTTCCGGTACAGCCACATTAACACCCTGCTGCTGGGTAATTTCTCCTTTTATATATCTTTCCATAATTGAAAAATATTAAATTATTATTTTATTAACCCTTTGAACGAACAGATAAAAGGGCTTACTATTTAGCTCTGTTCTGCCACAAAAGTAGTACAGTGAAGGAAGAAAACTATACTGCAAAGTATTTGTGTTCTTCTGTAACACCGTATGTTCATTGTTTCACTATTTCAAAGACCGTTTTTGCTGACCTAATTATAGGCATTTTCTGAACTCGTATTTGTAGTGTTTAAATTTTGGTTTGCGATGCAAAATTGCGACTATTTCTGCACTCTAATGTTTCATAGTGTTTCGACTTGTTTTGACTAAAAACGATTTCTTTTTTCTGGAATCTCAAGTCTTAGGGCTTTGTTGAGAGTTTGAACTGTTGGAACATTTGCTAAACGAGCACTTAAAGCTCTATGTAATTCAGCTCCTTTACATGTACATTTGATTGCCCCTTTTATATTCCAGTCTTGTAGGCACCGTCCAAAATCATTTCCTTTCAGCCCTAAAAAAGAATTCAAGAATTCTATTTCGTTAACATTGGGCCTCAAAAGATATCTGAGCGAATGTAAGTCCTCGATAAACTCATGCTGAACATCATTGCAAACTTTAATAAAATCAATTAACGATTGTAATTCGGATTGTTCTGAAATACGTTGTACCTCTATGCTCCAACCATTCTTTTCTCTTGTGGAAATACTTTCTTCTGTCTTAATGGCATCGTTTATTAACGATTCAATTTCATGGTTGGACATTGCAGGCATACCTTTTTCCAAATACATGAAGAATGAAACACTTTCCGCTTTTTCTGCCATCTCTTTTATTGTGGCAAAACGAAATTGATTTAGTTCTTGTAAAGGATTGGCCGCCAGTTTCAATAGAGATACTAATACCTCCTTTCTCATAAAATGCTTATTCATGGCAGCCTCCTTCCAAAAGCTTAATAATGTCACTTTCAAGATAGAAGCATTTGCCACCTAACTTGACCTTTGGGAGATAACCTATCTTAGACCATCTCCACAACGTCGACTTGCTGATACCATACTTTCCTACGGTATCGGTGATAGTTAGAAACCTTTCAGGTGTCAGCTTAGACGGACCTTTACGCTCGTCCAATAATTCCAAAACGAACTCCTTTAAATCTGCCGCACTAATGACCAACATGACGTTGGAATCAGTGTTGATTATTTCATTAATACTCATTTCTCTATTTTTATTTGAGTATTAAGTGGTCCTGCTATAATAGTAACTACGCTTTATAGCATTATCCCACTCCCGTGCCTTTGTCATTGGCTGCAAGGTAGTTATCTTGCATGAGGGTTTGCAAAAGTATAACAAATCCTATGGTGTATAAAAAATATTTGGTGGACATAAATGGACTGTATATTTAAGTCTATTAAAGTCCACTTTAGTCTATTGAAAACTTAAAAGGATAGGGAGAAACGTTCTCTGTATAATAAAAATATTTTTTATAGAAAGATTTTTCTATAGAAGAGACTTTATCTAAAAATAGATTGCTATATTTGCGGATGATATTACCCATAACTTCAAAATAGCTTATAATAATGTGCATATCAAACAAAATCGGACCACCGGTAGAAGGTGAGGATTTCTTCGGTAGAGAAAAGGAAATTTGCAAGGCGAACAGGTTGCTTGACCGTAACCATTCGTTGCTGTTGTCCGCTCCCCGTCGTATCGGAAAATCATCGTTGGCAAAGCGGTTGATTGAAGAAAAGAAAAGGCAGGGATGGAAATGCGTGTATATTGACCTCGAAGAGACGACTACTGAGGATGGTTTCTTGCGTTTGGTGATTGAGGCTTTCAAGAAGAATGGCGTTTGGAAGCAGTTTGCAGAAGGTATGTCCAAGGGATTGACTTCCGTACTTGACAGAATAGAAAAGGTATCATTGGGGCCTGTCGATTTCAATTTAGGGAAAAGAGAGGAACAAGAAGACTTATACAAGAATCTGAAGGAACTGATTAAGCATGACGAAGACACCTTTATCGTTGTAGATGAGTTGACGCTTTTTCTTGGGCTTTTGAACAAGAACGAAAAGGGTGTGGAGAAGGTGGCATTTATCCTGAATTGGCTTAGAAGTCTCCGACAGGTGAGCCAAACGAAAGTACGCTGGTTGTTCTGCGGATCGGTAGGCTTGCGGAATTTCACCTCTACAATCAACTTAGGATATACCATCAACGACCTTACCGAATTTGGCTTGGATGAACTGACTCACGAAGAGGCGGTAGGCTTGCTTACCGGATTGTGCAAGTCGGAAGATATGGATATGAGCTGTGAACTTGTCGATTATACACTGGATAAGCTTCATTGGAATATACCTTATTTTATACAGGTCATTTTCTCAAAGTTAGCAGAAGAATATGACGGTGAGATAACTGGGGAGAACATAGATATGGCATACAATAAATTATGTTCCGAAAACTATCTCAGTACTTGGTCGGAGCGTTTGACTGAATACAGGGAATATGAAGTTCCTGCTCGTCAGATTCTCAAATCGTTGTCTACCCAGCCAACGGGTATGGAACGGGAAGCGATGATGAACATTCTAATGACCGGTCAGGAAGTTTCTAAGATAGAAGAAGTGGACTACATTTTGAGCAAGGTTTTGGAAATGTTGGAGAATGACGGATATATATTGAAGAAAGAGTCCGTGCGTACTTTCCGTTCTCCGCTACTTCGGGATTATTGGTATAATAAGTTCGTGCAATAACACATAGGTCAATGCAAAAGAAGTTTCCCATATTATACGAATCAATCTTGTCTAAAAAACAGAAGACAATAGAAGCCATTGCACTCCATGAAGATGTCTATACTTCATTGAGTAACTACCTTTCCAAAGAGAGCAGGACAAAGGCCGCTCAGCCGAATTTGATTGTTGGTGAGGTGGGTAGTGGTAAGACATTTTTGCTGAAAAGGTTGATGGATGTCATTCATATAAATATGGGAAATTCCTTGTACCCGATTGCGATTGAAGGCAGATCCTTGTTTTCGACAGAGAATATTTGGAAGCAATGTGCAGCCTGTATGAATCTTGAAGGTGGAAAAAATACATTCGAGGATATAATGATTTGGCAGGAAAGCAGTTCAAAGCGTATCGTATTGTTGGTGGACAATATACAATACTATTTTGAACGAACTGACCATACGGAACACTACGAATTGAGAGGCAAATTAAACAGGCCCGGTTCTCCTATCCTTATTGCGACATCCGACAAAGTTATGCCTGCCTTTACAGATTATAGTGCCGCATTCTTTGACGGTTTCAAGATTACCTATCTGAAACCACTCTCTATATCGGCCATTAATGGGATTACAAAAAACGAATATGATTTGAATCGTATTGAAAGGCTGTTGTCGTATATGCCTCGAACCATTCGTTCATTGATTGTCGCCACAGAAATAACGACCAAATCGAAGGATGAAGAAGATGACCTTACTCACCTTTCAGAGTATTTCTATACTTATTATCAGACAAAGTTTGATTTGCTTTCTACGCAAACCCAACGAATCTTGATCGCTTTGTCCCATTCTGATACCGGCCTTAGTCTGTCCGAACTTCGGGAGAAGACCGGACAAGAGAGCGGTAAAATCTCTCCTTACCTAAAACTGATGATTGACCAAAAAACAATAAACAAGGAGGCCAAAACGGTGCGTGGAGGGGTATACTCTATTATAGATTCTATGTTTAAGTTGTGGTTGCGTCTCTATGTGTAATCTTTATAATACAAGATTTGTATTTTGCATTAGGCAAATGCAGAAGAATTATAAGGGCTCAGTAGTTATTTAGTGTGGGTAAGCGTAAAGCTTAGCAATGCGAAAGAGGAAAAATCTCTTATCGACAACACCCCTGAGATTGGCTCTGAAGAGTTTGATTTTAGCATTGAATGATTCAGCCAATGCGTTTGATGAACGATTGTTGTAAAAGTTCAGAATCTCGTCATAGTGTTCGTAGAAGGTTGTGGCAATAACGTTAAAAGAGTGAAGCCCTGCCTCTTCGACCTTGTTATACCAACGAGCCATGGAAAGCCTTGCTGCGTCTTTAATTGTATTCTTAGAGAAGATCATTCGTAAAGAATGGCACAAGCCGTAAATGTCGGGGTAATTATCAAAGAGAATGGCTGCTCTTTCTTTTTGTGCCGAAGACCATTTGTCAGCAGATTTAAAAAGCAGATAGCGTGACCGTATAAGCAGTTCTTTTCTCGTATCGCCATTGGAATAACGAAAAGGCTCATACGGTTTACCCGAAAGTTTTGCTTCTTCCATTTCGTCATTGCATTGTTGTATCGCATCCCAACGATGTTTGATACGAAGTTCTTGTACGGCGTCACACGCTAATTTCTGTATGTGGAATCGGTCTATAACGCGACTTGCTTTGGGGAATGCTGTGCGTACAATTTTACGCATTGAATCCGACAAGTCCAGCGTAACTTCCTCCACTTGGTTGAGTTTATCCTCGTCAATCAATCTTAAAACTTCTATGACATCTTCTGATTTTGTCCCGGCAACAACGGCAACCAAGCTCTGTTCTCGTGTGCGGGCGTCTCTGTTGGTTATAAAGGTGTATAACTCTCCGTTGGACAGCGATGATTCATCAATAGCCAAACGAGGGCCAATGTTATCGGCAAACAGCAGCCATTCTTCTGCATGGTCTAATTGCTTCCAACTGCGAAAGCCACTTAACACCTCCTTGTATTGTTTCTCAAACAAATGCCCGTCTATGTGATAAAACGCCTCAAGCGTACGGCAAGTCACCGGGGATGTCTCCATACGTCTCTTTTAAAAAAGCCGCAAACTCTTTTGAGTAGCGGGTGCCTTTCTCTGTTACGCTGATTTGTTCTACAAAGCTTTCTCCCGTTTGCTTATTTTTCCACCTACGACGTCGTAATTTTAAGACTACTTTGTGATCTCTTATCGGAAAGTCAGTAACAGATACTGCGTCCATAAACCCAAGAGACTCATATACTTCACTCTCTTGATACGCTGTATTCATTCGTTCATCCAAATGAATCGTCATTGACATCGCGTCTATATCACGCTCATCAGTTTCAATTTTAACTATCGCAAAGCGTTCGAGTATCTCTTGGGGCAACACAAGGCTCGCCAATTGTTCTAATATCTTTGTTTCCATATGGCTACAAAGATAACTATTTTATTTGTTCCCACACCTTTTTGCTACTGACCCATTATAAGTTGTTAAATATCGTTAAGAGCGACATGCGGCTTCTGAATTTGATTCTTTTTATTCGAATTTATTTCAAAGAATTGCATTTGATTTAAAGTAAGACGGGAATCTGACGGGATTTTTATAAACTAAAAATCCTAAGCAGCTTATTTTGAACTACTTAGGATTTTACCTTGGGTGACTAGTGGGAAACCGGAGTTGATGAATTCTTTATGTTACAACCGGCCCGCCTGCATTTCACATTAACCGACTGGAGTGTTATAAGACCTATCTCCGGAAGTGATTTCGACTTGGCTTTCGGTGTCATACCTGCAGAGACAGGAAAGAACCCGGACTCTTCAAAAAACAGAACTGTGGATGAAACAACCTTGAAAGCTGAATATGCGGCAAAGTACCCCAATGCGCGCTAACTCTTTCTTCTAGAAACCCTCACTCTTTCCCTTATAACCCTCACTGTTTCTCTTGTAACCCTCAGCGTTATGACTGTAACAGTGAGGGTTTTGGTTACTATCTGCCGGAGGGGCGCACGGGTAGGGAGAGTGCACAAGATGCCAACTTGTGTTGCACAAGATGGCATCTTGTGCAGCATAAGTTGGCATCTTATGTAATGCCGGAACTAATGTGGAGGGGAAGCCCAAAGTAAGAAAGGCTCAAGAGGATACTCTCTCCAGCCTCGCTCTCTATAAGGTTGCTATCACTTTGTATTAGTACTGCGCAGCCTATACATATATAATTCTACCTCCTATCCCCACTCTCCACTATCAATTGTCAATTCTCAATTATCAACTATCAACTGTAACTGTATTAACCTCCCCCGCCCTATGGGCACCCCCTCGTAGAGGGGGACTTCAGTTACTCTCGCCTCCCAGCAACACTACCCACCGCGCAGCCTAATTATCAACTATCAATTATCAACTATCAACTGTAACTGTATTAACCTCCCCCGTCACCTTGTGCCACACCCCCTCCGACTCCCCCGTTATCGGGGGAGAGCAACCTCGTAGAGGGGGACTTCAGTTACTCTCGCCTCCCAGCAACACACCCACCGCGCAGCCTAATTATCAATTATCAATTATCAATTGTCAATTGTCAATTATCAATTCTCAATTGAGAAAGTTGAGGAGCTACAGTTTCCACTGCGCATACAGCGTCAGGTCTGTGGTGATATTCATCACCTGGCCATTGGTGTAAGAGGTGCCACGGCCGTCGGCACGGGTGTTCCAACCGGTGAAGGTGTAGCCGGTGCGGGTGAAGGTGGGGGCATTCAGAAGACTGTTGGTGGCGGTCACGATGTTCTGCGTCACGTCTGTCTCATTGCCACCGTTGGCGTTGAAGGTTACCACAACGTGTGTCACCTCTCCGCCCTCCAGGGTTACCATGCCACCCTCGTTAGCTACATTCTC
The DNA here is from genome assembly GCA_017621035.1 of Bacteroides sp. Classification (GTDB taxonomy): domain Bacteria; phylum Bacteroidota; class Bacteroidia; order Bacteroidales; family Bacteroidaceae; genus Bacteroides. The sequence continues at coordinate 9,516 of JAGATY010000070.1, read as the reverse complement.
GTTGGCCACGTAGGCCGACACTGTGTTCTCCATGATGTAACCGCTTTGGATGTTGATGTCAGCCTTACTGCCTTTCACGTAAAGCCCGCCGCCCTCCAGCAGGGTATGATTCTTAGAGATGTTGGGATTCTCGTCTCCACCATTCTTAGTTCCCACAGTCACCTTGGCAACACTGTTGTCGCCGGTCATGTTGACACAGATGCCACCGCCCAAGCGGTCGGAAGTGTTACCTGTTACAATACCGGAGGCAATGGTTACCTCTACCGTCTTCTCTGTATTAGAGGCCACATACACGCCACCGCCATTACCGCCTTTGCCCTCTCTGTTGATGGCTGAGTTGCGGGTAATCTGTGCCTCCTCTCCTTCCATCTTAAAAGTACCGTTCAAGATGCAGACGGCACCTCCGTGACCACCCCTTGCCAGGTTGTCGCTGATAATGGCCTTGTTGCTGATGGTACAACTTCCACCTGTCATGTAGATGGCACCGCCATTCACGGCAGCACACTCTTTGATGGCACCGCCACTAATCTTGCAAGTACCGTCTTCCACATAGATGGCTCCACCGTCATCCACAATGTGAATATACTCTTTATCAGCAGTATCGCTGTTGCGGATGGTTCCTGCCGTCATAGTAAAGGATGGCGTACCTCCTGAACCTGCCGCCAATACAAATTGAGCTTGGGTATCACCTCCCTCTACTTTAATAGTGGCATATCCCATTTTGGAGGGAGGGTCATTAGTCACATCATTGGTTTGCCCTCCACCGATAGAACCTGTACGGATGATAGGGTTTCCACTAATATAAATCTCAGCATTCCCACCAGGTGCAGGTACTATCTTGCTATCTCTTGAGTTATATCCTGTGCCACCTGTACCGCCTCCAATACTTGTGTTTTTAGTACCGCTTTTGGCAATAATCGTTCCTCCTGTTATGGTTACTTTAGCATCTCCTCCATAAGTTGAGTTGCTACTGCCTCCCCCTATGGCTGTTCCTAATGCAGAATAGGCGTACACATAGCCACCCGTTATTGTTACGTATCCATATTGCCCACCGGCATATCTCGAGCCAGAGCCTCCAATAGCAGAGCTGGGGATTCCCCATTGGTTCTTTAAATTATAGGCATAAACATTACCACCGTTGATAGTAACTTCTCCACCGCCTCCTTCATTGTTGTAGCCGATACCACCTCCTATGGCTGTTCCGGTTGTTGTCGCAACGGCTGTTACAGTTCCTCCATTGATAGTGATTGTCGTTTCTCCATTTCCCCCTCCACCGATGGCGGAACAGTTTTCTGCAGCTGTACTACCCGAGAAAATTACACCACTGTTAATAACAATACCATAACTATTCTCATAAGTACCATTATTACTACCTATGACTGAACTAAATACATTACCCTTATACCCAAGAGGGCTTCCATAAACATTTCCTCTTACGTAATTTACATCAGCAACTGTCATAGAACCGGTTCCCTCAAAGATTAGTTCAGAGCCTGTATTGTAGTGATTTTGATAATGTACATTACCAAAACGATTGTCACCAATAATGTTTACCGTAAGTTGGGATTTCTCATTTAATTTGGGAACAAAAGCAAGACCTCCATCTTGCCTAGGCCAGATGTATTCTTCAGCAGTAGGTTTACCTGCAGCTGCTGCAGCAGAGTTTTGATTGATAGAATAAAGATTATCTATAGTAAGCCTACAAGTTAATTTACCCGTTACATTTATCCAGTACGGTGTCCCCTCTCTACCTGCATCACGTACTACAGCCACACCTCTGAATGCTTCTCTTTCTGTTACCGCAGCTACCCCTGTAACCTTTTCTTCATCATCCCATGTCTCTATCACATCTTCCACAGAGGTGTTATTGGTAATGTATTCACTCCACAGTCTGCCATCAGAAAGTTTCACCGGAGGATAATTAGGTATGCGGCAATTCACTTTGTTAGTAAAATTACTTTCTGTTTCATAACCGGTATGGCTTTTATCGTAAGCTTCTGTAGAAGTGGATGACTGGTAAACATAGTAAATATTGTCGCTACTATGATTCCCTTTTACTTCTGTTGCCTCGCCAGCCACATACACCTTCCCGCTATAGCTTGTAGCATTGATGTTTACATTTCCAGCCGCCAAGTCAAAGTAGATGTACTGGGGTGGGGTGCCTGCGTGGAGGGTGTAGGTGATGAGTCTGCCCTCTTCCCACTTCAGACCTTTCAGACTAACGGTTTGGGGGGTGCTGTCGGATAATGTTACTGTTACCGTTGCCCCGTCCGGCAAGGTCTGTGGCAGCACCAGCAAAGTGTCACCTACATTGGTGGTGTAAGAGGGCTTATTGTTGCTGTCGCTCCAGGTTTGGCCTGCCCATCCGCTGCCTATGGTGTAGGTTCCTGTGTCGTAGACGCCTGACACAGAGATGGATGTTATCCCTTCCACACCCTCTCCTGCCAAGAATCTGATGCCTGTCAGTGCATGGTTGAAGTTAAGAGGAACAGCCTTGCGGAAGCCATCTTCCGTTACAATGCTTTTGGCCACGATAATGTCCTCCTGCTTGTCGGCATCAGTAATGGTGTAGGTAAAGGTTTCACTGGTTACACCCTGTAGAGCCGGCGCATAGGCATAGACTGTGAGAGTCTCGGAAGTAATCTTATTCCAATAGATAGGTTCTGCAGAGGTCAGCTCATTGCCGTCGAGGGTGAACTCTTTCTGAAAAGAGGTGCTTCCATAGTAGCCAATAACCTGAGCAGAGGCGGGGAGTGAGGTCAGCAGTGTAGCCCTCGTCGAAGCTGTGGGTAAGGTTTCCAGTGTCCACTCCTCTTCCACAAAGCTGAGGTGGCCTGCCGTGCCTCGGGTAGTGGGTGATAGCACGGCACTGTTTCCCTCTAGCGATGCCGTGAAGCACAACTGTTCTGAGGGGCGCAAGCGGTTACCCTCTAACTCATCACTACAACTGCTCACGATTCCCAACAAGGGAAGCAGGGCTACAAAGAGTTTATAATGTTTCATCGAGTTTATTTACTATTTATCGATTTACTATTTACTATCTATTGATTTAGAATTTACTATCTAGCGATTTACAATTTACTATTTACAATTTACAATTTGGCTCACGGAGTATCTTAAGTCCCCCTCCTTCTGGAAATTGCTCTCCCCCGATAACGGGGGAGCCGGAGGGGGTGGGGTGGCACAAGGTGACGGGGTGGTAGGTGGGGTTGGTTAACTTTGTGTATTCACCTACCACCTCCCCCTGCGGGTACTCCTCCTTCCAGAAGGAGGAGAGCCGAGATACTCTCACCTCCCAGCAACACACCCACCGCGCAGCCTAATTATCAACTATCAACTATCAATTGTCAATTATCAATTATCAATTGAGAGGTGCTCTTCTCCACTTAATCAGCAGCACCATCACCCCAATCACCAGCAGTGCCAGGGCAGTGTAGGCGATGGTTTCGGTTACGTGAAGGCTGACGGGGTCGAAGCGCATCTCTATGGTGTGCTTGCCAGCCGGAATGCAGAGGGCGCGTAAGATGTAGTCGGCACGTGCCAGCTCTGCCGGCTTGCCGTCGATGGTTACCTGCCAGCCGTCGGGGTAATAGATTTCAGAGAAGACTGCTATGCCATCCCCCTTGTTTTCAGTCTCATAGACCAGACGGTTAGGCTCGTAGGCAGTCAGGCGAATGGTGGAAAGCGAGTCCTTATAACCCTCCGTCGCGCCTTGCAGTGTCTTCTTGAAGCGGTTGTCCACCACGGCTGTAGTGGTAGGCATCACAGAGTATAGGGCATCTATCTCCTCGTTGGCATTCTCCACGTAGCGCACATTCTCCACAAACCAGGCATTGCCGTAGGCGTAAGGGTTCCGGATGGGGAGCGTCTGTCCCTGTTGTCCGGTGGGGAAGATGATGTACTTGGTATTCAGCATGTTCAGCACGCGGAACTTGGTGGCATCCACCTGCTCCATTTCGCCTCCTGCGGCAGCCACTTCGCGGAAGAGGGACTGCATCTCTGGGGAGATGTGGCGCTCAATCATCTCTTGGTAGCGGCGGAGCTTGGCAGCATGATAGCCTCCCACGCTCTTGTGCCAGTAGGCAGTGTTGTTCTCGTTGAAAGTATTGGCCGCCAGGTTCAGCACACGGTAGTTGGCATCGCTGTCCTGCAGAATCAGCTCGTCGGCCGGTGTCTTGCTGAAGGTGGTGGTCTGCACAGAGTTAGGCACAAATTGACTGTCGTGCAGATAGCGCTTATTCACCATCCACATGTCGCCCAGGCAGAGCAGTGTCACGGCAATCACCAACGTTACCGCCCGCATCTTGCCGGCCACATAGAGCGCCAGCAACACACAACCTACACCTATTATAATAAAGGAACGCCAGGCATCGCTGCTCACCAGAGCCGCCCGCATCTCAGACAGGTTAGCCAGTATGCCGTTCAGTTCGCCGGCAGGAATCATCTGCTGGTCTACGGCGCGCTGCAACATCTGTGCCTCTTGTGCCGGCACAAAACCATTGCCAAACATATCCGGAGCCAGTGCCAGCAGCAGTGCCACACCGGTCGTCAGCAACAGACTGATGCCCAAGCCTCGCTTCTCCTGCTTCAGCACAGCAGGCTCTTCCACAATCCGCTTCAGGGCAAAGATGGCCAGCAGCGGAATGGTAAACTCGGCAATCACCAGGATGGAGGATACAGCCCGGAACTTATTGTACATAGGAATATAGTCGATGAAGAAGTCTGTCAGCGGCATAAAATTCTTGCCCCACGACAGCAGAATGGAAAAGAGAGTGGCTCCCAGCAGTGCCCACTTCATGGGACCCTTTACCAGGAAGCAACCTAAAAGGAAAAGAAACAGCACAAAGGCACCCACATAGACGGGGCCTGCCGTCATGGGCTGTGTGCCGAAGTACTGGGTGAGTTGTGTGTACAGACTGCCATACATGGGGTTTGCTTTCTCCATGGCCACTTCACTCTGGCTCAGCGGTACCGAAGCACCCCCTTTGAAGTTAGGCACCAGCAGTGTCCAGGTCTCCCCAATGCCATAGCTCCATTGCGTAATGTAGTCTCTGTCCAGCCCACTGCTGGTCTGCTTGGCTGCCTCGCCGGTCTGCACCAGTTCACTCTTGCCGCGCATGGTCTCTTTGCTATAGGTATAAGTATGGTAGAGGTTGGAAAGATTGATGGCTACTCCCACCACTCCGGCCACCAGCAGCACAGCACTCGCACGGAAGAATTGCGGCAGTGCGCCTCTGCGCTTGGCCTCCACCGCGAAGGCAATCACCATAAAGAGAATCACGAACAGGAAGTAGTACGACATCTGCACATGGTTAGAGACCACTTGCAACGCTACAAACAGTGCCGTCACAATACCTCCCAAGAGTAGTTTCCCTCGGTAGGCCAGCACCATACCCGCCAGCGTAGGCGGAATGAAGGCCAGCGTAATGAACTTCCACAGGTGGCCTGCCGAAATCAGAATGAAGAAGTAACTGGAGAAGGCCCACAGAATGCCTCCTAAGCCCGAGAGCCACACCGGCATCCCGAAGGCACGCAGCAAGAAGTAGAAGCCCAGCATCAGGATGAACGTCAGCTTCGTGTAGCCCGGCAGGAAAAGTTCATACGCCTGCTGCACCCACTTCAGTGGTTTGGTAGAATCATACGACGGAGAAATCTGATAAGTAGGCATCCCCCCGAAGATAGAGTTTGTCCAGCGGGTGCGCTCCCCCGTCTCCTCGTAGTACTCAATTGCCTCCTGCCCGGCACCTGCACCGGCAGCAGTATCGTGTTGAAACAGTATGCGATCCTCTACATTTGCCGGAAAGAAGTAAGCAAACGAAATCACCGCAAAAGCCAAAATGGCCACCAAGTCAGGCACTATTCTCTTCATCATATCTTGCATCTATAGTTTGAGGGAACAAAGCTATTAAAAAAAATCTACTAAACGAAAGATTTGGGGTACCTAATGAAGTATTCGGGGAAGAACTCCGGTTTTACCTCCTGGGAGATAAAAGGATTTTGTTTGTATATCCTCTTTTTTTCTGAAGCCCTGACAACAATATTTCAAGCCCATTCCTTCCCCCTACCAACCTCGTTACACACATCTTATACATATGATACTGCTTCGATACTTCTTCGATAAAGTGCTGGTATTCCAAGGAAATATCATAGAAATATCGAAGCAATACTGTAGAGATAATGGGGAGGGTTTAGAGGTGGAAAGGTGAAAGATGAAGGTGAAAAGGCGACTGCGAGTATGATGAGGGCTTCGCCAGAACTAATTGTGGGTTATGAGTTGTTAGTTATCAGCTGTGAAATATGAATGAACTTTCAGCTTTATTGGCTTACGTACATCAGTGTTGTACTCCACTTTCAGTTTTTAAGCTATCGGCCGTTATCTCCTCGGAGCACGAAGTGCTTATCTCCTTTTCTCTCCCTCTATCTCTCCCAAAAGCTTACAACTAATAACTCATAACTAATAGCTCATGCGTTTTTTGTACTACCTTTGCGGCAGAAACAAGATATGTGTATATGAAGATAGGAATTATCAGTGCAATGGATAGCGAGCACCGACAGTTGGCGGAGCGTTTGCAGGAAAAGAAAGAGGTACAAGAGGGTAACTTCAAGTATGTGGAGGGCACGCTGGGTGGTAACAGGGTGGTGCTGACGCAGTGTGGCATCGGAAAGGTGAATGCTGCCATCGGGACGGCAGAACTGATTCGTCGCTATGCGCCGGACTGCATCATCAGTACCGGTGTGGCGGGAGGCATTGATGACTGCCTGAAGGTGACCGATGTGGTGGTCAGCAGTCAGGTGGTGTATCACGATGTGTGGTGTGGAGAGGGTAACGAATACGGTCAGGTTCAGGGACTTCCTCTCTTCTTCGCCGGTTATGAGCCGCTGCTGAAGCATGCTGTAGCGCTGAATGGGCGGCCGGATGTGGAGAGCCATATTCATGCAGGGCTGATTTGCACCGGTGACCAGTTTATCAGTGACAAGCAACAGTTGGCTGCTATCAAGCGGCACTTCCCGCAGGGGTTGGCTTGTGATATGGAGTCGGCTGCCATTGCTCAGACCTGCCACCTCTATGGAGTGCACTTCCTCAGCTTCCGCATCATTAGTGACACGCCGGGGGCTACGGAAGATAATTTCAACCAGTACCTGGACTTCTGGGGAACCGTTGCCGAGCGCAGCTTCCACACGACTTGGGCGTTTCTTAGCACGATTGGGTGAAAGCCCCCTCAACTCTTCCCGAGGGGGAGCTTAGGAAGGTATGAGCGTGCTTAATAGCCTTAAAGTTCTTAACACCTTTAACTACTAAATTATTCAACCAGAAACAGATATGGAAAAGATTCCTAGTTTTACTATTGACCACATCAGACTGTTGCGCGGCATCTATGTTTCGCGTAAGGATGAGGTAAACGGAGCTACTATTACCACTTTTGACATCCGTATGAAAGAACCCAATCGCGAACCGGCTCTGGGGCAGGGTGCTCTGCACACCATTGAGCACCTGGCAGCCACCTATTTGCGTAACAATCCGCAGTGGAAAGAGCAAATTATCTATTGGGGACCGATGGGTTGCCTTACGGGTAACTATCTGCTGATGAAGGGGGACCTTACCCCGCAAGAGATTCTGCCGCTGATGCAGGATACCTTCCGTTTTATTGCACAGTATGAGGGTGAGGTGCCCGGCGCTGCCCCTAAGGATTGTGGTAACTACCTGTTGCAAGACCTGCCTATGGCACGTTGGGAAGCAGCCAAGTACCTGAATGAGGTACTGCTGAAGATGACGCCGGAGAATATGGAGTATCCGCGGTAGTCGGGGAGTTAGAGGAGCTACTAGCTACGAGTAATGGTTAATCTGGTAGCTAGTAGCTAATCTGTAATAGCCGGTATCAGACCGGTGTATAGATAACTGCCAGTATTTTGGCGGCTTCGCCTTTATAGGCATGTACATGGTGCGGCACAATGGAGTCGTAGTAGATGCTGTCGCCCTCTTCCAACAGATAGGTATGCTTGCCGTAGCATATCTCCATAACGCCCTGCATCACAAGGATGAACTCCTCTCCCTCGTGGGTAGAGAGCACGAAGTCTGTGCTGTCGGTTGGTTCGATATCGATGATGAACGGCTCCATGTGACGGTCGGCCTTGGAGCGTGACAATGAGTGGTACGTCATATGGCGGCGGCTCTGGATGGCATTGTTGGAGAAGCTGATGCTGTTTTGTACCTCATCCTTACGGCAGATGACGGGACCGTTTTCATCCTGGTCGTCAAGGAAAGTACCCAGGCGTACACCCAATACGCGGGCAATCTTGATGAGCGGTGCCAACGAAGGCAGGTCTTCGTTGCTTTCAATGCGTATCACTTGCTCAATGCCCAGGCCGGAGCGTTTGGCCAACTCTTCTTGCGTAATGGACTGGCTTTCGCGCAAAGCCTTTATCTTTTCGCCTACAACTTTACTGGTATCCATATCTAAATCTTTTTAAGGTTAATGCTCTTTGGAGGTGTGCCGTAAATCACTTTTTGATATTTTAGACGCAACCTTATCTGCAAATGTAAGCGAAAGTTCCTTTTCTGCCAACATTCTGAGGGCAAAAGTGAAAAGTTTTGCTGTTACGCTTGGTTTGTACTATCTTTGTAGCCCTTAAAAAAGAGACAATGAAGATACTAGGAAATATATTTTGGCTTGTATTTGGCGGACTGGAATGTGCGTTGGGATATGTGAGCGGTAGCATTGCACTGATGGTTACTATTATAGGTATCCCCCTCGGACTGCAAACGCTGAAGTTGGCACTGCTCTGCCTGTGGCCTTTTGGTAGCGAAGTGAAGAGAGGTGACTCGCCTGTGGGCTGTATTCGCATCCCCATGAACATCATCTGGTTATTGTTTGGTGGCATTTGGGTGTGGCTGGGCCATATTGTCTTTGGACTGTTGCTCTGCATCACAATTGTAGGCATTCCTTTCGGGCGGCAGCATTTCAAGATGGCCGGACTGGCACTGACGCCCTTCGGACGTGAAGTTGTTTTGAAGTTCTAACACGCTAACAAAAGAAAATATATGGCTGCAACTAAAGACCAAAGACGACTGCTGAATCGCTGCGTAGAGAATGAGATACCTGTGTTTGTGCTGACCGGTACCGACCGCTGTGCACAAGCTGCCCTGCAGGCCTATCTGCAGGAGGCCATCCGTTTGGGGTGCTCGGAGGAGTTTATTAACGACTTGAAGGGTAACATCTTGCCGGACTTTCACGATTTTCAGGAACAGGAACCGGAGAAGGTGAAGCTGCCGGATTGAGAACTTTAACTTCTAGTGAGTTTTCGGGGTTAAAGTTTTTGAAGGCATTAAGGACAATAAGAAGTGAGTCGCTACTCGCCTCTCATAATTTGTATCTTATCTACTCCTGAAGAAAATATTTTAGAAGATATTTGTTGATATCAAACCTTTTCTCTACCTTTGCACCGTCTTAACAAAGACATCGGAATGTAGCGCAGTTGGTAGCGCACTACGTTCGGGACGTAGGGGTCGGGCGTTCG
>JAGATY010000005.1 GCA_017621035.1 Bacteroides sp. | reverse complement strand
TACCGAGGATGACCTGGTAGAGATAGAAGTTCCCGACTCACTGTTTGACGTTCCCGAAGAGATTATTCCTTACATGCCTTCCACCCGTCCGGCTTCTGCGAGCGAGACCTTTGAGGAGTACACTCCCCGTGGCCTCTACGTGAAGAGCAATGCCATCGGCTGGGCGATGCTGATAGGTAACGTGGCTGTGGAGTGGCAGTTTGCGGACGATTGGTCGGCTACTCTGCCTGTTTACTACTCAGCCCTGAATTACTTTACCTCTGATATTAAGTTCCGCACCCTCTGCTTTCAGCCGGAGGTGCGCTACTGGATACCTGCCCTGAAAGGTTTCTTTGCCGGAGCACACTTTGGTCTCGCTTGGTTCAACTATGCCAAGGGTGGCGACTATCGCTATCAAGACCACTTCCGCCATACCCCGATGATGGGTGGCGGTCTCTCTGCCGGCTACCGCAAGCCCATCAGTAAGAACGGACGCTGGCATCTGGAGTTCTCGCTGGGTGCAGGAGTCTACAAGCTTCATTACGACATCTTCCACAATGAGCCGAACGGTAAGCTTATCGAGACCAAGAAGCGCACCTTCTTCGGCCTGGACAATGCCGCCGTCACCCTGGCCTATAAGTTTAATCTGAAAGGAGGCGGGCGATGAAGAGTGTTTCAAGGAATAAAATATTTAACACAGAGACACAAAGACACAGAGAGAAGAGAATTCCCTCTCCGCTCTTTCCGTGCCCCAAAAGAAAATCATTTGAAGCATTGTCAATTTTCGCCACTTTCATCTTTCATCTTTCCACTTTCATCTTACTCATGACAAGTTGCGATGTTCACGAGTGGCCCCGTGAAGAAGAGACCGTTCCCTTGTTGCTGAAGCTTGAGTTTGACACCGACTGGGACGAGCAAGACCACTACTTCACCCGCAGCACCCGTGTCGGCACCAAGGGAACCATTACCCGTGGTGAGACCCGCACCGGCATCGAGAGTCGTGCGCTGGGTGAATATGACATGCGCTACATCATCAACGCCTACCCTGTGGACGAGTCCGGCAACGTCAGTCAGACCATTGCCCGCCAGTTTGTCTTCACCAAGGCCGTCATCACCGATTTCAATTACCAGACCGAGGAGGTTCGCCTGCCCGAAGGTAACTATCAGCTGATGGTGTGGGCCGACTTTGTAGTTCCCGGCACCAGCAACGATATGTACTACCATCCTGCCAGCTTCAACAGCATCTACCTGGATGAGACACACAGCGGTAACACCGACTATCGTGATGCTTTCCGAGGTACCGCACAGGTAGAGATGGATGCCGTGGTCTACGATACACAGACAGCCACCGTCACCATCCCCATGGAGCGACCCATGGCCAAGTTCACCTTTGTGACCACCGACCTCAAGGAGTTCCTGGAGCGTGAAGCCACTCGCGTCAACCGTGTCAACCGAGCTAATGAGGCCGACACCAAAGATGCCGAGACCAAGTACCCCGACACCAAAGACCCGGAGAAGGATGACGAAACAGAAATCAAACTCTCCGACTACCGCGTCGTCTTCTACTACACCGGCTTCATGCCCAATACCTATAACATGTTCACCGACAAGCCCATCGACTCTGCCACCGGTGTGCACTTCAGCTCCACCCTCTCGCAACTCAGCGACGAGGAGGCCAGCATGGGCTTCGACTACGTGATGGTCAACGGCCACGATGCCAGTGTGATGGTTACCGTCGGGCTTTTTGATAAGGAAGATAACGCTCTCTCTATGAGCGACGAAATAAATGTTCCCCTTAACCGCAGTGTGAACACCATTGTGCGAGGTAGCTTCCTGTTGCAGGAGGCTAACGGCGGCATCGGTATCGACCCGAGCTTCGAGGACGACTACAATATCTTTATCCCATAATAATTGTGAATTATAAATTATGAATTATGAATGGGAAATGGAGAAGTGAAAACCAGAGAATAATATAAGAAACAGTATAAATTCAAAATTAATAATTCAACATTCAAAAAACTAAGTTATGAAGAAGTGTTTTTATTCCGTGTTTGCCGCAGCAACCTTGTTGCTCGCCGCAAGTTGCTCGCAGGACGAAGACTTCGTTCAGCCGAGTGGTGAAATGACTACGTTCAGTGTGTCATTAGAAAATGCAGCTACTACACGTGCTGCGGGTGATGGACAAACGGTAGACAAGCTCTACTATGAAGTGTATCAAGGGGAAAATAAAGTATTGGATAGCAATGCTACCATTACCGGTAGATTAGCTACCGTTGAGATGCCTTTGCTGAAAGGTGAGAAGTATGACATCATCTTCTGGGCGCAAAGTTCTAAGTCTACTATCTATGATGCTTCAAACCTTAAGGAAATTGAGGTTAAATATGAAAACATTACTGCCAATGATGAAGCAAACGATGCTTTCTTCAACGCATTAGTTGACTTTAAGGCCGGTGGCAACGTTACAACAGTAGAACTTCGTCGTCCGTTTGCACAGTTGAACATTGGTACAACTACAGATGACTGGGCAAAGGCTCAAAAAATGGTAGAAGGTGACACTGCTCCTGTTACCCAATCTAAAGTAACTGTCAATGGTCTTGCCAACGTATTCAACGCACTGACCGGTGAAGCTACAGGTGACGAAGATGTTACTTTCAAGGCTGCAGACCTTATTGGCGAAACCTTTACTACAAATGAAAAGGTATATCAAAGCCTCTCTATGAACTACCTCCTTGTTCCCGGTGAGAAAGCACCGCAAGGTTTGGGTAGCCACGAAGCTGCTACAGGAAACAATGTGAAGATTACTACCGACATCACAGCAACTTTCTGGCGTAGTACAACCGAACTCTTCACGCTCGAAGTTCCCAATGTTCCTGTACAACGCAACTACCGTACCAATATTATCGGTGACTTGCTGGCAGGCAATAAGACATTTGAGATTGTTGTTAAAGAAGGTTTTGACAATGACCACAACATAGAGAAAGCTTATGTTGCAACAACTGCCGAGTTTAAGGAAATCATTGATGCTTTGAATGCAGAAGGGTATAATGGTCCTAAAAATGTTGTTATCACACTTGATGGAGATATTGAGTGGACTACAGGTGCAGGTCATGGTACTACACCGTTCTTGACAGAAAACTCTATCGTTGAGACATTGACTATCATGGGTCAAAACAATACTATCACTGCAATCGGCCAAGGTATTGGTGCTATTCGTGCAGCCAACGGTGGTAAGCTTATCTTCAACGATGTGGTTGTAGCAGATGAATCTGAGTCTTATACAGAAGGTAGCTGGGAAATGGGTTATCTTGAGTTTGCTGGCAAACTTGAATTCAACAACAGTACATTCGTTAATGCCATTATGGTATGTGGCGCTACTGCCAACAATTCAACAGGTGGAGATGCAACCTTTACAAACTGTACATTCAATTCAAATAAAGAAAGTGAATATGATGTGTGGGTAAGCGGTAATAATGCAACTTTCACAGAATGTACATTCCAAGGTTATCGCGGTCTGAAGATGCACGAGGCTTACGGTAGCGAAATCACTTCTGTAACAGTAGATGCTTGTACATTCGATAATCTTAGCAAGAAGCCGGGTGTTGCTATTGGTACTGTGAATGCTGAGACTGCTGTAACTATCAAGAACAGCTTATTCCACAATTGCCAAGCTGGCGATCAAGGTCTCTATATTTATGAATCAGATACAGATGTAACAACTTTCAATTTCTCAGTAGATGAAAACAATACAGTTATCAATGATGGAGAAGCATCTGATCTCACCATTACTAATGTTGCAACCTTTAAAGCATTTGCTGCCGCAGTAAACAACGGTACTTCTTATGCTGGTAAGACTGTAACATTGGCTGCAGACCTTGACCTGAACAATGAGCCTTGGACACCGATAGGTTATGGCTTTGGTGGTACAGGAAGCAAACAATTCTCTGGAACATTTGATGGTAACGGAAAGACTATTTCTAATTTGAATATAACAGAAGCTGTAAGTGCTACAGCTGGTTTGTTCGGTTGGGCGAATGGAACTATCAAGGATTTGACTATTGACGGTGCAAACATTAATGTAAGCAATCCCGGTGAAGGTGGTGTAGGTGTTGTAGTAGGTGTATATGCTGAATCTGGTAGTCTGACAGTAGAAAATGTTACAGTAAAGAACGCCAAAGTAAGTGGTACAAGAAGAATTGGTGCTATTGTGGGTTATAATAATGGTACTATTACTAATTGTACAGTAGAAAATGTAGAACTGAAAGCAATTCCTAACCTTAGCCAAGGCGTATATGACAATGGCGATAAAGTAGGTGGTATTGCAGGTTACAATAATGCCGATAATAATGTAGTGCTTTCTAACAATATTGTTTCTGAACTCACAATTGTTGGTTATCGTGATTTAGGTGGTATTCTTGGTGCCGGCTATGGCACTACAGAGGAGAACAGCGTAACAAATGCAACTATTGTTCTGCAAAAGGTTGCTGGTGCTTATGATGGAAATAAAGCTTCTAAAAATGCTGGTGAGATTATAGGTAGTGTGCTTTCTACAGAAGGTGCAGGTAATGTTTCAAGCAATGTAACTATTGTCAGAGGTGCTATCAATTCTGGTCGTATCGAGTATATTGAGAGCAGTAATAGATATCAGATTGCAGCTGATTTTGCAGCAGCTGGTGTTAAGAGCCTTGCAGTAAAAGTACTGGATCAAAATGCTAATCTTATCACTACTATCACTCCCGAAGGTTACAATATCCCAACAGATGGTAAGATTGGGACTATTGATGACAATAGTCAAAGTTCTTGGACAACTATTTGTGCAGCTGTAACCGGAAATTCTTCATCTTGGCAGAATACAGCATTTGTACCCTCTGCAAGTGTACTTCCTACTACTATGGTGTTGGTTGTTAACGACTATGTTGTAGCCCAGTGTGGTGTTACCCAACAATACACTACTTGGAATGATGTGCTAACAGGTATCGTTAGTGAAGTTACTGATGCTTCTGGATTGGCAACTGCTCTCTCTTCTGCTCCTGCAGGCCAAACTATTAAATTGGCATCTGATGTGAATTTAGGTACTACACAATTAGTAGTCGATAAAGCAGTTACTATTGATTTGAATGGAAAGGAACTTACTACTGCTTTCTCTTATGGTGGCGTAAGCCTGAAGAGTGGTGCTTCAATCAAAAATGGTACTATTAAACACACAAGTACTGTAGCTGCAGTAAAAGTATTAGGTAATATTGGTTCTATCGAGGACGTTACAATCACTTGCCAAACAATAGAGAATAAAACAATTACAGGTATTCAGATTGTCAATGGAGGTAAATCTGTCGAATCTTTGAAGAATGTTACCATAACAGGAGCTACTCAAGGTATTGAAGTTAAGGATTGTACTCCCAATAATGCTACTACTCCCACAATCGGTGTTATGGAGAATGTTAAGGTAGATGCTACTAACGTTGGTATGATTGTTAATGGTTGGATAGGTAAAGCCACAAACTGTGAATTCAAAGGTACTAACTATGGTATAGATATGTTGCTGAAAGGTGAATACAAGGTTTCTCTTGAACTCGATAATTGTACATTGACTGGTGGAACAACAGGATTGTGGGCACACGATGAAAAGGGTATTCCAAACACTAATAACTGCTCTTTCTCTTTGACTTACGATGCCGAGACTACAATCGAGAAAGCTCTTATTTGGGATTTCGAGGAAGAATGCCAGAGTGTACTTACCTTGAATGCACCTAATAACTAATTTTATAATAAGCCCCGTGCCGACAGCCTGAACAAGTCTGTCGGCCTCGGCTTACAAACGTTCTTTGACACCGATTTCATGAATGCAAAATGCGGGAAAGTACTTCGCAACGGTTGAGTAACACTGTCCCGACCCGCTGATAGCCTTCGCAACCGTTGAGTAATACTGTCAGCACCTGCTGAAAGTGCTTTGCAACGGTTGAGTAACACTGTCAGCACCCGCTGATAGCCTTTGCAACGGTTGAGTAACACTGTCAGCACCCGCTGACAGCCTCTGCAACGGTTGAGTAACACTGTCCCCACCCGCTGAAAGTGCTTTGCAACGGTTGAGTAACACTGTCAGCACCCGCTGACAGCCTTTGCAACCGTTGAGTAATACTGTCCCGACCTCCCGACAGTGCTTTGCAACGGTTGAGTGGCCTTGTCGGGACTCCCGACAGCGTTACTCAAGGGGTGAGAAGGAGTTTCGGGGATGTCTGTCAGATTAAACATAAGAAAACGAACCACCAGCTTGAATAGTTTTCTTTCTGCGGTCATCTGCTTAATCTGCGTCATCCGCGTGCCATTCATGAACTCATAAATCAAAACTCATAATTCATAAATCTATTCTTATGAAGAAATTATTCTCCTCCCTGTTTGCCCTCTCAGCTCTGCTGCTGGCAAACACCTCCTGCTCGCAGGACGAGTGGGACGACAACGGTGCGAATGGTAACGAAGTGGAAGTTACCTTCACCACCCAACTGGAAAACTCTGCCGCTACCCGTGCCATTGGTGACGGAACAACGGCGAAGTATCTGACCTTTGCAGTACATAAGGCTGTAGAAGGTGCTATGGGCGATGAGGTTGAAGCTCTTCGCCAATAAGTAGAGGTAAAAGATGACCTGACAGCCACGGTGACCACTCGCCTGGTGAAAGGTCAGACCTATAACTTTGTGTTCTGGGCACAGAGTGAAAGTGTGCCTTATGAAAAAGGTGCTGATAACCGTGGTGTAGGTACTTACTACAACATCAGCGATATGAGCAACATCAAGGTGACTTACAGCAATAATGCAAAGTCTATGGAGGCTAACAACGAGGCTCGCGATGCTTTCTTGGCTGTGCGCAAGAACTTGAAGGTGAACGGTCCTATCAATGAAACCATCACCCTGAAGCGTCCCTTTGCTCAGGTGAACGTGGGTACTAAGATTGGCTCTATTGCTGAAGCTGCTAATGCAGAGGTATCTATCGCTAAGTCTTCAATGATTGTTAAGAACGTGGCTACTGCACTGGATACTTATACTGGTGCAGCTACAGAAACCGGTGAGATTGCTTATGCTCTCTACAACATCCCTGAAAAAGCTGCAGACGAAGTGGGTGATTTGAAGAATGTAGCCGGTGTGGATTATGAGTATCTCTCCATGAACTACATTCTGGTGGCAGACGCTGCTCCCGGTACAGGCAAGCAGTTGGTGAACTGTACACTTAAGTTGTATGACATAAATGAAACTGAGGTGAACAAGTTTGACATCCCCAACGTTCCCGTAAAACGCAACTGGCGTACCAACATCATCGGTGACATCTTGAGTGACAATGTAACATTCAATATTGTAATCGACCCGAAGTTTGATGATGACCATAACTATGTAACCAACGAAGAGTTGGCTTATGTATTGGCTAACGGCGGTGAATATACGCTGACTGAGGATATTACGCTGACAGAAGCTTTGACAGTGAAGGCAAATGCTGTACTGAACATGGGCGACTTCAACATTACAGCTGCCAAGGATGTGGATGCTGTTATCGTAAATGCCGGTGCCAAGCTGACCATCAATGCCGATAAGGGTGAGATGAAGGCTGTGGACGGTTCAGGATTTATTGCCATTTGCTCCGGTGAACTGGAAATCAACGGTGGTAAGTTCAGCACAGGTAAGGATGACCAAGGTTATGAAAATGGTGGCGTCTATGTGAAGGAGAGCGGCAAGGTGACTATCAATGGTGGTTACTTCTACAACAATGCGACCGCAATGGTTGATGTGCCCGAAGGTCAGCCACTACGTTACTTGTTGAACAAGAGTGACAAGAACAGAAACACTGCCCAGATGATTGTGAAGGGTGGTAAGTTTGCTAACTTCAATCCGCAGGACAACAAGGCCGAAGGTGCCAATACCAACTTTGTGGCTGCCGGTTACTACAGCGTGGCAACAACCGATGCAACAACCGGTGAAACTGTATATGAGGTGAAGAAGATTGAGACCAATGCTGCTACTTATGAAGAGTTGATGGCTGCAGTGGAGGCCGGTAAAGCGGTGAATCTGACTGCCAACATCTATACTACGGATTCGATAACCGTTAAAACCGGTCAGTCTGTAGTGCTGAACCTGAACTCATATAACATTGAGAGTACTGTTGACGCACTGGTAGTTGAAGGTGGCGAACTCATCATTACCGGCGAAGGCGAAGTGAAGGCAGCAACCGAAGGAAATACATCTTCTGTAGCTGTATGGGCAAAAGGTGGTAAAGTGGTGATCTGTGGTGGCTCTTACTGGGTTGGTGCAGACAATGACTTGCGTAACGATTGCATCTATGCCAAGGGTGGTGAAATCCTTATTTGGGGCGGTAACTTTGCTGCCGAAGTAAAAGAAGCCGGTCAGTACTGGGTGCTGAACGTAAACGATGCTTCTTATGCAGCCAACCCCAACAGCATTATTGTGAAGGGTGGTACTTATAAGAACTTCAACCCGGCCAACAACCTTTCTGAAGGTGCGAACACTAACTTTGTGGCAAGTGGCTACAAGGTAGAAAGCACTGAAGCAGATGCCAACGGTGATGTATATTATACAGTGGTAAAAGAATAAGACTTAGTAAAGTCATAAAGAGACTCCCCCGCAACTTCCCCTTCTTTTGCGGTTCATCTCTCGTAAGAGAAGGTTGCGGGGCGTGTTTGTTAATTTGTTTGCTTCGGACTCCTTGCGTTGTGATAACGCGGGGAGTTCTTTTTTGAAGCCCTCTCATGAAGGTGATGTGTGGGGGTGAACACAGAGACGCGGAGGCACAGAGAAATATTTTAAGTTTTGGCTCTTAATTTTAAACTCTGCGTCTCCGTGTCTCTGTGTTTTGTAACAAGCTTGAAAGGCTCCTTTAAAGAGTGCAGAAATGAAAGCAGAAGAAGTTTTGAGTCTGTTTTCGTGCAAGTTTTTTTGCAGTGCATCCAATTAGCACTATCTTTGTGACTTCAAATTTCAAGCTATAACATAAAACATCAGATATGATTCTCTTTTTCAGAACCCCGCAACAAAGCGTGATTGCCGTAGAGAGCAAGAACGCATTAGCACAAGCCGACAGCGATAAACTGTGTTGGCTGTTTGGCGATGCCAAAACCGAGAGTGAAGAAAACCTGAAAGGCTGCTTCGTTGGCCCACGACGCGAAATGATTACACCGTGGAGCACAAATGCCGTGGAGATTACTCAGAATATGGGTCTCGACGGCATTTTGCGTATCGAAGAGTACTTCCCTGTGGACAATGAAGATGCTGAGTTTGACCCTATGCTGCAACGCATGTATAAGGGGTTGGACCAACAGGTGTTTACCACCAACCGTCAGCCTGAACCGATTGTCTACATTGAAGACCTGGAGGCTTATAATGAACAAGAAGGTCTGGCACTGAGCCGCGAGGAGATGGACTACCTGAAGAAGGTGGAGCAAGACCTCGGTCGTAAGTTGACTGACAGTGAAGTGTTCGGCTTTGCTCAAATCAACTCAGAACACTGCCGTCACAAAATCTTCGGTGGCACCTTTATTATTGATGGTGTGGAGCAGGAGTCTTCTCTCTTCCAGATGATTAAGAAGACGACTCAGGAGAATCCCAATAAGATAATCTCTGCCTATAAGGATAATGTGGCCTTTGCCGAAGGTCCCGTCATTGAGCAGTTTGCACCGGCTGACCACTCCAAACCTGACTATTTCCAGGTGAAAGACATCAAGAGTGTTATCTCTCTGAAGGCCGAGACGCATAACTTCCCCACTACGGTAGAGCCTTTCAATGGTGCATCTACCGGTACGGGTGGTGAGATTCGCGACCGTATGGGTGGTGGTAAAGGCTCGTGGCCTATTGCCGGAACAGCTGTTTACATGACCTCATATCCCCGTAGTGAAGAGGGACGCGAGTGGGAAGAGATATTCCCTGTGCGCAAGTGGTTGTATCAGACACCGGAGCAGATACTTATCAAGGCTTCCAACGGTGCCAGCGACTTTGGCAACAAGTTCGGACAGCCGCTTATCTGCGGTTCGGTACTCACCTTTGAGCACCAAGAGAATGCTTCGGAGCCGCTCTATGCTTACGATAAGGTTATCATGCTGGCAGGCGGTGTGGGTTACGGTACTCAGCGCGACTGTCTGAAGGGTAAACCCGAGGCAGGCAATAAGGTAGTGGTGATTGGTGGTGATAACTATCGCATCGGTTTGGGAGGCGGCTCGGTATCATCGGTTGAGACGGGACGTTACTCCTCAGGCATTGAGTTGAATGCCGTGCAGCGTGCCAATGCTGAGATGCAGAAGCGTGCCTATAATGTGGTGCGTGCCCTCTGTGAGGAAGAGGAGAATCCTATCGTCTCTATCCACGACCACGGTTCAGCGGGACACGTCAACTGCCTCAGTGAGTTGGTGGAAGAGTGTGGCGGACTTATCCACATGGACAAACTGCCTATTGGTGACCAGACATTGAGTGCCAAAGAGATTATTGCTAACGAAAGCCAGGAACGTATGGGCTTGCTTATTGATGAGAAGGCCATCGACCACGTACAGAAGATTGCTGAGCGTGAGCGTGCCCCGATGTACACCGTAGGCGAGACTACCGGCGACCATCGCTTTGCTTTTGAGCAGGCAGATGGAGTTCGTCCGTTCGACTTGGCTGTGGATCAGATGTTCGGTTCCTCCCCTAAGACTTACATGATTGACAAACGTGTCGAGCACAAGTACGATGTGGTGACTTACGACATCACCAAGCTCGATGAGTACATACAGCGCGTACTGCAGTTAGAGGCTGTGGCATGCAAGGACTGGCTGACCAACAAAGTAGACCGTTGTGTGACAGGTCGCGTGGCTCGTCAGCAGTGCCAGGGCGAGTTGCAGTTGCCGTTGAGTGACTGTGGTGCCGTGGCGTTAGACTATCGTGGCAAGAAGGGTATCGCCACTTCCTTGGGACATGCTCCTCAGGCAGCTTTGGCAGATCCGGCTGCGGGTTCGGTGCTCTCTGTCAGCGAGGCGTTGACTAACTTGGTATGGGCACCGTTGGCCGAAGGACTGGATAGTGTCAGCCTCTCTGCCAACTGGATGTGGCCTTGTCGCGCACAAGAGGGTGAAGATGCCCGACTCTATGAGGCTGTGAAGGCTTTGAGCGACTTCTGTTGTGCCCTTGAAATCAATGTTCCTACCGGTAAAGACTCCCTTTCCATGACGCAGAAGTACCCCGATGGCAGCAAGGTCATCAGCCCGGGAACTGTCATCGTGTCGGCCGGTGGTGAGGTGAGCGACATCCGCAAGATTGTGTCACCCGTGATGAAGAATTGTCCCAAGAGCCGCTTCTACCATATCGACTTCTCGTTCGACAAGCTTCAGCTCGGTGGTTCGGCCTTTGCTCAGAGCCTTAATAAGATAGGTAGCGATGTGCCGACGGTACAGAATCCGGAGTACTTCCGCGATGCCTTCATCGCCGTGCAACAGTTGGTGAACGAGGGACTGGTGATGGCAGGGCACGACATCTCTGCCGGAGGCTTGTTGACCTGCTTGTTGGAGATGTGTTTTGCCAACGTTGAGGGCGGTATGAACATCTGCCTCGATAAGTTGCAGGGCTGCGACATTGTTCAGGCTCTCTTTGCCGAGAACCCCGGTGTGGTTATCCAGGTGTCAGACCAGGATGCACCCCGCGTGAAGAAGGTGTTGGACGATGCCGGAGTAGGGTATGTCAAGCTCGGTACCCCCGCAGAGGAGCGTCACATCATGGTGAGCAAAGATGGTTACGACTATCAGTTCGGCATCGATCACCTGCGCGATGTGTGGTACTCTACCTCATACCTGATGGATCGCAAGCAGAGCTTCAATGGCAAGGCCAAGGAGCGCTTCGAGAACTACAAGCAACAGCCCCTGGATCTGGCCTTTGGAGAGACCTTTACCGGCAAGTTGGCACAATGGGGATTGAACCCCGACCGTCGCGAGGCCAGTGGTCTGAAAGCCGCCGTTATCCGTGAGAAGGGAACAAACAGTGAGCGTGAGATGGCTTATAGCTTCTGGTTGGCAGGCTTCGACGTGAAGGATGTCACCATGACAGACCTGATCAGTGGACGTGAGACACTGGAGGACGTCAACGTCATTGCCTTCTGCGGCGGATTCTCCAACTCAGACGTGCTCGGCTCGGCCAAAGGATGGGCAGGCGCGTTCCTCTACAACCCGAAGGCAAAGGAGGCACTGGACAAGTTCTATGCCCGCAAAGACACGCTTTCACTGGGTGTTTGCAACGGTTGCCAGCTGATGATTGAACTGGGACTGATTAACCCGGAACACCCCGCCGACAAGCGTGCCAAGATGCTGCACAACGACTCGCACAAGTTCGAGAGCAACTTCGTGTCACTCACCATTCCCCGGAACAACAGCGTCATGTTCGGTTCACTGGCCGGATATAAGATAGGCACCTGGGTGGCCCACGGTGAGGGTAAGTTCCACTTGCCTATGCCGGAAGAGGCTTATAACGTAGTGGCCAAGTTCACCTACAAGGATTACCCGGCCAACCCCAACGGCTCCAGCTACGCAGTGGCAGCCTTGGCTAGCGCCGACGGACGTCACCTTGCCATCATGCCTCACCCCGAGCGCACCATCTTCCCCTGGCAGTGCGGTTACTACCCGCGTCCCGAGGATGAGGTCACTCCTTGGATTGAGGCCTTTGTCAACGCACGCAAGTGGGTGGAGGCACAGGTGAGAGGCTGAACATCAGTACACCTTATATAATAATAAGACACATCACGAGGTCGGTATCGGTTAACGATGCCGACCTTTTTATTTGCCATCGGCACATCAGTAATCTGTAAAGAAGCATTACCATTAGTCCGACCGATGATTTCACCCTGAAAAGTGGGAAAATGAGACCGAGGAGAGGCCGCTAATGAGACACGGTATCTGACCACCAATGAGACACGGGGTCTCATGGTTGATGAGACACGGGGTCTCATGAGTGGTGAGACACGGGGTCTCATAGGTGGTGAGACACGGGGTCTCATTAGCACCCCCTTCAGAATGCCTTCTGACGGGGGTTCGAGGTGCCAAAAATGGCCTTTTCAGGGAGAAGTCGCTGCTGAGGCACTCGATGCAACCAAGGAAAAGAAAGTGAAGTTTTTCTGCCAAAAACTATGGGAGTCTGCTAAATATTTATTACTTTTGTACCGTTCATTAAAATCAGGAGGTATTATGAATAGAGATAGTATAGACGATAGCTATGACGACCTTATTTCATTGCTGCTGCAAAAGCGGTTGCGGGCTGCCATGGAACAGGCAGCGGAGTTACTGAAAGATTGTGGTCGGTGGGACCTGCAGAACCGTTTGGAGCAGATTCAGACGTCGTATCGCTACATGCTGGAATACTTCGTACAGGGCGTGGAGGACGTAGAGCGTCCCACCCTCTACAAGAAACTGTTGCGCGAGATGTGGGAGATAGCGGCCGAGCTGCACCTCGCACTACTGGACAAGGCCTCCATCAGCTACTATCACGCCCTGCGCAACAACCGCAAGGGCATCCCCGCCGGACGAGGGCTGGACTACTGGCTGGAAACCTTAGAGTCCATACGCGACGACCTGGCCGTATGCAGCCTGATACCCAATGATGTAAACCGTCTGAAACAGGTGCAGAAGCATCACGAAGAGACCAATCACTACCTCTTCCTCACCATTTGGCGCAACAACCGCTGGACGCCTGAGGAGGCACAGCAGGCAGCGGCATTCCTCCGCTCGGAACTCCTCTTGGTGAACGACCTCGCCCTCATGGTCAGTGCCATCACCCTCAGCCTAATGACCTGCTTCGACCTGCCCAAGTTCCTCTGGCTCACAGACGCCTACTCACACCACCAGGAACTCATCCGTCAGCGTGCCCTGGTAGGCATCGTCTTTATCCTCATCTCACACCCCGAACAGATGGAGCTGTACACCGAGGTGGAGCAACGGCTGGAATGCCTGAACCGGCAACCCGACTTTGCCCAAGCGGTGCAGCGCATCTACCTACAGATGTTGCAGTGCCAGGAGACCGAGAATGTGGATAAGAAGATGCGGGAAGAAATCATCCCCGGCATGATGAAGGGAGCCGAACGGATGCGCGGAAAGGCCTATGGCACAGAGGAGTTTTGTCTGGACGAGTACAACTATAACCCCGACTGGGAGCAGGAGGCCGACCGTACCGGCTTCTACGACAAGCTTGAGGAGATGGGCCAGTTGCAGAAGAAGGGGGCGGACATCTACCTGAGTACCTTCTCGCAGCTAAAGAGTGGCGCCTTCTTCCACAACCCGTGCAACTGGCTGCTGCCATTCGACCGTTACCACTCGTCGCTCCTCGACCTCTTCCCACCACAGAACAATGGGAAACCCTCGATGGTAAGCCTGATGCTGGACTCGCCCTTCTTCTGTGACAGCGATAAATACTCACTCTGTCAGATACTTAACCGCATCAGTCCGGAACAGCAGGAGGCAATGATGGGTCAGATGTCCGGCATCGGTAGTCTGGAGGATCTGGACGACGAGCAGCTCGCCGGTCTGCGCACCCAGACCCTGCAACCCGACATGCTGAGCAATCACTACCTGCAAGACCTCTATCGCCTCTTCTTCCTCTCACCGTGGAAAAGTGACTTCAGAAACCTCTATCTGGAGGTGCTCGACCTCTATGCTATCCCCGTATTCGAATTTATGTGGAAGCCCGAGCTGCTGAGGCCGGTGGCCGAGTTCCTCTTCGCTAACAACCATCATGATGAAGCGCTTTACATCTACATCATGATTAGTGACCTGGGAAGTATAGACGCCGACCTGTTTCAGAAGCTGGGATACTGCTATCAGGAGCGGAAAGAATACAGTAATGCCATCCAGGCCTACCGCAAGGCTGATGTGCTGAAACCGGATCATCTGTGGACACTCCGTCACATGGCCGCCTGCTACCGCAAACTGCACTACTATGGCAAGGCACTACAGCTCTACAAGCAGGTGGAAAAGGCAGAGCCGGAGAATCTGACCCTGCTCTACACCATCGCCATCTGCCTGATTGAGGAGGATAAATATGAGGATGCCCTGAAGTATCTCTACAAGCTCATCTACCTGGACGAACACAATCTCAAAGGCTATCGCGCCCTCGGTTGGTGCCTCTTCGTCACACGGAAGTATCAATCCTCTCTTATATATTATAATAAGGTGTTAGACAAGGAACCCACTGCCAACGACTACATGAACGCCGGCCACGCCTCATGGGCACAAGGCAATCTGCTGCAAGCCGTCGACTTCTATCAAAAGTCGATAGCCGCACATGGTGACAAGCAGAAGTTCCTCGATGCCTTCGCTCAGGATATCCATCAGCTGGAGGGACACGGTATCACCTCCGACGACATCCTGCTGCTGGAAGACTATCTGTAAGGGAACAGTCGGGTAGGGACATCGGTAAGTAATCGGTAAGAAAATCAGTAAGGAGTCGGCAGGAACATCGGTAAGTAGCCGGTAGGAATATCTGTTAGTAGCCGGTAGGGATATCAGTAAGTAGTCGGTAGGGAGATAAGAAAAATCCCTGCCGACTTTCACAAGCGGGCAGGGCCAATGTAATATAACTTAAACCATGATAAAAAATTATCTTACTATGCTATTGTTAGTAGGATCAGGGAATACAATAGTAGGCTTGAAATGCTTCGCCTCTTCAAAGTCCATCAAGGCATAAGACATGATAATGACAATGTCATCGGGCTGCACCTTACGAGCCGCCGCACCGTTGAGACAAATCTTTCCTGACCCTCGTTCGCCCTTGATAATGTACGTTTCGAAGCGCTCGCCGTTATTATTATCTGCAATGTAGACCTTCTCGCCTGCAATCATGTTAGCGGCATCCATCAAGTCTTCGTCGATAGTAATACTCCCCATGTAGTTGAGATTAGCCTCTGTTACGCGGGCACAATGTATCTTCGACTTCAATACTTCTATCATCATCTCTATAAACCCTTCTATACTTATTCCTTATATTTAATATTGTCTATCAGACGCACATCCCCGCAGAAGACTGTGATGCACCCAACGGCATAAGTCGTATCGTCCCACGCTTGTATGGGTTGCAGTGTGTTCCCGTCTACCAGCTGGAAGTACTCCAGGCGCAAACCGGTTGCATTGTTAATGCTCTGTTCCACGAACTCACAAGTATCTGCCACCGAATGTGTGGCTGCAAAGGTACGACTTTCGAACAATGTCTGAGATATTTTGAGAGCATTTTTTCGCTCCTCGGCAGATAAGCGTGTGTTACGACTGCTCATCGCTAAGCCATCAGCCTCACGAACGATGGGGCATCCCACAATCTGCAAGGAATAGTTCAGATCCTTCACCATGGCGCGAATGATGGCCAGTTGCTGAAAGTCCTTCTCACCAAAATAGGCTCTGTCCGGTTGTACGGCATCGAACAGTTTGCTCACAATCTGGCATACACCATTGAAGTGACCCGGGCGAAAGGCACCCTCCATCACCGTATCCAAAGGTGCATAACTGAACCGGCGGGTATCAGGCTGAGGATACATCTCGGCAACCGACGGGGCAAAGGCAAACGTGGCACCGCAATCCTCAAGCAACTGGCAATCAGCCTCCAGTGTGCGAGGATACTTCTCCAAGTCGTTCTTGTCGTTAAACTGCGTGGGATTTACAAAGATACTAACCACTGTAACATCATTCTCTGCTACCGAACGCTTGACCAATGAGGCATGTCCGGCATGAAGTGCACCCATAGTGGGCACCAAACCTATCACCTTCCCTTGCTGACGCAACGCAGAGAGAGCTGTCTGCAAGTCGCTGATAGTATGTACAACTGTCATTTTCATCTGAATATTGTTCGTTTCTGAAAAACGGTGCAAAATAAGGCAATATTTAGCAGATAAAGAAGAAAAGTAGCAAAAGAATGT
The DNA here is from genome assembly GCA_017621035.1 of Bacteroides sp. Taxonomy (GTDB): domain Bacteria; phylum Bacteroidota; class Bacteroidia; order Bacteroidales; family Bacteroidaceae; genus Bacteroides. Next base: position 22,718 of record JAGATY010000005.1, on the reverse strand, counting down.
CTATAAGACGAGAAAGAGATGTTACAAAACACTCCCTTTTAACGTTGATGCACAATCGCTTAACAAAACATAAGGTTTTATAGGAGAAAGAAAAGAGCTGTTTTTGAGCTATTTTTCGTATCTTTGCGCCATAATTGAGAACATTGCTATATTATGACAAAGGCAAATAAAGTATTATTCATTACCCAAGAGATTACTCCTTACGTAGCAGAAACAGAGATGTCGCTTGTAGGTAGACACCTGCCACAAGCCATACAAGAGAAAGGTAGAGAAATTCGTACCTTTATGCCAAAGTGGGGCAACATTAACGAACGCAGAAACCAACTGCACGAAGTGATACGCCTTTCCGGTATGAATCTTATCATCGATGATACCGACCATCCGCTGATTATCAAAGTTGCATCCATTCCATCGGCACGTATGCAGGTCTACTTCATCGACAACGATGACTACTTCCAAAGACGTCTGCAAATAGTAGATGAGAACGGTAACGAGTATGAAGATAACGATGCACGTACTATCTTCTACGCACGTGGTGTGCTGGAAACAGTGAAGAAGTTGCGTTGGTGTCCCGATGTAATCCACTGTCACGGATGGCTGACTTCCCTTGCTCCGCTCTATATTAAGAAGGCATACAAGGATGAACCTTCGTTCCGTAACTCGAAAGTGATATTCTCACTCTACGAAGAAGACTTCAAACAACCTTTCCATAGCGATTATCCTGCCAAACTGATGCTTAAAGGAGTGGCTAAAAAGGATGTATCAAGTCTGAAAGATCCCATCGACTATGTTACGCTGAGCAAACTTGCCATCGACTTCTCAGACGGCATTGTACAGCATAGTGAGCATATCAACGAAGAGGTATTGGAATATGCACGCCAATCAGGAAAACCTTTCCTGGCATACCAAGCTCCCGATACATTTGCCGATGCTTGCAATGAGTTCTACGACAAGATATGGGAAACGGACAAAGAATAATATCGATAAATTCAAAAAGACTATGAACGTAAGATTTCTAGGAACACTGCTTCTGGCAGTCCTGACATTCTTCGGTTGCGATGATACCACCGGAACCCTAGGTTTGGAGATGCTTCCCGGTGATGACAACATCTCTGCACATACCACTGTTTACGACGTCAAGACCCGTTCTTTTGTGGCTGATTCAGTTTATGCAAAGACAAGTACTGGCTATGTAGGCAAATTCTCTGACCCCGAATTTGGATACTATGAGGCCAGCTTTCTGACAGAACTTAACTGTACTGATCACTTTGAAATACCCGAAGTCTATAAATATGACCCCGTAACCCAAACCGGAACCGGCTCTTTGGTCAAGGACTCGGTACTTGCAGCCAAGTTAGTAGTTTATTACTCTACCTGGTTTGGAGACTCTCTGAACGCATGCCGCATGAGTGTATATGAACTTGATAAGAAACTGGAAAAGAATCGTTATACTAACATCGACCCGGAAGAGTATTATAATCGTTTCAACAGTGCTTCACTGTTAGGACGTAAAGCCTACTCTGCATACGATGCCACCGTACCCGATTCTATTCGCTATGCTACAGATATTTATGGTGAATACACCTACTATCCCAATGTATCTTTCACGTTGGATAGAAAAGAGTTCGGAGAAGACAGAATTTTAAAGGTGTACAGAGAACATCCTGAATACTTTAAGAATTCCAAAGCCTTTATCGACAATGTATTTAAAGGCGTCTATATCAAGAGTGACTATGGTGATGGAACCATTCTTTACATAGACCGTGTAGACCTTCAACTGCAACTCTGTTTCCACTATATCAACGATACAACCGGTGTCGCTCTGAAGAAGCAAGACGGAACAGACTCCATCTATAACAGTATGAAGACTCTGTTTGCCTCTACTAAGGAGGTTATTCAGGCCAATGAGTTCCTCAATTCTGACATGATTAAGGTGAAGGCTGAAGAGAAAAATCACACTTATATCAAGTCACCGGCCGGTATCTTTACCGAGGCTCAACTGCCTTATGAGGCTATTCATGAAGACTTAGCCAGCGATACACTGAACGCTGTTAAGCTAAGTTTCAATAACTACAGTCGAGTAAGCAAGTATGAGTTCAGTATGGGAATTCCCAGCGAAGTGTTGCTAATAAGAAAACAAGACTTCAAAGAGTTCTTCGAATCGAATAATGTGATAGATAACGTAACCTCTTATACTGCTACACACGGTGCCGTAGTTGCCAACCAATACACGTTTGAGAACATTGCCCGACTGGTAACTACCTGTATTGAAGAGAAAATGGAGGCCAAGAAAGAGGCTCAAAAAGCTGCCGGAAGTAGCTGGGACGAAGCCGCTTGGGAGGAGAAATGGAGTACCGACGAAGCAACCAAAGACTGGGACAAAGTTTTACTCATTCCCGTTACCGTTACCTACGATGTTAATAACAGCAGTACCATCACCGGAATCCAAAACGACCTGAAACCCGGTTACGCCAAGTTACAAGGCGGAGAAGAAGGTGATGCACTGAAGCTAGAAGTAACATACACACGTTTCAACAACTGATAACAGACTACACCTTATTATATTATAAGTGTAACTGATACAGACATATCCCCGTGAAGCACGAATTTATGATTGTAATAAGTTCGTGCTTTTTTATGCTCGATAAAGTCGGTAAGCCATAAAACAACACAGCCCAAGCACGCTAGGGCTTGAGCTGTACAATGTTTAGTTTTATCTATGCTTCCATTACTTCTCCTTAAGAAGAATCAGTATAGGATTGCTATCCTCTGAAATCTGAATGCTGTCAGCCGTTTTTCTTACTTCTGGAACGAGATTATTCATAGATGTCTCATATAACCACTTTTTAGCGGTAAGAAGAAACATCAAACTATTGTCATTACCAACATGAGGGATATAGTCATTAGCACTCAAGCAGAACCATTGTTGAACCATTGGTTTTTCTTTGTACAACTTACCGGATTGCTTATCCAAGAAATAGAGTTCATACAGATTACTTCTAAAAATAACATGTTTGTCTGTTTCTCGTATGGAATTCAAACTATACAGTAATCGTTTTTGACCTATTTCTTTATGCCCTTCCATCAAATTACTTGCTACCAGTTTGGCTGTTTCATCATCACGTTGAAGCATAGGAGTATCAATTCTATATTGCGGAATCAACTCATCCCTTTCAAATGTGTACAAGACATTATCCAGATTTGCACTTATCCACACTCGTTTACTACCCACCATTTCATCCCCTTTACTTCTGATGGGAAATTCTAGCGCAATATCTTTAGCATATTTCTTCCAGCTCTTCTCATTCAAGTGATACATAGCAACGACATAGGGATAAGACGCATATCCTTCTCCGGGACAATGAAAAAGAACCTGACCATCGTTATAAGTAATTGTCTCATACAACTCATCCACTTCTATTTCAGAGAGAAAATTTCCCAGCAAATCAAAGCTTTGTAATTTCTGATAGTCATTAAAGATAAAGATTTGTTTCTCCTCCTCGTTGTAGGCAATATCTACTATCTTCCTATATTCACCCGGTCCGGTTCCTATTCTCCGTATCTTAGAAATCAACTTTCCACTATCTTCATCAATAAGAGCTACTATTCCATCACTTTTAGAGAATACCAACACCCCCTCAGAAGTACGAATTACCTTATCTAAACGGGTAAGCAGAAAATTATCGTTTGTTTCGATGGGGGTGATTTTGTCAACCACAAAATGCGTAAAAAGGTAATCCTTACAAGTTTCCGGTTTCAATACTATTACACCTTGATTCGTTGATTCTTTATTCCCTGCACATGAAACAAATAGCAAGATTACACAAAAGGAGAGTAATATCACACGATTCGGCCATTTCAATTTCTGCTTCATAACACTCTATTTTGGGGTTTAAAACAAATTATCATTTGCAATAATAGGGGAAAATAGATAAATAAGCAAGTAATTCACTGTATATTTTCATGTTACTATCAAAATAAAAGAGAAATGAATACTACGACAATATATTTATAAGGTAAATACTTTGGGTTAAACATCCGGGAAAAGAGTGTTTGGAAGAAAAGTGGGAAAGAAGTGAGCAAAAAAGTGGGTTACATCTTTAGAAATGCCTACATTTGGGGAAATTTTCAACCTTTTAATAAATCAAACATGCGTATCTCTAAATTTTTCTTAGGCATTGCCGCTGCCGTGATGTTGTTTGCGGCATGTTCTCCGTCTGCGGAAGAGCGAACCAATCAGGCCATTAAAAGTGTTATGGACGAGTTTCAGGCAGTAGGTATCTCGGCCGCCATCGTTAAGGATGGAAAGATTGTGTACAATCAATCATTTGGCTACAAAGACCTTAGTACACAGACACCACTCCAGAATGACGACATCATGCGTATTGCTTCCATCTCAAAATCTTTCACAGCAACCTCACTTTTGCAACTGGTTGACCAAGGAGTAATCTCATTGGATGATGATGTGAGTGACCTGATTGGCTTCCGTATCAGAAACCCGCACCATCCTGATGTGCCCATCACGCTGAAAATGATTCTCTCTCATACCTCAAGTATCAGAGACAAAGAGGATTACTTCACGCTGGATCACCTGAATCCGGCTGTTTATGGTGACTGCATAGAATCCTACTTCGAGTATAAACCGGGCGAAGGTTATAACTATTCAAACATGGGCTTGAACCTGGCCGGTTCCATCTTGGAGAAGGTTTCTGGCGTACGCTTCGATGACTATGTAAGAGCCAACGTCATCCACAAGTTGGGATTGTATGGTGGTCACAACATCGACTCACTGGATGCAAGCAAGTTTGCCATCATCTACAATCGCAGAGGTGATGAATATGTAGCTTCAGAAGGGGCTTACAGAAGCCGTTCTGAGGATATGCCTAACTATGTATTCGGCTACTCGGCTCCTATCTTCTCTCCGACAGGAGGCGTGAAGATTTCTGCGCACGACTTGGCCGTCTATATGATGATGCACATGAACTATGGTACTTATAACGGAACCCGTATCATCTCAGAAGAGAGTGCCAAAGCTATGCAAACACCGGTTTGGATGATTAAGAACGATGGTGAGGATCAATACGGACTCTGCCTGAAAGAGTTTGTAGACTACATCGACGATGAGAAATATAATACTTCCGGCCATTACCCCGTCGGCCACACCGGTGGTGCGTATGGTTTGAACAGTATCATGATTTGGAGTCCGGCCGATGGTTGGGGTATTGTTGCCATGACAAACGGCTACACCTCAGTTAAGGACAAGAGTTTCTTGAAGTCTCTTACTAACGCCATCTATAACGCTTACATCAAGGAATAAATACTTCTTGGTAGCACAAACCGATACTGTGTAAGCTGCTACCTACATAAAACAGACAGCCCGGCTTCCATCATAAAGCCGGGCTGTCTTACTTATGAGCAATAGATTAAGCTTCTTTCTTCTTTGAAACTTTCTTAGCGGGAGCTTTCGCAGCCTTAGGTTCGCTCTTAACAGCCTTAGATTCAGCCTTTGCAGCCTTGGCCTTAGGAGCTTCCTTGTCTGCTTTCTCTTTGGCAGCCTTCTTCTCAGCAGCTTTCTTCTCCTTCTCCTGCTTAGCTTGCAGCTTGTCCAAAGCCTTTTGCAAGGTGGCAATTTCTTCACCTTGGTTCTTAATGGTAGTCAGAAGTGCATTCAACTCTTCATTGTCGATGTCTACGGGATAGAGTGAATCCACTCGTTTGATGAAGTCGCCCAAGATGTTCATGTAGTTAGTGAAAGCATCGTATGGAGAGTCATAGATGCCACGATACAGTGTCACTCCACTCTGCTTGGTAGTCATGAAACGGAAGTTGTCATTGGCCTGCAGATAATCCCAGTCTTGTTTGATACGACGGTCAGTGCAGATGTGGACACGTTCGGCAACACTATACAGCTTATCAAAGGCTTCACGTTGCATCACGTTACCCAGGAAGCAGCTGGTATCACGCTCTTCATCCAGCCAAGACATCGGATAGGGAACATCCAACTGAGATACAGAGTTCAACTTGGTAACAACCTCAGTCGGAGTAGAGAAGGTTATGCCCTTGGCTTTGGCACAAGCGGGCAATGCTTTCAAGAATTCCAATATGTTTGAAGAAAGCGGTTGATACATGCCCAATGCAGAGAGTTCCATGAAGATGTTTACAACCTGTTCCTCTTGCGGTAACGCATCAATCCAGCCGATGTATTTGTCTGCAAACAAGGGGTACTCATTCCATTCCGAATTAGAGAAGCGCAAACTGATGTCGTCAGACAACTTATAGTCACGCAGCAATAGTTTCAACTTCGGATTCATGTTACAATGGTACACGTAGTGCGGACTCTTCCATCCCAAGATGTGCTTAGCACCCTCGGTCAGCATACCCTTAAAGCCCATGGAAGCCACGGTGGCACCAATCTCGTCAGAGTAAATCAAACTTGAGTTGCGGAGTACTTTCGGTGCTTTGCCAAACACTTGCTTCATCTTGGCACTCTGACGCATCACCTCTTCCTTAAAGCAATCTTCATTAGCCAAAGAAGAGAGACCGTGAGAATATGGCTCGGCCAGGAATTCACAACAGCCGGTGTCGTTCAACTGATGCAACAGATCTACTACGGCCGGTGCATGGATTTCCAACTGTTCTAGCGCAACACCGGAAATGGACAAAGCTACTTTGAAGGCACCGTTCGAGCTTTTCACCATCTCAATCAACGTACTCAGTGCCGGAATGTATGAGCGCTCGGCCACATCGTTGATACTGGTTTCGTTGGCATAATCATCATAATAGTAATGATTAGTGCCTATATCAAAGAAACGATAACGTTTCAGATGACAAATTTGATGTATCTCAAAATAAAGACAGATAGTTCTCATTTTATTATTGTTTTATTATTTACCGTTTATTTCTTAAGTAACTCATCGTAGCAGGCGCGAATACGCAAGCCAACCTTCTCCCAAGTAATCTCATCCACCTCTTTGATACCCTCTTCTTGTAAGTATTGGAAGAGCGACGGGTTTGTACAGATGGAGTAAATGGCATCTGCCATGGCGTGAATGTCCCAGTAATCGGTCTTGATTACCTTATCCAGAATTTCGCCACAACCCGATTGCTTGGAGATGATGGATGGCGTACCACACTGCATGGCCTCCAACGGAGCGATGCCAAAGGGTTCGGAGACGGAGGGCATTACAAACACATCACTGTTCTTGTAGACCTCATACACCTGCTTTCCTTTCATAAAGCCAGGGAAGTGGAAACGGTCAGCAATGCCTCTTTCGGCTACCAGATTTATCATGGCGTTCATCATGTCACCGCTACCGGCCATTACAAAGCGGATGTTGCGGGTACGCTGAAGTACCAAAGCTGCGGCTTCCACAAAGTATTCCGGTCCCTTCTGCATGGTGATACGTCCCAGGAAGGTTACCACTTTCTCTTTATCATGCTTCGGACGCGGTATCTCCTGATACTCTTGCGAAAGCGGATAAACGGCATTGTGCATAGCTACGCACTTACGCGGGTCTTGATGATATTGATGGATTACCGTTTGACGAGTCAGTTCAGACACACACATAATGCAGTCCGCATGATCCATACCGTTCTTTTCAATAGAGTAAACCGTCGGGTTCACCTTACCGCGCGAACGGTCAAAGTCTGTAGCATGCACATGGATGCAGAGAGGTTTGCCACTTACCATCTTGGCATGTACGCCTGCGGGGAAGGTCAACCAGTCGTGCGCATGAATAATATCGAACTCCTGCTGGCGGGCTACTACACCGGCAATGATGGAGAAGTTGTTGATTTCTTCCGGTAAATTGCCACTGTAACCAGTACCAAACTCCATGCATCCCAAGTCATTTACGGGCATGTATGAAAAGTCGGCATAGATATGGTTGCGATATTCGTAATACTCTTCCGGTGTCATCAGTCCGTTCAAGCGTTCTTTCAGATAGTTGTAGTCCACATCACGCCAAACAATAGGCACTTGATTCATGGCTCTTATCTTTAAGAACTTCTCTTCTTCGCCACACGGACGAGGCATGTAGAACGTAGTTTCCACATCGCCCTGTAAGCTTAAGCCCTTAGTGATACCATACGAAGCAACGGCCAGACCGCCATATATTTTGGGAGGAAATTCCCATCCAAACATTAAAACTTTCATTTTGTTCCTCCTCTCATTGTTGATTATACTTAGACAATAATCTCAAGATGCGCAGAATCTCTGCCACATTCATGGCAAACGATACGGCTCCACGTCCCTTGAATGGCGGGTTTCCGTCAAACAGTTCCGGTATTGCACCGATGCAGTGTGAAGTCATTTCGTCCTCCATACCAACCATGTAGCGTTCTACTACAGATACACCGCTCATCTTGTAGATGCGCAAGTAAGCCTCCATATAGAAGCCCATGAGCCACGGCCAAGCAGTTCCTTGGTGGTAAGCATAATCGCGTTGGATTTGAGGCCCTACATAATTGGGGTTATAGCCTCCACTTTTCGGGCTGAGGGTACGCAGACCTTTAGGAGTAAGCAGTTCCTTCGTTACGATGTCAAGCACTTGTTTCTTCTGGTTGCGGTCCAATGGAGAGTAGTCGAAAGCTACGGCGAATATCATGTTGGGGCGAACGCTCCAGTCCATCATATAACCGTCAACATAATCAAACAGATAGCCGTACTCGTTGCGGAATACTTCCACGAATGACTGTCCGGTAAGTTCTGCCTGTTCGTCCAGTGTGTCGGCAAAGGCAATATCGCCTGCTTCACGCACCATGTCTGCTACAAAACGGAGGGCGTTGTACCAGAGGGCATTCACTTCAACCACATAACCGGTACGCGGGATTACAGGACGGCCGTTGGCCGTGGAGTTCATCCAGGTAACAGCCTTTTCGCGACCGTTGGTGTAAAGCAGTCCGTTCTCATGGAGGAAGAGGTTATCATGTTTCCGACCGAGTATGAACTGCATGATTTCTACCAGCAAGTCGCCATACTTCTTTCTGCACTCTGTGCGTGAAGTCTCTTTGGCAAACTGTTGCAGACACCATACGGCCCACAAAAGCACGTCGGGATGTTCCATTTCATAAATCTTGTAAGTCACAGTCTCACCGTTGATGAACTGGCGGATGGCTTTGGCTGCCGTGTCCATAGCCGTTTCAAACTCATTGCGTTCATCTACTGCCAGCGTGATGCCGGGTAAGGCGATGAACATGTCGCGAGCACGACACTTGAACCACGGATAGCCTGCCAGGATGTAATGGTTCTCACCTTGCTTGTTGTGGAACTGACGGCCGGCGTTCTTCAGACAGTGATAGAAACTGTTTCGGGGTGTACGGTCTTCTACCTCGGCCTCGAAGATTTGCTTCAGGCGACGGGGAGAAATCTCGGAGATACCTGCCGAGAAGACGATGCTTTCACCCTTCTTGATGTCCACTTCAAAGTATCCGGGCACGTAGAGGTCTTCGTTGAAGTCATATCCGCGCTCTTGTTCTTTGGGATACTCAATGCCACGATACCAGTCGGGCTGGAAGTGGAAGGTGTTCTTTTTGTTCAACTGCATGAACAGTTCCGGGTAACCGGGGTACATGCAGGTCTTGATTCCGTTCTCCACCTCTTGATAATCGCGGCTGGCCTGCGAATTCTCGTGGGTGTACTCACGCACGCTTCTGAATGCCAAGAAGGGACGGAAGCGAAGTGTGGTTGCCGAGTGGGCATCTACCAAGGTGTAACGAATCAGGATGCGGTTCTCCTGATGAACGAAAATCTTCTCTTTGCGGAGAATCACGCCACCCACACGGTAGGTGGTTGCGGGGATTTTTTCACAATCAAATTCGCGGATGTACTTATGGCCGTTTGGGCTATAATTGTTTCCTTGATATTTGTGTAACCCCAGGTTAAACTCCGCACCGTGCTGAATTACCGTTTCATCTAAAGAAGAGAGCAGCACATGATTCTCATCGTCCAAGTTAGGGCAAGGGATAACCAGTAGCCCATGATACTTGCGTGTGTTACAATCTACAATTGTTGTACAATGATAGGCCCCCGACTGATTTGTCCTCAGAATCTCCCTTGGCAAAGATTCCTGAAGATTGATCATCAGAGTCTTGTCAAATCGTAAATAACTCATAGTTGTGCATTATTTAAAGGTTAATTATACAAAAGCTTTTTGCGCCTGCCGGAAAGTTTGGATGTAAGGCTTTCGACCTTTAAAACCTCACCTTTGGCAAGCGATGCCCAAAAATACGAATTAAAGTACAAAGCAGAAACAAAAAGGGCTTTTTTTTTCGTTTTCAGGCAAATAATTGGTGCGATTGCCTAAAATGCGCTACTTTTGTTACCCGTATGAAACCGGAAATCAGACGCATATTGCTTTCGGCAGCCATTCCGCTTTTCTTGCTGTTGGTGCTTTACTTGCTGAAGTTCTTGGAGATAGGCATGGGCTGGGACTTCAAACCGCTGGGTGTCTATCCCTTGGAGCAACGGGGTGTTTTTGGCATCTTTGCCCACCCGCTGGTGCATAGTTCGCTGCGACATCTCTTGGCCAACACGCTGCCTTTCTTCTTTCTGTCGTGGTGTCTCTTCTATTTCTATCGCGACATTGCCCCATACATCTTCTATGCCATCTGGATTGGGTGCGGTCTGCTCACCTTTTGCATTGGTAAGCCGGGCTGGCACATTGGGGCCAGTGGTATTATTTACGGATTGGCTTTCTTTCTGTTCTTCAGTGGATTGTTCCGTAAGCATGTCCCCCTGATTGCACTCTCTTTGCTCATTACTTTCTTATACGGAGGCCTTTGGTGGAACATGTTTCCACACTTTGCCAAAGCCACCACCTCTTGGGAAGGTCATCTCAGCGGAGCCATTGCCGGAACACTTTGTGCCATCTTCTTTAAAGGAAAGGGACCTCAGCGCCCTAACCCGTTTGCCGACGAAGAGGAGGGCGACGAGGAGGAAACACTGCCCGAAGAGACTCCTCAAACCGAGGAATCGGGTGGCGGAAGCGATTATCAAGTTGATAGCAATAACAAAGAAACGGTGACGGATTGTGTGAAAACAGAAGAATTCGCTAACTTGTACCTTTTTAAAAACGACCATTCTAGCTCGCTTTCCTAATCTTTACCGCTTAAAATACTGAGGTTTTTGGTCAAAACACCGAGACTTTTGGGTGAAAAGTCCCACTTTTCGAGCCAAAAGACCGATACTTTTTGCGCAAAAGTCTAAGAGTTTTGCCTCAAAAGTTTAAAACTTCCGGGCAAAAGGTTTAAATGTTAGGGGGCAAAGGTTTAAATCTTCCGGTCGAGAAGAGGGTATCTGAGGCAATTTAACAGTTATTCACCTCTAGAATTTCTGTAAACATTTCGCGATGTATCTATCAGTCAGCGAGATAAGCTATTTTCACTTTAAAAATATCCACCAAGCCCTCCCTCGGCCCGAAATAAGCGATTCTCAGGCGGTTTGATTATCATTTTGACACTTTGTCAATAAGAGAAAACAGAGGGCAGATTTTAGAAAGCTTCCATCAACTGCGTAATGTTTGCCATGAAAAGACGGACGGAGATGGCCAGCAGAATGATACCGAAGAACTTGCGGATAAGGTAGATGCCTCCCTTTCCCAGCATTCGCTCCACCCGGCCCGTGAGTCGGAGCACAATGTAGACCCAAATCATGTTCAACAGCAAGGCAATCAAGATGTTGATGCTGGCATACTCGGCACGCAGAGAAAGCAGTGTGGTGAAGGAGCCGGCACCGGCCAACAGGGGAAAGACCAGAGGAACCAGGGTGGCCTCTTTAATAGGACCTTGGTTTTTGAATATCTCTATGTCGAGAATCATCTCTAACGAAAGCAGGAAGATAACAAAGGCTCCGGCCACCGCAAACGACTGAATGTCCACGTGGAAAAGCTTCAGAATCATGTCACCTGCGTAGAAAAAGGCCACCATCATTGCTCCCGAAATCAGGGTTGCCTTAATGGCGCTCACCGGCTTGCCCTGTTCTTTCAGGTTGATGATAATAGGAATCGACCCGATGATGTCTATCACGGCAAATAACACAATAAAAGCACTCGTCATCTGTTGCCAATCGAACATAGAAAACATAACTATTCCTCCTTTTATATTATACGGTTGCAAATATAATCTATTTTTATGCACTTCTCCAAACAACCGAAAGAATCTTCTTGTTGGCTACCCTCATCAGACTTGCAAAAGTTGAAGAAATAATAAAAAAGACAAAAAAGAGGTCACAATCGGTTTAAACCCTGTAAGAATAAGTACTTTTGTTTGAGAATCAGAAGAAAAGACACAATGCACAGCATGTTTGAAACTCTACTACAGCTCCCGCTATTCCAAGGCATGACGGAAGAAGACCTGACCAGCATTTTGGGAAAGGTGAAACTGCATTTTACTAAGTACAAACCGGGAGAGTATCTATTGAAAGCCGGCACCACGTGCAACCGCTTCGAGTTTTTGTTGCGGGGCGAAGTGGCCGCCATCACTACGGCACCTCACAATAAGTTTTGTGTGTTTGAGTACTTCCAAGCTCCCCACGTACTGGAACCTTACTCTCTATTCGGTATGGAGACCTGTTTCGGCGCCGACTATATAGCTGTGGACGAGGTTCATACCGTAAGCATCGACAAGTCTTTCATACTGGGCGAACTGTTCAAGTATGAAATCTTCCGCCTCAGCTATACCAATCTGCTCTGCAACCGTGCCCAACAACTGAACAAACGCATCTGGAGCAAAGCCGGAGCACAAACAGAGAAACGCATTGCCGCCTTTATTCTGCATCATGTGGAACGCCCTGCCGGTAAGAAAATCATTAAGATAAAGATGGAAGAACTGGCGGGACAAATCAATGTCACTCGCCTGAGTGTCTCCAAAGCATTAAACGATCTGGAAGAAAAAGGTGTTATAGAACTGCATCGCGGAGAAATCATCGTCCCCGAAGCCAAGCTTCTGATGGATTGAAGATGTTGGAATAAACTTCAGCAAGTAGATATTTTATTGTTGCCCTGATAGTTAAACAAAGGAAGTAGAATATACATTTTAGGCACAGATTCTCATAACCTGTGCCTAAAATGTATCTATATCTCAGTTCCGATATTTTAAACTCATCCGCCCAATCCTCTGTCCTCTGTACTCTGTTCTCTGTACTCTGGTATCACATCCGCTCCGCCAGCACTATCGCTTTCTTCAGTGCGCCGAGTTTGTTGTTCACCTCCTGCAGTTCATATTCCTCGTTGCTCTTGGCCACGATGCCGCCGCCGGCCTGGAACCACAGTTCGTTGTTGCGGCTCACGAAGGTGCGGATGGTGATGGCCTGGTTGAGCGTGCCGTTCAGTCCGATGAAGCCGATGCAACCGCCGTAGGCTCCTCGGCTGTGAGGCTCGTACTCGCTTATGAGCTGCATGGCGCGGACCTTCGGCGCACCGCTCAGCGTACCGGCGGGGAAGGTGTCGATGAACGCCTTGATGGGATTCGCCCCCTTGTCCAGCTCGCCGCTCACCCGACTGACGAGGTGGATGACGTGGCTGTAGTATTGCGGTTCCTTGTAGAACTCCACCTTCACGTCGTGGCAGTTGCGGCTGAGGTCGTTGCGGGCCAAATCGACCAGCATCACGTGCTCGGCATTCTCCTTCGGGTCGGCCAGCAGGGCGGCGGTCAGTCGGGCATCTTCCGCCTTGTCACCCGTGCGTCGGGTGGTGCCGGCTATCGGGTCGATGGTGGCCCGAAGTGCTCCCCTGCCCGAGGGGAGCTGTCCGCCGGACTGAGGGGTGGGAGATTCTTCAATCTTGCAATGCGTCTCGGGCGACGAGCCGAAGATGCGGAAGCCGCCGAAGTCGAAGTAGAACAGGTAGGGCGAGGGGTTGATGCTCCGCAGCGCGCGGTAGAGCTTGAAGTCGTCGCCCTCGTAGCGTTGCACGAACCGGCGCGAAAGGACGATTTGGAACACGTCGCCCCGCAGGCAGTGGGCGATGCCCCGACGGATGTTTGCCTTGTGCTCCTCGTCGGTCAGTGTGCTGGTGGTCTCGCCCACGGCGCGGAAGTCGTAAGTGGTGAAGTTGCGGTTGTTTACCGCCTTCTCTATCTGATTGAGGTGGCTTGTGTCGCCCTCCTGCATCATCTCCACCAGCAGCAGTTCGTGGCGGAAGTCGTTGAACACAATCAGGTAGCGGTAGAGGATGTAGAGCATGTCCGGAGCGTCGTTCTTGGCATCGCGGCTGTCCTTCACGGCGATGTCCTCGAAGTAGCGCACGGCGTTGAAGGTGGTGTAGCCGTAGAGTCCGCAGTAGTTGCTGTATTCCCCCTCCACCTGGAAGCGGGCGAGGAAGTCGCTGATGGCATTCTCCACGCGGTAGTCCTTGCTGATGGGGCGTTCTTCCACCGTGCCGTCGGGGAAGGTCATCGTGGCGATGCCGTGGTTGATGCCGATGCTGGCCACCGGGTCGAGGCCGATGAACGAGCGGTTGTTCTCGCTTCCGTGATAGTCGGAGCTTTCCATGAGCGCGCTTTGCGGAAAGAGGTCGCGCACTTTCAGGTATGTGCTGACGGGTGTATGCAGGTCGCCGAGCACATTCTTATATTGGGTGTTGTAATTGTAGGTTTTCATAATTCATAATTCGTAATTCATAATTCAAATACGTTTCCAAATCCTTGTCCCCTCTGCCCGAAACGGTCAGCACCACCACATCCGTGGGGCGGAAGTGCATCTTCTCCAAGGCACCGAGGGCGTGTGCGCTCTCCAGAGCCGGAATGATACCTTCCAGACGGGTCAGTTCGTAGGCGGCACGGACGGCCTCGTCGTCATTAATGGCCAGTACCAGGGCACGCTTCTGGCGGGTAAGGTTGGCGTGCATGGGGCCGATGCCCGGGTAGTCCAGTCCGGCGGAAATGCTGTACGGCTCCTCTATCTGTCCGTCCTCGCTCTGCATCACGAGGGTTTTGGCACCGTGGATGATACCCATCTTGCCCAGCTGAATCGTAGCGGCGGAGAGTCCCGTATCAATACCCTTTCCTCCGGCTTCGGCCAGAACGATTTGCACACGCTCGTCGTCGATGTAATGGTAGATGGTGCCGGCGGCATTGCTTCCTCCGCCCACACAAGCCATCAGATAGTCGGGATAGTCGCGGCCTTCCTGTTCCTGTAGTTGCTTCTTGATTTCCTCGCTGATGACCGACTGCAGGCGTGCCACCATGTCGGGGTAGGGGTGCGGGCCGACGGTGGAACCGATGACGTAGTACGTGTCGGCGGGGTGGCAGCACCAGTCGCGGATGGCTTCGTTGGTGGCATCCTTCAGTGTCATGTTGCCGCTCGTCACGGGGTGTACCTCGGCGCCCAGCATCTTCATCTTCTCCACATTGACGTGCTGGCGTTCCACGTCGGTCTTGCCCATGTAGACGATACACTTCATGTTCATCAGCGCACAGACCGTGGCGGTGGCCACGCCGTGCTGACCGGCTCCCGTCTCGGCGATGATGCGCGACTTGCCCATCCGCTTGGCGAGCATCACCTGGCCGATGGCGTTGTTGATTTTGTGCGCCCCCGTGTGGTTTAGGTCCTCACGCTTCAGATAAATCTTGCAGCCGTACTTCTCGCTCAGCCGATGCGCCAGGTAGAGGGGCGAGGGACGACCCACATAGTCGCGCAGCAACTGGTGGAACTCGCGCTTGAAACTCTCGTCCTCGATGACGCCGAGGTAGGCGTTCTTCAGCTCCTCCACGCACCGGTGCAGGATTTCGGGGATGTAGGCTCCGCCAAACTCCCCGTAGTAGCCTTCGCTGTTTACTTGATACGTTTTCATTGTTCTTTGTATTTTAGTTTGGAAATTGCTGAAAAGAGAAAGCCCCGCCGCAAGTGCGACAGGGCTTTCTGTATTTCTTCTATTCTTTTGCTTGAACTTGGAACTATACACAGGCTCTTGGCTCCTTACGACTGCTTGAGTTGTAACGGGCGCCACCACCAAAATGTATTTACCATTGTTCTTTTCATTGTCTTTTTTCGTTTTAGATGCGGCAAAGGTAGGCAGAATGTTTCTACTTGCAAATGTTTTCTTGCTTTTTGTGTGTTAAATAATCTTTTTGATGAATTCGGATGCCGGTTATTCCTCCGACGTAAAGGATTGAACTGCTGCTATAACCTCCTCCTCACAGTCGGTCAGTGAGAGCAACAGATTCTTGTACATACCTTTCTTCAGCAGATGTTGCAGCAGCGGGTAGACGGGCATCTCCTCAGTCCAGTACTGCGAGTCGAGGAATATCATGGGACTGGCATAACCGAAGCTCAGATAGTGGTTCTGCACTGCGTCCTGAAAGATTTCCTGCATGGTGCCTGCACTACCCGGCGCATAGATGATGCCTCCCATGGCAATGGTCAGAATGTCATCCTCGCGAAGTGCATTTTCAAACAACTTGGCAATGCGGGTAGCAAAAGGTGTGGCAGGCTCGTGCCCGTAGAGCCAGGTGGGTACGCCCAGACTTTCATACGTGGTTTGGGGAAAGAGTCTCCTTATTCGGAAGGCAGTGTTCAGCCAATTCTCCTCTTTAAATGAGGGAGCCTCTTCCAATATTCTGAACGCCTGCTGAAGCTCCTCTTCACTTCGTCCGGCCATCCACGCCCCCAGGTGAGTGGCCTCCATGGCTCCGGGACCTCCGCCACTAATCAGCAGATAGCCCGCCTCGGTGAGCTGTTTGCTGATGTGTGTCACCTTACGGTAAGCCTCGTCCGTGCGTAACAGCCCGTGTCCGCCCATGATGCCCACCACCTTCTTCTCCGGATAGTGTGCCAGAAAGTCATACATGGCATCGCTGATGGCATGGTCATGCAGCGTACGCGCCAGGTTTTCTTTGACCTCTCTGCATCTTTTTCCCGTCTTCAGATAGTGCTGATACACACGGTAGTCATAGCATTGCCGGTAACTTTCCGGTTCTCCCTCCCGATATCCTTGGTAAAGTGTTTCGGGCGTGTACAACTCATGCCGATAGTTTCCGGCCAGTTGCTTCTCCTGTGTCAGGCTTATCAGCTCTTCTATGGTCGCAATCTCCTGATAAGAAGCCTCTTGCACCTGCTTCACTACGGCTGTTTTCCGGCGGGTTGTCTTCTTGCTCTTTTCCCAAGCCGCTTTCCGTGCCTGATACTGTTCATATTGTCTTTCGAGATAATTGTCTGCCATGATGCTATCTGTTTTGCGTTACACTTTGCAAAGATAATGCAAACCGAGAGGAGAACCAAACATCATAGCCAATTCCTTTCCGAGCCCTATCAGCGCCCTTATCCCTTTGATATTGCTTCGATTTTTCTACGTTATACCCTCAGAAAACAAGGACTTTACCGAATGTATATCGAAGCAATATCAAATCTAAAAACAAGAGATAATGGAGAGGGTGCGGAGAATGTGTGGTGATTGGGTAGAGAAAGTGTGGAGAAAAATTCCCGTAGGCAATACGTGGTGTTCCAAATTACCTTATCTTTGTCCGCAGAAAAGGGAGGGATTTTCCTTTCTTGTGTAGGTAAAAGGAGATTGAGGAAGATAAATGGAGATAGTTAAAGGAGTAAGTTGACAAGTTGACGAGGAGTCTTGTGTCTTGCCAACTCGTTAACTTGTATCTAACAAGGCATTTGCTCTTTTCTGCCCAAAAAGCAAAGCAGTTTCTCCCTTTTACTTCATTTATCTACAGTAAATTACGTTTGCTAAACTTTTAAAGCATTAAGATATGAAACGTTTATTTTTGGCTGTATCCATTATTTGTTTGTCGCTCTCGGCAATGGCTCAAGAGAGCTATGAGAGAGGTTTGTTTGTATCACCCATCAGTGGCGACTCGTTACTTTATCGGTACCTGACACCGGAGAACCTGAAGGCCGGTGAGAAGTACCCGCTGGTACTCTTCCTTCATGGCTCCGGAGAGCGAGGCAATGACAATGAGAAGCAGCTGTTTCATGGCGGACAGATGTTTCTGAACCCCGTCAATCGTGAGGAGTTTCCTGCCTACGTAATCTTCCCGCAGTGCCCGGAGGGTGAGTATGGCGCTTTTGCTCAACGTATGGAGAGCTTGGAGCCGGAGAAGATGCCGATGAATCCTGAGCTGAGTACCACGTTGAAGACACTGAAGGAGCTGTTGGACACCTACCTTGCACGCCCTGATGTAGACAGCAAACGCATCTATATTATAGGTCTCTCCATGGGTGGTATGGCTACTTATGAGTTGGTTATTCGCTATCCTGAAACCTTTGCTGCCGCCATTCCCATCTGCGGTTCAGTCAATCCTGCCCGTCTGAAGGCAGCCAAAGAGGTTAAGTTCCGCATCTTCCACGGCGATGCCGACCAGGTGGTTCCCTTCAGAGCTTCCCGCGAGGCTTACAAGGCACTGAAAGCTGCCGATGCCGATGTAGAGTACATAGAGTTTCCCGGCTGTACTCATGGCAGTTGGAACCCGGCTTTTAACTATCCCGGCTTCATGAAGTGGCTGTTTGGACAAAAAAAGTGATAGAAACGGTACAATTTCCGCCATTTTGACTATCTTCGCAACCCATATAGCGTAGAATTTTAACCATTGTTCTCCATGGAAGACTATCAAGCACAAATCAAAGCCCAGTTAGATTACATCCTGGCCATCATGTCGCGCCGGGTAGGGGCTGAGGAGTTGGAAAGAATCAAGGATGCCTTTGAGTTTGCCCAAGAGGCTCACCGGGGGCAGTTCAGAAAGAGCGGTGCTCCCTACATTGTGCACCCGCTGGCGGTGGCACGCATTGTGGCTGAGGAGCTGCAGCTGGGTGCCAACTCGGTGATTGCAGCATTTCTACACGACGTGGTGGAGGACACCTCGTACACCATGGAGGACGTGAAGAACCGCTGTGGTGCAGATGTGGCCTACCTGGTGCGTGTGGTGACGAAGCAGAAGAAGAGACAGTATGAAACCTCGAAGCAGGTGGACAACTTCAAGCAGATGCTGGACTCGCTGCACTACGACATCCGCGCCATCCTCATCAAGCTGGCAGACCGTTTGCACAACATGCGTACGCTGAACAGTATGCTGCCCGAAAAGCAGATGAAGATAGCCGGAGAGACAGACTACTTCTATGCCCCCTTGGCCAATCGTTTGGGGCTCTATGGCATTCGCCGTGAACTGGAGAATCTGGGACTGCGCTACCGCTGTCCGCTGGAGTACAGCGAGTTGGAAAAGGCTCTGGCTGAGGATAAACAGGAGAACAAAGAGCGGTTGGATAACTTCACCGGCGAGATTGTTTCACTGCTGCGGCAGAAAGGCATCGAGGCGCGTACCGAGGTGCGCTACCGCATGCCTTACAGCATCTGGCGCAAGATGCAGGCTTCGGGGCGTGACTTCAAGCACATAGACTATCGCCACGTCATCCGCCTCATCTATCCGTCGCCCAGCGAGGTAGAGGAGAAGACACTCTGTTTGCGCATCTACTCCATCCTGACAGACCACTTTAAAGAGAAGCCTAATAGCATTGTCAACTTCATAGATTCCCCTAAAGAGAACGGTTACCAGAGTTTCCATGTGCGCCTGCTCAGCGACCAGGGCATTTGGGAGGAGATTCACATCTCTTCCGAGCGCATGGTGCGTAACTCCAAGTTGGGTTGCGTGGTGGAGCGTGTAGAGGGCTCTTGGAGCAATTGGATTGTGAAGTTCCGCTCTCTCTTGAAAGAGGCCTCCACGCAGGGAAGTGAAGGTTTTATGGACAGTGTGGTCAGCTCGCTTTACAATGAAGACATTACTGTGTTCACGCCTAAAGGAATGGCCGTCAGCCTGCCGCAGCATGCTACTGTGCTGGACTTTGCCTTTGAGATTCATAGTAAGATTGGTAAGCATGCCCAGTACGCCAAAATCAATGGTAAGCTCTGCTCCATCAAGAGTGAATTGCACCACGGCGACTGTGTGGAAGTGGGTGTGAATCCTGACGTTACCCCGCAGCCCGACTGGTTGAACTATGTGCAGACCTACAAGGCCAAGCGTTTCCTGATGCCCTATCTGCGCCAGCTGAAGTCTATTCCTAAGAACCGTTGTACCCACTGTCACCCGCTGCCGGGTAATGAGGTTATCGGGTTCAGGGATGAAAATGATAAGGTTACCATCCACAAGCGCGACTGTGAAGTGGCCATTCGCCTGGCCTCACAGCGTGGTGATTCCATTGTTTCTGTCGACTTTCCGGAAGATGCTGATGTGCTTTACCCCGTTGCCATCGAGGTGCATGCGGTAGATCGTTACCACCTGCTGATTGATTTGGTGGACTGCATTACCAACGGCATGAGGCTTTCCATCTCTTCTTTAAAGACCTCTACGGTAGATGGCATTGCTGTCTGCTCGGTAGAGTTTGCTGTACACTCGTTTGTAGAGTTGCAGAAAGTGATTACCTCGCTGAACGAAATCAAGGGTGTGGACGAGGTGTTCAGTGTGAAGAGCACGCAGGCTGACGACTAACGTACAGCTTCTGACGCTTCGCTCTCATTCCCGCACCGGTCCATCGCCGTCACTGCAAAGAATCGTTTGCGTTCCCAAGGATACAGAGGGGCATAGATAAATGCTGTGCCCCTTACGTTTTGTGCCACCAGATTGGCCGGATTGGTGGTGTCCACGGGATGCGTGTTCGAGGCGTAGATGTTGTAGCGGGGCGCATTCTGCGTGTCGTTGTCCCGGGATGCCTGCCACGAGAGCTTCCAGTAGCCGTCGGCCACGGCATCGATGTGCAGAGCCGTGGGGGCTGTGGGAGCCTCACTGTCAATCCACGGCATGGCGGGTGTCAGTGCCGGGGTGGGGTAGTACGTTTCCGCTAGCTTTCCGTAAAGCCCCTTCACATCATCCATCAGATACTTCACCCGATAGTGTGCATGGCCGGCCAATCCGTTTGCGCGGCAGAAGTTCAGCTGGCGTTCAATCTCCTCTATCGGCCAGTCTCCCTCCTTGCTGTCCAGAAAGTAGATGCCCAATCCGGGCACCACCTGGCGGCCGTTGCTCTGCTCCTGCCAGTCGAGGGCGAAGGGGTAGAATGAGTTGCCCCTGAAGTACATCATCGGATAGATTTGGTCCTGAATGCCCTCCGCCAGCCAGCCTTGCACATCCTGATGGACGCTTCGCAGGGCATTCCAGCCGCGCGAGGGGTAGCGTGACGTGTCGTCATACTTGCCTACGGGACTGCTGCTCACCTTCACCCACGGCTTCAGCGCCTTCACACCTTTATAGATGTGTCTCACTATCTCGCTGATGTTGTCCCGTCGCCACTGCTCCAGCGTGCGGCCTGCCCCGTAGCGGCGATACAGCGTGCGGTCGGGAAAGTTGCGGGCATACTCGGGATAGCGCAGGTAGTCGAAGTGTACCCCATCCACATCATACCGCTCCACCACCTCGCGCACCAGGCTCATCAGATACTCTTTGGTCTCCGGATGTCCGGGGTTCAGGAAGTATTCGCGCTTGTAGGCTGCCGTGATGGCCGGACGTTTCTTCGTGACCGACTTCCCTTTCAGTGCTGCCACATGCTTGCGGTTGCCCAGCGGGATGGTCACCATCCATGCGTGGCACTCCATGCCCCGCTTGTGACACTCCTCCACGGCAAACGCCAGCGGGTCGTAGCCCGGATTTCCATCCACCTTTCCCGTCAGGATGCTGTTGTAAGGCTCTATGTCCGAGGCGTAGAGCACGTCTCCGCGCGTCCGTGTCTGGAAGAGTACCGTGTTGAAGTTCGCCTCCTTCAGCCTGTCCAGTATGTCGATGAGTTCCTGCTTCTGCTTCTCTATGCCGGCCGCAGAGTTTGCCCGCGTGCGGGGCCAGTCGAGCCCATACACGGCTGTTACCCACGCTGCACGCACCTCCCGCTTAGGCTCTTGCGCCCTCGCTCCTGCGAGAATCGCCCCCAACACAATCAAGATGATAATCCTTTTCATGGCTGCAAAAGTACTCGATAATTATGAATTTTGAATGATGAATTATGAATTATGAGTTATGAATGAAGAATTAAGAATGAAGAATTAAGAATGAAGAATTAAGAATGAAGAATTAAGAATCCAATTCATAACTATCAACTATCACCTATCACCTATCAACTGTCCACCGTGTCTATAAATAAAATGCAGTCACATACTTCATCTTTCCGAGATTTCACTATTTTTGCAGCGTGAAACATAAACAAAGGAGGATTCCAATATGAAATCGAAAACCTATCCACAGTACGAAGAACCGAAGCTGATGGCAGCCGAGCCTGCTGTGGCCTATCAGCGAACCGACCCTGCGACCTATCGTCCCGGCACGGCATCCCGCTCCTGCAGACAGGAAGAGCCGGCCAAACTGGATGATGAGTGGCTCCGCCCCTTCACCATGGAAGAACTTCATCGCAGGATGGACGAGGCGGAAGCCGATGATGAAGAAGACAACTTGCTGAGCAGCGAGGAAGTATTTGCTTACATGGAACGTAAATATCCCTGGCTATGCAAGTGAAATGGGGTAAACAAACCCTTTAATCCATAACCCAACAACTAAAAAAATCATGCCCCAAAACTTGCACATCCCGAATAAAATGTTAGCAAGCAAGCAAGCAAGCAAGCATAGGCTATCTACCCATAGCGGACGGTCGGAACGACCGGATGAGGGTGTGTCAAAAATCGGCACGCCCTCATTTTTTATCACAAAGCCCCTACTTTCACAAGCAAGGACTTTGGTATATCCTAAAGTTTTCGTATCTTTAGGCATACAAAAAATTCACTATGCCAAAGATACATCATATT
>JAGATY010000069.1 GCA_017621035.1 Bacteroides sp. | reverse complement strand
GCTTAAGCCCGCCTTCAGACGGCCGCCCAGCACGGCGATAGTGGCGGGCACAGCGCCGTTTTCACGGATGATCTTCTCCACTGCCAGCGCCGTCTCCACGTTCTGAGGGTAGGGCATACCGTGGCTGATAATGGTGCTCTCCAGCGCCACCACGGGCTTGCCCTTTGCCAAAGCCTCGGCCACTTCGGGTGCAATATCCAAATACTTATTCATATCATATTCTCCTCGTATTATTAGAGTAGTAGTTTTTAGTGTCTCTCTCCAGAGACATATGCTACACTGTAAGGGATGCTGTGGATCGGTTTTATTTCACCTACCGCAAGACGGTTTAAGTGAGGCTCCAACCACAGCCCTTTACAGTATTGTTAATCAGTTAGATACCACGCAGATGGTTTATGTAGAACGAGGTTACAAGAGTAAGGTGTCCTGTGGAACCAGCATCAAATAAACACATCGGAGGATACTATTATGATTTGTGTGGGAATTGACGTTGCCAAGGACAAGCACGACTGCTTCATCCTCAGCTCAGAAGGTGAAGTCCTGGCAGATGTGTTCACTATCCCAAACAACGCAGAAGGGTTTGGCACCTTGCTGCAAACAATTCGTAGCTGCACACAGCCGGCAGACAAAATAAAGGTAGGGCTTGAGGCTACCGGACATTACAGCTACAACATTCTTGGGTTCCTGCTTGACTGTGGTCTTCCAACCTATGTCATAAACCCACTGCACACCAACCTCTACCGGAAAAGCCTGAGCCTTCGCAAAACCAAGACTGACCGGGTCGATGCACGAACCATTGCAACTATGCTCATGTCTGATTTGGACCTCAAGTCCTACACAGACACATCATATCACAACGAAGATCTAAAGTCACTAACCAGATACAGATTTGACAAGGTTCGCGAGAGAGCAAAATTAAAAGCTTCTGTTTCACGCCTTGTCACAATCTTGTTTCCTGAACTGGAAAAGTTGGTTCCTACGCTCCACATGGCATCTATTTATACGCTTCTCAGCGAGTTTCCAGGTGCATATCAAATTGCAAATGCTCATTTGACACACTTGAAGACAATGCTACACAAAGCCTCCAAAGGTCACTATAGCAAAGATAAAGCTATCGAGATCCGAGATGCTGCCAGATGCTCTATTGGTTCTAAACTGTCAGATAAATCGTTGGAACTGAAACACACCATTCGTCTCATACGGGAGTTGGACGCTGAAATCGAGGATGTTGAGAACGAAATCAATTCCATAATGGACCAAATTCATTCTCCTATTACTACCATCCCCGGTATTGGTGTTAGGATGGGAGCAATGATACTGGCTGAAGTGGGTGACTTCTCTAACTTCGATTCCGCAGATAAGATCTTGGCCTATGCTGGATTGTCACCGACCACATACCAGTCGGGACAACTTACTAATTGCTACTCCCACATGGAAAAGCGAGGTTCCAGATATCTGCGATATGCCCTCTTCAATGCTACCAAATATGTTTGCCTTTGGGATCCTTCCTTTGCCGCCTACCTGGCTAAGAAAAGGGCAGAAGGCAAACATTACTATATTGCCTTATCTCATGCTGCCAAGAAGCTTGTGCGGCTAATCTATGCTATGGAGAAGTCTGGCCTTTCGTATAGTCCAACTCTATAACCGTTACAATAATCTCCCTGCAGAGCGCCGTCAGCGACGCTCTACTTGTCATGCCGTTTTTTCGGTAGGAACTTTTTCTGCATCATCCCCAAATTAAGGCTTGACTTTTAATAGTTAGTCTCACTTTTTCTCAGTGTTTTAATCGCTTCTTTGCTCATATCAGGATGGATGGTGCTCTCTGCCGTGCAGGCAAAAGCACCTGCGCAGATGGCGTTGCGTGCCGTCTCGGCGAGGCTCTGTTTCTCCAAAAGGGACATGGT
>JAGATY010000068.1 GCA_017621035.1 Bacteroides sp. | reverse complement strand
GTTCTGTACCACACCTCCACACCAACTTTCAACTATCATCTTTATTCGCTTATGCTCATCAGCTTCGCAGTCATCTTTCAACTTGTATTAACCTCCCTCGGCCTTTGGCCACCCCCTCGTAGAGGGGACTTTGGGATAGTGTTGCTTGCCAATAGAAATGGAAGCGGTTTCATGGTTTCATGGTTTCATCGGTAGTTTCTCTGCAAAATAGAAGAATATAGTAAAAGATATTTATAATTATCTAAATTGGAATTATAGAGAGGGATATATATAGAAAGACACCCTATGAAACCATGAAACCATGAAACCATTAGGGTGTCTGACCATTAGTTTGTAAGAGACTATACTTTTTTACGGTAATATAGAGATCTAATTTCCTCTATGTAACCTGCTAATTTCCAGCGATGTACAACGCATTTTACATCCGAACTCTGTCCCCTCTGCACCCTCAGCCTCACCAGTTCGTCTCTTGTGAACTCTTGCGGGAGTTGGTTGAGGAGGGACTGGACGGTGTGTTTTTGCGACGTTTCTGCCTCGGTTTTGAAGCCGGAGGCGAACAAATCTAGCTGCCGAGTGAGCACAAAGTCGGCCGCCCAGCGGGCTAGACTCACCACAGTAGGGGTCTCGCGACGCTCGTTGCAGAGGTAAAGGATGGCTGCGGCGCGGCAAGCAATGTTGGCGGCACGCACGCGGAACACTTCCAAGGCCTCGTCGCCGGCCTCTACAGCCTCTTTCCACTTCGTTTCCAGCCATTCGCGCAGCATTTTGTGCGTGCGTGGCAGGTAGATTTCGCCCGTTTCAAGGTCCAGTCGCTGGATTACTTGGTCAATCACCTCCCGTTGCCGTGCGTTGAAGGGGGTGAAGGTGGGGATGGCTGCGCTGGTGGGAACGGGTAGCTGCGGATAGACGAAGCGTCCGGCCAGCCCGTCGTGCACATGCTCTTTGAAGTACTTCATGGCTCGGTCGGGTGTGCCTGCCAGCAGGAAGTTGTGGCGCACGGAGACTTTGCCGCTGAAGGTGTCCTTCATCAGATAGTCTTGCGAAAAGAGGCCGCCATCGTTGCCCTTGCGCATCCAGGTGCTCTTTTCGTTGAAGGCTGCCTTCTGCTTGAGCATTTCGTCCAGCTCTTCGGTCGATGAGTAGAGTGCACGCCCTTCTTCTTCAGCCCTTTGCATCATTTTTGCCCAGGCGCTGACGGAGGCTACGATGCCTACCATGCGTTGATAGACTTTGGGCTCGGAGGGGCGGTCTTTGCTACTGCTGAGCATGGCGCACAGCTCGCGCCACTGGTCATTTTTGCGCTGTGCTTCTCGGTCTTCCTGACGGACGTAGCGCATCACTTCCTCTTCGATGTGGCGGATGCTGCTTTTTCCGCTGGCTTGCCGACCCATGAGGCAGACGAGGAAGACGATTGGCTCGCCTACACCGTTCAGGTAGCGCATGGTACAGCGGCTGCAGAGGGTGGCCAGCATGGGCATCAGCGTCCAAAACACGGCACTCTCGAAGCCTTTGGGGCAACATCGCAGAAACTCTTTGAAGAGTGGGATGTTTACGGTAGGCATCTGCGCTACCGTCCGCTCCTCATCGGCCGTCTCACCCAAAAGCATCCTCCGGCAGTCGGCAATGGCCGTCAGCAGTGCTCGGTCAAGCCTCGGCATCCGTCGTTGTGCACAACCGGCTTCGGCAATCTTCCGCACCTCTTGCTCGGGCATGGGCGGATTGTACTTGGGCAGCAGGGAAAGCACCCACTCTACGTCGAAATCCGTTATCTGCGCCAACAGATAGGCCAGCCGCATGGACTGTGCATGCCGTCCGCCCACGTCGGCCAAGCCGCCATAGAGGTTGCTGATGAGCTGTTCCACAATTTTTTCATAGGGTACACCTTGATAGGTGTCAGGTCGTAGGTTAAGAGGAATGAAAGGGTAGGTTTTGGTATCGGCAGTGCTTCCGACGATGGGTTCCAGCAGACTTTCGCTCGCTTGTTGCAGCTTCAACTGCTCGGAAACTTGGGCCAGCAGCGGAGCAGCCTCGGCATCGTCGGCAGGAAGCAGGTGATGCAGGTCGCTGTAGAACACCCGTCCGCCCACATAAGCCTTTCGGGCAGCATTCTTCACACAGCCATCCATCCACTTTTCCAGCCCCAAGGCCGTCAACACACGCTTTCGGCAAGCCTCATCCTCTTCGCCGGGCAGCGGACGCACCACCAGGTGCAGGCCATAGCGCAAACTCTCGCTCACATGCAGCACACCCAGCGCATCCAAGGCAGGATATATATATAAGGTGTAGAACGATTGACGGTCGAAAGCCTCACTCTCCGGAATGTCCACGTCGATAAACACCAGACCATTCCTCACCGTGTTTTCATTCTTCACCTCGCCCACGGCCATGCCCTGATACAGCACCACCGGCATCCGCTGTTTCAGCTTCCGCTGCTTCTCCTCATCCTTGCAGGCTCTGATTTCCAGCACCCGTTTCGCCAACTCGTCGTTGCAGAAGTACTTCTTCCATTGCACCTGCGTCAACACCTCGCACGTTTTGTCAAACAGACTGGGCGCGCACCCCATCAAGATTTTAGAATCTTCGTTAGTCATTACTCTTTTAGGTTAAAAAATAAATCAATCACTGAAAAGAGACGCTCCACACTCCGCACCCCTCCGCGCCGGCGTCCCCTGAGCGACCGGAAAGATGGCACAATCCCGACAAAACCACGAGCGGTTGCAACCCTATGTCGTTTTTGTACGATGCAAAGATAAATCGTAAAACCAACAACGTCAAAGCTTTTCACCGTTGTAATGAGAATTGTAATGAGATGTAATGAAATGTAATGAGATGTAATGAGAAATGCACGAAGTTCCCTCAGCCTCTCCCCGAAGCCCCCTCAACTCCCCCCGAGGGGGAGCTGCGCGATGATGGGGACCCTCCCCCGACCCCTCCCAAGGGAGGGGAGTGGTAACTCAAGTCCCCCTCTACGAGGTTGCTCTCCCCCGATAACGGGGGAGCCGGAGGGGGTGTGCCCATAGGGCGGGGGAGGTTAATACAAGTTGAAAGTTGAAAGATGAAAGTTTAGGAGGTATAGTTATATAATTGGTAACAGAACTGGGCAAAGGTAGTAACTCGGCTCTCCTCCTTCCCGAAGGAGGAGTACCCGCAGGGGGAGGTGGTAGGTGAATACACAAAGTAAACTAACTCCACCTACCACCCCGTCACCTTGTGCCACCCCTCCTTCCAGAAGGAGGGGAGCTTGAGATACTCCAGCCTCCCAGTAGCATTACCACCGCGCAGCCCAATTGTAAATTGTCAATTGTCAATTACTTAATTGCATAAACCTCCCCCGCCTTGCAGGCACCCCCTCGTAGAGGGGGACTTCAGATACTCCCCTCCCTTGGAAGTTATCGGGGAGGGGAGACTCCCTTTTTGTCCTTTCCACCAAAAATCCCTATCTTTGTCCCCCAATGACAAACTAATTCAACGCACAATGGAAAAATCGAAAGTATATTTCACAGACTTGCGCACGTCGCCCACCTCCAACCTGCTCGATAAAATGGAGCGACTGGTGAAAAAGGCCGGCATCGCCCGTCTGCCACTGAAAGACAGCTTCGTAGCCGTGAAAATCCACTTCGGCGAACCCGGTAACCTGGCCTACATTCGCCCCAACTATGCCGCTCGCATGGCCGATGTGCTCCGTGGCTTGGGCGCAAAACCCTTTCTGACAGACTGTAACACACTGTACAGCGGTCGCCGCTCCAATGCCGTAGACCATCTGCAAAGCGCCATGGAGAATGGCTTCAACCCCATCTCGGCACGCTGCCAGGTAATCATTGGCGACGGACTGAAAGGCACCGACTATCGGGAAATACCCCTGCCCGAAGCCCAATACTGTCCCGCTCCGAAGATTGGAACAGCCATTGCCGATGCCGACATCATCATCAGCATGAACCACTTCAAAGGCCACGAACAAGCAGGCTTCGGCGGAGCACTGAAAAACCTCGGCATGGGCTGCGCCAGTGTCGGCGGAAAGCTGGAACTACACGCCTCCTCACAACCTAAGATTCAGAAAGACAACTGTATAGGATGCAACATCTGCGTGAAACATTGCGCACACCGAGCCATCCATCTGACCACTGACCGAAAGGCTGAGATTGACTACACCCGCTGCGTGGGATGCGGCCAGTGCGTGGCACTCTGTCAGCACGATGCAGCCGTTGTGGCCGACTGGGATACCTCGGAGCGACTGAACTACAAGATTGCCGAGTACACCCAAGCCGTGCTCAAGGACAAGCCCCACTTCCACATCAGCTTTGTAATGAACGTCTCCCCCGAGTGCGACTGCTGGAACCACAACGATGCAGCCATCGTTCCCGACCTGGGCATCTTGGCCTCGGAAGACCCCGTGGCACTGGACAAAGCCTGCGCCGACCTGGTGATGCAAGCCCCACTGTTGCACACAGACAACGTACTTTCACATCAGCATCACGATGAAGACCTCTGCGGATGCGACAAATTCCACCTCATCCACCCCGATACCGACTGGCTGGCCGGCCTCCGTCACGCCCAAAAACTAGGCATCGGACAGATGGAGTACGAATTGGTGAAAGCATAAGTTATTCTTCATTCTTCATTCAAAATTCTTCATTAAAAAACATGAAACCAATTGTTTACCAAGTATTTACTCGCCTCTTTGGCAACAACAATGCCCGCTGCATACACAACGGAGGCATCGAAGATAACGGTTGCGGCAAAATGGCCGACTTCACACTGAAAGCACTCCAAGAAATCAAACAACTGGGAGCCACACACATCTGGTACACCGGAGTGATTGAACACGCAACACAGACCGATTACTCGGCATTTGGCATCCGCCCCGACCATCCCGCCGTGGTTAAAGGCAAAGCCGGTTCGCCTTACGCCATCAAGGACTACTATGACATCGACCCCGACCTGGCCAAAGAGGTGCCCCACCGAATGAAAGAGTTTGAAAACCTGATACAACGCTCGCATCGCTGCGGACTGAAGGTGATAATGGACTTCGTTCCCAACCACGTTGCCCGACAGTATCACTCTGACGCTCAGCCCAGTGGCACACAAGAACTGGGAGCGACCGACAACACCGAGCAACCCTTCAGCGCCTACAACAACTTCTACTACATTCCTCACACACCCCTCCAGGCACGCTTCGACATGAAAGCCGCAGCCCCCCAGCCCTATCGGGAAATGCCCGCAAAAGCCACCGGAAACAACCGATTCGACGCCTATCCGCAGGTAGATGACTGGTACGAAACCGTGAAACTGAACTATGGAGTGGACTATCTGAACGGCGGTACCTGCCACTTCGACCCACAGCCCGACACCTGGCACAAGATGCGCGACATACTCCTCTTCTGGGCAGCCAAAAAGGTGGACGGATTCCGATGCGACATGGCAGAAATGGTGCCCGTAGAGTTTTGGGAGTGGGTAATCCCCCAAGTAAAACAACAATATCCCGACCTCATCTTCGTAGCCGAAGTCTACAATCCCAACGAATATCGCAACTACATCCACCGTGGCCACTTCGACTACCTCTATGACAAAGTCGGCCTCTACGATACCCTCCGCGCCATAGTCTGCGGCCACCAGTCGGCAACAGCCATCACCCAAGCTTGGCAGCAAGTAGGTGACATTCAGCAACATATGCTCAACTTCCTTGAGAATCACGACGAGCAACGCATCGCCTCCGACCACTTTGCCCACAACCCCCGCAAAGCCATCCCCGCACTGGTCACCTCCGCCTGCATGAATCGCAACCCCATGATGATTTACTTCGGACAAGAACTGGGCGAGCAAGGCATGGACAACGAAGGATTCAGCGGAAGAGACGGTCGCACCACCATCTTCGACTATTGGAGCGTGGACACCATCCGCCGCTGGCGAAACAATGGAAAGTTCGACGGAAAACAACTCTCACGCGAAGAAATCGCCCTGCAAAACACCTATCGGAAAGTGCTAACCCTCTGCAACACAGAGAAATCCATCGCTGAGGGCGAGTTCTACGACCTGATGTACGTCAACCTCGACAATCCCCACTTCAACCCCCACCGGCAGTACGCCTTCCTCCGCAAATGCGCCGAAGAACTACTCCTCATCCTGGTCAATTTCGACGAACAGCCCGCCGACATAGCCCTCAATCTGCCCGCACACGCCTTCCAATGGCTGCAACTGCCGCACCTGGAGCGCTGCAATGCCACCGAGCTGCTCACCAACACCCCCGAAACCCTGACCCTTCAGCCCGACAAACCCGTCAACCTGACCGTAGAAGGGTGGGGAGCTAAGATGTTGAAAGTGAAGTTGTAAAAGAAAAGCCGAAGCCCCCTCTGACCCCCCCCCACAGCCCCCTCTGGCTCCCCCCGAGGGGAAACTTAGGCTGCGCGATGGGTAACTGTAACAAAGCTCCCTCAAACTCCCCGAGGGGAAGCTTGACACACATCAGCGAAGAGATATTCCTGAAACACCGAGGGTTACGACGAAAACACCGAGGGTTACAAACAAAACACTGAGAGTTACAACCAAAACACTGAGGGTTTTTACAATTTACAATTGAAGCGATTTACAATTTTACAATTTACAATTTACAATTGGGCTGCGCGGTGGTAAACGCTACTGGGAGGAAGTGGTAACTTAGTCCCCCTCTCGGAGGGGGACTTCAGATACTCCTGCAAATGTTTCCGTGTGGGGGCTTCTCAATACATAAACCTCTTAATACTCTTCTTCGCCGTCTTTTCGAACTCTTCAAAGTGGATTTTTACCTTGGTGATTTGGGCGTAGGCGGGGAGGTTCTTGTTCAGTTCCAGACGGTTATCCTCCATCGTGCGCTCCACATCAGCCTGCGACAGCCCATGCGCAAAGGCATCGTCAAAGTCGGGATAGATGAGTGCCACCAGCTTGCCCTTTTGCAGGGTGATGAGCGACTCGGCCACGTAAGGCAGGTTGTTCAGCTTGCTCTCAATCTCCTCCGGATAGATGTTCTGACCGCTGGCTGTGAGCAACATGTTCTTGCTGCGGCCTTTCACGGTGACAAACCCGTCGCTGTCCATCACACCCAAGTCTCCCGTGTGCAGCCAGCCGTTGCAATCGATGATTTGTGCCGTGGCTTCCGGGTTTTTGTAGTAACCCAGCATTAGATTTTCCCCCTTGCAGACAATCTCTCCGGGCACCGTCAGCGGGTCGGGCGAGAGAATCTTCACCTCCATGCGGCTGGCAGCCCGTCCGCACGAACCATAATGATGCTCTTCCCAACGGCTGGAGCTGATGATGGGGGCACACTCCGTCATTCCGTAAGCAATGGTGTAGGGGAAGCCGATAAGTTTCAGAAAACGCTCCACATCGGCGTTGAACGGTGCGCCACCAATGATGATTTCGTCGAACTCACCGCCGAAAATCTCTATCGCCTTGTTGCGAGCCATCGTCTTAATGCGCTCATTCACAATGGGCATACGCAACAATAGTTTGCCAATGCGGTTATCCACCTGCGGCAGAATGTCTTTTTTGAAAATCTTCTCCACCACCAACGGCACGCTGGAGATAACCTTCGGCTTTATCTGTGCGAATGACTGTGCTATGACCTTAGGAGTTGGCATGCGCGTCAGAAAAAAGAGATGTGCTCCGGCAGAAATTCCGTAAAGAAAATCGAACACCATGCCAAACACATGACCCAGCGGCAACATCGACACCATATGGTCACCCGGCTCAATCCGAAGCATCTCTCCGCAGTAAGCAATATTCGACCAAATGTTGTGGTGGGAGAGCATTACGCCCTTCGAATATCCGGTAGTTCCTGAAGTATAGTTGATTACCACCAAATCGTCCTCACTTTCCGGCCGACGGTAGTGTATATGTTCGGGACGAAAGTTCTTGGGATATCGTTCTCCGTAGACAGCATTGCGAGTGTCCATAATCTCTTGCAAGCGGCTCACACGGCTGGCTCCAACGGTGAAATTATTCAACAGAATCACGCCAAGCAATCCCGGCATAGCCTCTTCATTCAGATTTTCCCACACCTGGTCGCCCACAAGCAACGCCTTTGCCTCGCTATGGTTCACGATGTTATGGATATTGTCAGCCTTAAACTCGTGCAGAATCGGCACCACCACAGCCCCATACGTAACTGTCGCCAAAAAAGCCGTAGCCCAGTGCGCACTGTTTCGTCCGCAAAGCGCAATCTTATCGCCCGGAAGAATACCTGCCTGCTCGAAAACGATGTGAAACTTGGCAATCTTCCGCGCCACGTCCTTGTATTGCAGTGTAATGCCGTTGTAATCTGTCAAAGCGTTGTGGTCCCAGTTCGCAAGGATGCTTTGTTCTATATAATCGATGAAGCTTTTCTGCTGTTTCATTGGTTAAATCTGCACACTTTTGTAAAAACTGTGCAAATATATGGCTAAAAACAATGCAATGCAAGAAAACCTCCTGGAAAGTAGCCCCAAATCTCCATCCCCTTTCCCATTTATATCCTCATCTTCCTATTTTATCACCCAAAACTCCCTTTCCCCTCTTTCAGACAGACCGTAAACTCCCCAATTCCCATTCAGCCCCCCCCCAAAAAACAATACCCCGAAATCAGAAATCACACCCCATAACTCTTAAATCATAAATCCCAAATCAAAAATCATAAATCATAAATCAGAAATCCTAAATCAAAATTCCTCTCGCGCGATTAATATTAAATAGGTGTCTTGTTTTCCTTATCTTATTCTTTTTCTTCAAAAACATGTTATAAAACATATTTCTGTATCAATGAGTTAGCTATTTTGATTAAAAAAAGTTCAAAAAAAGTGGTTATAATGTTTGGCTGTAATGTTTAAATGCTCTACTTTTGCACCCGCTTTCGAGAACGAGAGCAGCGTTCCTTGGATGATTTGAAGCGTAGGGCTTGTTATTATAAGCTTC
>JAGATY010000067.1 GCA_017621035.1 Bacteroides sp. | reverse complement strand
AGGTATCGCAAACTCTTTATAGACGAGTATTTCAGGCTTAAATACAAGTAGAAAATGAGGGCAAATACCCGCATTTATGTACTATTTTGACCAATAAACAAAAACCGCCTCGATTTTATGTACTATTTTGACCAATAAGCCGAAAGCCCTTTAGTTGAAGGGCATAAAAAAAGGCTATCTTCCCAGACAGCCAATCTTTTGTTAACCTTAAATCTAATACTATGAAAAACACAGTGCAAAGATACAGCCATTTTGGAACATAGCAAATAAATCGAGCATAAAAACGTATTTTATAACATGCTTTATCGTATTGCAGCAGTTATTAACAGGTTCAAAGAAGATGACGCCACTATTTTACCTTAAAAGGCTGATACTTCCACCAAAAAGCCTTATCTTAGCTGCCAATTTTAAAACTAGATAGGATATGATTAACGAAGAACTCAAGAAATTATACATTGCCTATACAGGACACGAACCTACAAGTATTGAAGAAATGCCGGCCTCCGGTTCAAACCGACGTTACTTCCGCTTGAAAGGGGAGCCTACACTTATAGGCGTCAGCGGTGAATCGGTAGAAGAAAACCGGGCTTTCCTCTATATGGCAGACCATTTCCTTGCAAAAGGATTACCGGTTCCTCGTGTACTTATCAAGTCTGATGACGATATTTTCTACCTTCAAGAAGATTTGGGAGACACCCTTTTATTCAATGCCATTGAGAAGGGGCGCAAAACAAGCGTGTTCGATGAAGAGGAGAAGCAACTGCTTCGGAAGACCATGCGCTTGTTGCCGGCCGTACAATTTGCCGGTGCAGATGGTATGGACTTCTCCTATTGTTACCCACAAGCCGAGTTCAACAGTCGTAGCATTCTGTGGGATCTCAACTACTTCAAATACTGTTTTCTGAAAGCAACCGGACTCGACTTTCAAGAAGATAAGTTAGAAGATGATTTCCAAAAGATGGCAGACGTGTTACTTCGCAGTTCTTCCGCTACCTTCATGTATCGCGACTTCCAAAGCCGCAACGTCATGATAAAGGACGATGAACCTTGGTTAATTGATTTTCAAGGTGGTCGAAAAGGCCCCGTCTACTACGATGTTGCCTCCTTTCTGTGGCAGGCCAAAGCAAATTATCCACCCTCTCTTCGAGAAGAGCTACTGAAAGAGTACATTGATGCATTACGCAAGTACCAACCGGTAGACGAAGCTTATTTTTACGCGCAACTGCGACACTTTGTTCTTTTCCGTACCATGCAAGTACTTGGAGCTTACGGATTCCGTGGGTACTTTGAGAAAAAGCCACACTTCATACAGAGCGTTCCCTATGCAATAGAGAACCTTCGTCAGTTGTTGCAAGAGCCTTATCCGGAATATCCCTACCTCTGCAAAGTACTTACCGAGCTTACAGAAATGAAGCAGTTTACCGACGATTTGCAAAAACGTCGGCTCACCGTCAAAGTTACCAGCTTTGCATATAAAAAGGGAATACCCGAAGATCCCAGCGGAAACGGTGGCGGCTTTGTATTTGATTGCCGTGCCGTCAACAACCCCGGCAAGTATGAGCGCTACAAACCCTTTACCGGACTTGATGAACCGGTCATCCGATTCCTGGAGGAAGATGGTGAAATCACCGAGTTCCTCACCCACGTCTATGCACTGGTAGATGCCAGTGTCAAGAGGTACATTGAGCGAGGATTCACCAATCTGAGTGTCTGCTTCGGTTGTACGGGTGGTCAGCATCGTTCCGTCTACTGTGCACAACACTTAGCTGAGCACCTGAACAGCAAATTCGGAGTACAGGTAAATCTGATGCACAGAGAGCAGAATATCGAACAAACCTTCAAGGCCAAATAAACAAAGAACCGCTTTATGAGAGCCATGATATTCGCAGCAGGCCTCGGAACCCGTCTGAAGCCGCTAACAGAGCATATGCCTAAAGCGATGGTGGAGGTGGCAGGTACGCCCATGCTGGAGCGCGTTATCCGTCGGTTGATGAGTTTCGGTTGTACCGACATCACGGTGAATGTACACCATTTCGGCCAGCAGATTATAGATTTCCTACATGCAAAAGGAAACTTTGGTATAGATATACACATCAGTGACGAACGGGGGGAACTACTGGATACCGGCGGAGGCATTAAGAAAGCTCGTCCGTTTCTGGAGAGCAACGAGCCTTTCCTCGTACACAATGCCGACATTCTTTCAGAGGTTGACCTGCATACACTCTATCAAAAGCATTTGGAGAATCGGGCAGAAGCCACCCTACTTGTGAGCCAACGACAGACTTCACGCTACCTTCTGTTCGACGACCGGCTGCAGTTACAGGGTTGGATTAACAAGTCCACGGGGGAAGTGAAGCCCGAAGGCTTTGCCTACACACAGGGAAAGCTGCAGGAACTGGCGTTCGGGGGTATTCATGTTATCAGTCCCTCCATCTTCCGATTCATGGAAAGAGAGGGTTGGAACGGCAAGTTCTCCATCATCCCCTTCTACCTTTCCATCTGCAAGGAGGCTCACATACAAGGCTATCCTCTGCAAGACGTACCGTGGTTTGACATCGGAAAACCGGAAACACTCGCACAAGCCGAGGCTTTTTACAGCAAGTAAAGGCCTCGGAGTTTTTTACTTCCCATCCACAACTTTAAACAGACGTTCTTCTTTGTTGTAGATGATGCCTTTATGAGAGAAGAAGTCGGACACCGTTCCATTCATGGAGAGTTCTTCCGGTGTGCCGACAGAAATCTCTTTCGACCGACTCATCAGCCAAAGTTTGTCGGCTATTTGCAGAGCCAACTCCACATCGTGAGTAGAAAGAAAGATGGTCTTTCCGGTCTGCCGGCTCAACCTTCGCAACAACAACATCATCTCAACCTTGCTCGGGAAATCGAGGAAGGCGGTTGGCTCGTCCAGAAAAATAATAGGCGTTTCCTGAGCCAGCGCCTTTGCAATCATCACCTTCTGTCGTTCGCCATCGCTCAGTGTATGAACCATGCGTGTATGAAGGGCTGTGATGCCTACCAGTTTCATGGCCTCGTCTACCATTGCTTCGTCTGCCTCGGCTAGTCTCCCCCAGAAGTCGGTGTAAGGAGTACGCCCCAGACCCACCATCTCGCGCACGGTAAGATTCTGCACATCGGGACGCTCCGTCAGTACCACGGCTATTAAATGTGACAACTCCTTATCGGTGTACTCAGATAATTCCTTGCCTTGGATGCAGACTTGCCCGTCTAGCTTGGGTTGGAAAGCAGAGAGCGTACGCAACAGCGTGGACTTCCCCACCCCATTTTCACCTAACAAACAAGTTAACTCGCCGGCACAAATGTCTGCACAAATGCCGGTAGCTACCTGCTTTTCCCCCTCCTTTGTCCGATAGCCGATGGAGAGTTTGTTTATACGAATGGTTGCTTGATTCATACCTTACCTTATTTATATATGGCGCAAATTTAATACATTTTCGCACGTTGTACTACTCGTTTCTCAATAAAAGGGATTACATTTGCACAATCTTTACCAATTAAAGAACAAACAAGATGAAAAGAGTTATTAGCTGTTTGGTGCTTCTGGTTGCAAGCATCGGTATTCTATTCGCACAGAAGGGGGCGGATATAAAGTTTGAAAAGACTTCTTATGACTTTGGTACGTTCTCTGAAGAGACTCCGGTGGTTACCCATACATTCACCTTTACCAACGTGGGCGACCTACCTTTGGTTATCCATCAAGCAACGGCATCATGCGGATGTACCGTCCCCGAGTTCACTCAGGAACCAATAATGCCGGGTAAAACCGGTACCATCAAGGTGACTTACAGCGGTGAAGGTCGTTACCCGGGCCATTTCAAGAAGTCCATAACTGTGAGGACGAATGCCAAAACAGAGACCGTTCGCCTATTCATTGAGGGAAATATGACGCCGAAAGGTCAAAAATAGAGTTTTACGACATTGAATGAAGGAGAATTTTTCAATTCTCCTTTTTTTTTGCTTTCTTTGACGGCTGAAAACAAGGGCTTCAACCTACCATTTGTATTGGTTGTACGAAAAGGGTGCTTTGGTTGTACGAAAAGGGCCTTTTCGTTGTACGAAAACAGTGCCTTGGTTGGAAGTTCATTTTACCCCCTTCCAACACCCCTCAGACAAACATTTAAAAACAACGATAATGAAACAAGAAGAACAACACACAACAGGCTTACCGGAGAATGCTTTCCGTGAGCTGAAACCGGGGGAAGTGTACAATCCCCTGATGAGTGCGGACAAACAGTACCCCGAAGTAAATCTGTGGTCGGTGCTGTGGGGAATCGGCATGGCCATTCTCTTTTCCGCAGCTGCAGCCTACCTGGGCTTGAAGGTAGGACAGGTTTTTGAAGCAGCCATCCCCATTGCCATCATAGCTGTGGGTGTTTCGGGTGCAGCCAAGCGCAAACATGCGTTGGGCGAGAACGTCATCATCCAATCAATCGGAGCCAGTTCCGGTGTGATTGTGGCCGGTGCAATCTTCACCCTTCCTGCCCTCTACATTCTGCAAGAGAGCTATCCCGAAGAAATCACCGTTACTTTTACGCAGGTATTTATCAGCTCCTTGTTGGGAGGCGTACTGGGTATTCTCTTTCTGATTCCCTTCCGTAAGTACTTTGTAAGCGACATGCACGGCAAATATCCGTTCCCCGAAGCTACAGCCACCACACAGGTGCTTATCAGCGGTGAGAAGGGCGGCAGCCAAGCTAAACCGTTGCTGATGGCAGGTATTGTAGGCGGATTGTACGACTTCATTGTAGCAACTTTCGGTTGGTGGAACGAGAACTTTACAACCCGTGTATGCGCTTGGGGCGAAGTGGTGGCAGACAAAGCCAAACTGGTGTTCAAGGTAAATACAGGAGCGGCAGTGCTTGGACTAGGCTACATAGTGGGTTTGAAGTATGCTGCCATCATCTGTGCCGGATCGTTAGCTGTTTGGTGGCTGATCATCCCGGGCATGTCGTTGATTTGGGGTGATAGCGTACTCAATCAGTGGAACCCAGAAATTACGGCTACGGTAGGTGCCATGTCACCCGAAGAAATCTTCAAGTACTATGCTAAGAGCATCGGTATCGGTGGCATCGCTATGGCAGGTATCATCGGCATCATCAAGTCGTGGGGAATAATAAAGAGTGCAGTTGGGTTGGCGGCCAAGGAAATGGGCGGCAAAAGTGGTGCTCAGGATGCAGTAAAACGTACCCAACGTGATTTGTCGATGAAGATAATTGCCATTGGCAGTATTGTTACCATCGTATTGGTGGCTCTTTTCTTCTACTTCGACGTGATGCAAGGTAACCTCCTTCACACAGCCGTGGCTATTCTTCTGGTAGCCGGCATTGCATTCCTCTTTACCACAGTTGCAGCCAATGCCATTGCCATTGTTGGAACCAATCCGGTTTCCGGTATGACGCTGATGACACTGATTCTTGCTTCTGTAGTCATGGTGGCAGTAGGTTTGAAAGGCCCCGGTGGTATGGTGGCCGCACTGGTAATGGGTGGTGTGGTATGTACGGCACTGTCTATGGCCGGCGGATTCATTACCGACCTGAAGATTGGTTACTGGCTTGGCACAACACCGGTTAAACAAGAGAAGTGGAAATTCCTGGGAACCATCGTATCGGCAGCTACCGTAGGTGGTGTGATGATTGTACTCAACGAAACTTACGGTTTTACCAGCGGTGACCTTGCAGCCCCACAAGCCAACGCAATGGCTGCAGTTATCGAGCCTCTGATGAGTGGCGTGGGAGCACCTTGGTTGCTCTATGGCATTGGTGCCGTACTGGCCATCGTGCTGAATGCTTGTAAGATTCCGGCATTGGCTTTTGCACTCGGTATGTTCATCCCGCTGGAATTGAACGTTCCACTTGTAGTGGGAGGTGCCATCAATTGGTACGTAACCACCCGCTCGAAAGATGCTTCAATCAATGCTGCCCGTGGCGAAAAGGGTACACTGCTAGCGTCGGGCTTCATTGCAGGCGGTGCTCTGATGGGTGTAGTCAGTGCTGCCATGCGCTTTGGTGGCATCAACCTGGTAAATGAAGCGTGGCTTGCCAACACCTGGAGCGAAGTTTTGGCATTGGGAGCTTATGCCTGCCTGATTCTTTATTTCATCAAGGCTTCTATGAAGACAAAATGAAAACATTTCCTCCGGAATATCGAAATTTAACGAATTATCGACAGTAATATTAAAAGGATGTTGTACATTTGCAACATCCTTTTAATTTTTACGATATTAACTAACGGAAAAAACAATGAGACTGATAAACAAATGGATAATTTGCGCATGGTGCGCCATTGCCTTTGCTTGGACAGCACAAGCACAAGATAACGAAAGTCTGGTAATCACCAACGCACTGAAGTACCTGGATGTTCCATACGTGGCACATACCTTGGAAGTAAATGAAGAGGAAGACCTCGTAATCAACACCGACGAAGTAGACTGCACCACCTTTGTGGAGTATGTACTGGCAGAGTCGATGACTCCGGTGGTGGATGGTACAATTTCTGAAGGAGCCTTTGCCGACAACGTCATCAAGATACGTTACCGCAATGCCAAGATAGACGGATATACCTCTCGCCTACACTACATTGCCGAGTGGGCAACCAGTGCTGTCAAGAACGGAATACTGGAAGATGTGGCTGCCGCCAACAGTCCCTATGTAAAGAAGGTGGACTTACATTTCATGTCTTCGCACCCGCAATCATACAAACATCTGGCCAACTCGCCGGAAAACGTTGCCAAAATGAAAGAGATTGAGGCTTCGCTGAACGGTAAAGAGTTCCACTACGTTCCGAAAGACAAGCTCCCACACAACGGATTGCCATGGATTAAGAACGGTGACGTTATCTGCTTGACTACAAGTGTAGATGGCTTGGATGTGTCTCACCTGGGCTTTGCATTCTATGTTGAAGGCAAACTCTCTCTGCTTCACGCCTCTTACAGTGATAAGAAGGTGGTAGTTTCGAAGGTTTCTTTGGCACAGATGTTAAACAGAAGCGATAGTCTTACCGGCATTCGCGTACTGCGACTGAAGAAGTAAGACAAAGAAAGAGGGTGTGTCAAAAATCGGCACGCCCTCATTTTTTATCACAAAGCCCCTACTTTCACAAGCAAGGGCTTTGGTATATCCTAAAGTTTTCGTATCTTTAGGCATACAAAAAATTCACTATGCCAAAGATACATCATATTCCCTATACAAGCAACCAATTGGTGCTTTTTCCGCAAAGAATCGATGGAGACATTGCGGAAAACGATCCT
>JAGATY010000066.1 GCA_017621035.1 Bacteroides sp. | reverse complement strand
GGATGACGCGGATTGGGGCGGATGACCGCAGATTTTTCTTTTATTCTTAATCAAAACGAGACCTGTGTCAAAATTCCCTCCTCCGTGTCATTTTTCGCTTCGCTCAACAACTCGTCTGAGGAACGACACGACATTATGATAGTCGTTTCCCTTTTTGATACAATCCCTAAAAAAATCTGCGGTCATCCGCCCCAATCTGCGTCATCCGCGTGCCATAGAATCACATCCGCTCCGCCAGCACTATCACCTTCTTCTGTGCGCGCGGTAGAATAAAGACCCTTCCCCCTATTCTTGATTACGCGGAATTTGCTACCTTTGCAGCCGATTTTAGAACGTAAGACTATGGCTGAAAGCAATTTTGTAGACTATGTGAAGATATATTGCCGCTCGGGAAAGGGTGGCAGAGGTTCCACACACATGCGCCGTGCCAAGTATGCACCGAATGGCGGTCCCGATGGAGGCGATGGCGGACGAGGCGGGCACATCATTCTGCGCGGCAACCGCAACTACTGGACGCTGCTGCACCTGCGCTACGACCGACACATCATGGCGGGTCACGGTGAGAGCGGCTCCAAGAACCGAAGCTTCGGCAAGGATGGGGCAGACAAGGTGATTGAGGTGCCCTGCGGTACGGTGGTCTACAATGCCGAGACGGGCGAATACATCTGCGACGTGACGGAACACGGTCAGGAGGTCGTCCTGCTGAAGGGCGGTCGCGGCGGACTGGGCAACTGGCACTTCAAGACGGCTACCCGTCAGGCTCCGCGCTTTGCACAGCCGGGTGAGCCGATGCAGGAGATGACCGTCATCATGGAGCTGAAGCTGCTGGCCGACGTCGGTCTGGTGGGCTTCCCCAACGCAGGCAAGTCTACGCTGCTCTCGGCTGTATCTTCCGCCAAGCCGAAGATTGCCAACTATCCCTTCACCACCATGGAACCGATGCTGGGCATCGTGCCCTATCGCGACAGCAAGTCGTTCGTCATGGCCGACATTCCCGGCATCATCGAGGGTGCCAGTGCCGGCAAGGGTCTCGGACTGCGCTTCCTGCGCCACATCGAACGCAACTCACTGCTGCTCTTTATGGTGCCTGCCGACAGTGACGACATCCGCCGCGAGTATGACATCCTGCTGAACGAACTGAAGACCTTCAATCCCGAGATGCTGGACAAGCAGCGCGTGCTGGCCATCACCAAGAGCGATATGCTGGACCAGGAGCTGATGGATGAGATAGAGCCGATGCTTCCCGAAGGCATTCCGCACGTATTCATCTCCTCCATCACCGGCCTGGGCATGGGCGTGCTGAAGGATATTCTTTGGGAAGAGCTGAACAAGGAGAGCAACAAGATTGAAGGTCACATCGCCAGCATTGCCCACCGAGCCAAAGACCTCAGCCACCTGCAACAGGAACTGGCCGACGAGGGCGAGGATGAGGAACTGGACTTTGAATACATCGATGAGGACGATGACGACATTGAGGAGCTGGAAGACTTCGAGTATGAGGAAGAGGAGTGGGAGTAATTTTGAATTATGAATTATGAATTATGAATTTTGACTGCGAAGCTGATGAGCAAAGCGAATAATTATGACTGCGAAGCTGATGAGTTTAAGCAAGTAATTATGACACAGGGGCTGGTAAACTATTCCGTGTTTGAAGCGTGTCCGGAAGTGATGGCATTCAGCACGATGCGACAAGGCGGATGTAGCACGGGCAATTATGCCTCGCTGAACTGCACTCCCTATACCGGCGACAATCCCGAAGCCGTGCAGAGTAATCAAGCATTGCTCTGCACGGCTTTGTCTATCCGGCCGGAACAGCTCATCATCCCTTTCCAGACGCATGGCACAGCGCGGTTGTTGGTGGATGAGGCTTTTCTGCAATCCACCGCACCGGAGCGTACCGCCCGCCTGCAGGGTGTGGACGCGCTGATTACCTCGCAACCCAATGTCTGCCTCTGCATCTCCACAGCCGATTGCATTCCTGTGGTGCTCTACGACCGCCGTCACCACATTGCTGCAGCCATCCATGCAGGCTGGCGCGGAACGGTCAACTGTATTCTCCGACAGACACTGGAAGATATGCACCGCCTCTTCGCCACCGAGGGAAACGATGTGCTGGTCGCCATCGGTCCGGGCATCTCTCTTGCCGCTTTCGAGGTGGGTGACGAGGTGTATGAAGCCTTCCGCGCGGCTCACTTCCCCATGGACTACATCGCGCAATGGCATCCCGAAACCCACAAGTGGCACCTCGACCTGCCCGCAGCCAATGCCCTGCAACTGCTCGACTTCGGCGTCCCCCAACAGCAGCTCCAGCTTTCCCACTTCTGCACCTACACCCGTCACGAGGAGTTCTTCTCCGCCCGCCGTCTGGGCATCCGCTCAGGAAGGATTTTGACGGGGATAATGATAAAAGAGACTAAACATTAATCATTCTTCGTGGAAAAACGTTACTTTTGCAGAAATCAAAGCAGAATATAGATATGAAAACCTCCATTTCAATCAATGAAATTTATGCTATGCTGACCTCTCTAAGTGATGAAAACAAGAAGTGGTTGGCAGATAAATTGGTGGCAGACATTACCAAATCTAAGGGCGTTAAGACATTATGCTATCCACGTTTGAAGAAAAACCGAGCTATATCCCCAAAAGTTATGGAGATGAGCATAGGAACACTTCCTCCCGATTTTGATTTCGACAAGGAAAGCGAAAAAATGTGGGAGGAACTGGCACAATGAAACTGTTTCTTGATACAAATGTAGTTGTAGACTTCTGCGCCCGTCGCGAGCCGTTCTTTCAAGATGCTGCTACCATTATAGATATGGGCTATCGTAAGGAGGTAGAGCTGATAATATCTGCACTTACCTTTGTAAATGTAGCTTATGTTTTGCGTAAGGTTATGTCGCAAGAAATGGTACTTACTAAATTATTCTCCTTGATGGAAATTTGCCAAGTTTCTCCTATTGATGGTGAAGCTTTAAAGGCTGCTGCTAGGTCTGGTTCCAAAGATTTTGAAGATGCTGTGCAATATTTCTCTGCAATCAACCGCTATGCAGATATTATCATAACTCGTGATGCATCCGGTTTTAAGGAGTTTAACATCCCGGTTCAATCACCCTCTGTATTTTTAGCAAACTGTTTGTCATGAAACTCAACCTATCCGTATCCCAGGAGATAAAGCAGCGCTGTCCCAACTATCGCGGGGCGGCGGTATATGCTACTGTAAAGAACTCGGCCTACAGTGAAGGACTTTGGGCGGAAATCAATGCTTTCACCCAAGAACTGCAGGCTTCGGAAACCACTGAGAGTATCAAGAACCAGCCGGCTATTGAGGCTACCCGACAGGCTTACCGTGCCTGCGGCAAAGACCCCAGCCGCTACCGTCCCTCGGCCGAAGCACTACGCCGTCGCCTGCTGCGGGGCATCGATCTCTATCAGATAGATACGCTGGTAGACCTTATCAACCTTGTTTCACTGAAGAGCGGCTACAGCATCGGCGGTTTCGATGCCGATAAGATTCAGGGCACAGACCTCTGCCTCGGCATTGGCAAGGCGGATGAACCGTTTGAAGGCATCGGTCGCGGCCCGCTGAACATTGAAGGCCTGCCCGTGTATCGTGACTGTGTGGGCGGCATC
This sequence comes from Bacteroides sp., assembly GCA_017621035.1. GTDB lineage: Bacteria > Bacteroidota > Bacteroidia > Bacteroidales > Bacteroidaceae > Bacteroides. The sequence goes on along the minus strand of JAGATY010000066.1, from coordinate 6,623 downwards.
GGCACCCCAACCAGCGACAACGAACGCACCAAGATGGGGCTGGAAACCACACACATTCTGGCCATCATCAACGGTTACAGCGGTTCAGAAGGACTTCAAGAGGCTGCCGAGCTGACGCTGGAACTGCTGCAGAAATATGCTGAAGGCACCGAGGGAGAGATTGTTTACTACGAGTAGTCGCGGCTACTCGGCCTCCTCTTCCAGTGCCTCTATCAGAAAGCTGACCGGTCGGAAGCCGTCGTTACACGAAATCATGGCCGACTTCGGATTCTTCATCCATCCGTCATAAAAGCCACCTCCGCCATGCGCCAGCGTCATGACGAAAGGTGACATGCTTTGCCATGCACTCTCACACAGCCCCTCCGGCTTTTCCCAACCATTGGCTACAAACACCTGCCCCTCGCACACATCGCAGGCATGCTCCAGCGGATTCTCATACTGCTCCATCAGGTCGCTGTAGCATGCCTTGCGCATCACGGTAATTCTCACCTTTTTCATGATAATTCCTTTGATTTAACTTACTAAAGCTGAACTACTTTATCCTGTCAAACCCTTCACCATACACCCCGATGACCTCACTCTGTGAAACGAAAGCATTGGGGTCGACGTCTTTTATCAGGCGGAAAATGATGGGCGACTCCCGCTTCTTGGCCAGCACAAACAGCATCTTCACCTCGCGACCGGTATAGAATCCGGAGGCATGAATGATGGTAACGCCACGGTCAGGGTACTGGTTAATCTTCCGGCCAATCTCTTCATACTTCTGGCTGATGATGAAAAACTGCACCGACTGGCGGGCACTGTTCACCACTTGGTCGATGACGAAGCTGCAGATGTAGAGGGTAACGTAGCCGTAGACCACCTTTTCCCAGTCGAGCAGCGCAAAATAGCTGGAAGAGATGATGATGAGGTCACAAATCAGAATCACCCGTCCCAGCGTAATGTCACGATACTTGTTGATAATGGCAGCAATGATGTCTGTCCCTCCCGTGCTGCCGTTGTAAGAGAAGGCCAGTCCTACACCCCCTCCACAGAACGAGGCACCGATGACGCAGGCCATAAACGGTTGCTCTTTCAATAAATGAATACCTGCCGTAAGCTCCTGAATCAGTGAGGTCAACAGCGTCAGCGTAATGACGGCATACACCGTCTTGATGCTGAACTTCCACCCCAAAATGTAGATGGAGAGCATCAGCAGAAAACAGTTGATGGCAAAGTAGGTGTATTGCACCGGAAAGCCTGTCGCGAAGTAAACAATGGAGGCTATGCCCGGCACTCCGCCGGTGGTGATGTCATTCGGAAGCAGAAACACCGTCCATCCGGTGGCGTAGAGCACCATGCCGATGGCAATCATCAGGTAGTCCCGCAACTCCCTCAGTGTCTTCTGTCTGGGAGAAATCATTGTGCGTGTTTCCATAGAAATCCAGCAAAAAGTATTAGTCAGTAACTCTGTCGGAGGTGTGTTGTAAATAGCCTGATGCTAATTTAAATACTTAACACAGCCTCACTTCGGATGGCGAAGATAATCACTATTTCTGATTGCACAAAATATGCCTGCTAAAATCGGGTAGGTGCAGCCGATAAACTGGCATACACACGCCCTACCTCCGCCCTCATATGTTTGATATTGCTTCGATTTATCTATGATATCTACTTGGAAAATCAGCATTTTACCGAATAAATATCGAAGCGGTATTGAATGTGAGATTATAGTGTAACGGAGGAGGTAGGGAGGAGGTAGGGCAGGGAGTCCTGCTAAAAATATTTCTCCGTGCCTCCGTGTCTCTGTGTTTAAGAAGCAGAAAGACTACTTTTTAATAAAATCAAAACTGCTTCTTTAATCGATAGGTACCGGAGAGGGCCTGGCGCATGAAATAAAGAGGTGTGTAGCAAGGATATTCGGGATAAATCTAGCATTATTAAAAAATGTTTCGTACTTTTGCCCCCAAATTGTGTTGAATATTTAACGATATGAACGTTTTAGAACTAAGTGAACAGGAAATCATTCGCCGTAACAGTATGAATGAGCTTCGCGCGATGGGCATTGAGCCTTATCCCGCAGCAGAGTATGTAACCAATGCTTTCTCCACAGATATTAAGGCAGAATTTAAAGACGATGAAGAACCTCGCCAGGTATCGGTTGCCGGCCGCATGATGAGCCGCCGTGTAATGGGCAAGGCCTCTTTCATTGAACTGCAAGACTCCAAAGGACGTATTCAGGTCTATATCACCAGAGATGATATCTGTACCGAGGAGAATAAGGAAATGTATAACACGGTGTTCAAACGTTTGTTGGACCTGGGTGATTTTATCGGCATCGAAGGCTACGTGTTCCGCACACAGATGGGTGAGATTTCCATCCATGCTCAGAAGCTGACCGTATTGGCCAAGAGCTTGAAGCCGCTCCCCATCGTAAAGTATAAGGATGGTGTGGCTTATGATAAGTTTGAAGACCCCGAGTTGCGCTACCGTCAGCGTTACGTGGACTTGATTGTGAACGATGGCGTGAAGGAGACCTTCCTGAAACGTAGCACCATCATCAAGACCATGCGTGCCGTGATGGATGAGGCCGGATATACCGAGGTAGAGACCCCCATCCTGCAAAGTATCCCCGGTGGTGCCAGCGCACGTCCTTTCATTACTCACCATAACTCTTTGGATATTGACCTCTACATGCGTATTGCCACCGAGCTCTACCTGAAGCGCCTTATCGTGGGTGGCTTTGAGGGTGTCTACGAAATCGGCAAGAACTTCCGCAACGAGGGTATGGATAAGACCCACAATCCGGAGTTCACCTGCATGGAACTCTATGTGCAATATAAGGATTATAACTGGATGATGTCTTTCACCGAGAAGATGCTGGAGCGCATCTGTGTGGCCGTCAACGGTTGTACAGAGACAGTTATTGACGGCAAGACCATCAGTTTCAAGGCTCCCTATCGTCGTCTGCCTATTCTGGAGGCCATCAAGGAGAAGACCGGTTACGACCTGGAAGGCAAGAGCGAAGAGGAGATTCGCGAGGTGTGCAAGGCTCTCAACATGGAGATTGACGACACCATGGGTAAGGGTAAGCTGATAGATGAAATCTTTGGTGAGTTCTGTGAGGGTACCTTCATACAGCCCACCTTCATTACCGACTATCCGGTGGAGATGTCGCCGCTGACCAAAATGCACCGTAGCAAGCCGGGCTTGACAGAGCGCTTCGAGCTGATGGTGAACGGTAAGGAGCTGGCCAACGCCTACAGTGAGCTGAATGACCCCATCGACCAGGAGGAGCGTTTCAAAGAGCAGATGCGTCTGGCCGACAAGGGTGACGACGAGGCAATGATTATTGACCAGGACTTCTTGAAGGCACTGCAGTACGGTATGCCTCCCACATCGGGTATTGGTATCGGTATAGACCGTCTGACTATGTTGATGACAGGCAACGCTTTCATCCAGGAGGTACTCTTCTTCCCGCAGATGCGTCCCGAAAAGGTGACTCCGAAAGATGCACCGGCTAAGTATGTAGCACTGGGCATCCCTGAAGAGTGGGTTCCCGTTATCCAGAAGGCCGGTTACAACCTGGTTTGCGACATGGCCGGAGTCAATCCCCAGAAGCTGCACATGGACATCTGTGGTATCAATAAGAAATATAAGTTAGAACTGGCTGCCCCCACCGTTAAGGACGTGGAAGGCTGGATAGAAAAGATACAATGAGACTACCCGGTAAGATAGCTATTATGGGCGGAGGCAGTTGGGCAACCGCCATCGCAAAGATGGTGCTCAGCCAGGCCGAGTCAATCAATTGGTACATGCGACGAGATGACCGCATTGCCGATTTTAAGCGACTGGGCCATAACCCTGCCTACCTCACCAGCGTCAAGTTCGACGTCAAACGCATCAATTTCAGTTCCAATATCAATGACGTGGTCAAACAGTCAGATACCCTGATTTTTGTTACCCCGTCGCCCTATCTTAAATCTCACCTGAAGAAACTGCGTACCAAGATTAAGGATAAATTCATCATCACGGCTATCAAGGGTATTGTGCCGGATGAGAATGTAATTGTGTCCGACTACTTCACGCAGGAGTATGGCGTACCGGCTGAGAACATTGCCGTGATTGCCGGTCCTTGCCATGCAGAAGAGGTGGCTTTGGAACGCCTCTCTTACCTCACCATTGCCTGTCCCGACACCGACAAGGCGTGTGCCATGGCACGTCACCTGGCCAGCTCCTACATTAAGACCTCTGTCAGCAACGATGTTATCGGTATTGAGTATAGCTCAGTACTGAAGAACGTCTATGCCATTGCTGCCGGTATCTGTAGTGGTCTGAAGTATGGAGACAACTTCCAGGCAGTGCTTATGTCGAATGCCATTCAGGAGATGAACCGCTTCTTGCAGACGGTACACCCGCTGGAGCGCCACAGCTACGACTCGGCCTATCTGGGCGACCTGCTGGTAACGGGCTATTCCAACTTTAGCCGTAACCGTACTTTCGGCTCCATGATAGGTAAGGGCTACTCGGTGAAGAGTGCACAGATAGAGATGGAAATGATTGCTGAAGGCTATTACGGTACCAAGTGTATCAAAGAGATAAATAAACATTATCACGTGAACATGCCCATTGTCGATGCTGTTTACAACATTCTCTACGAGCGTATTTCGCCCACCATAGAGATTAAGTTGCTGACAGACTCTTTCAGATAAGAGAACAAGCAACAGTAAGTAGCGCGTGTCACTTCATGATATAACCTGCAACTGCAGATACAAATAATAAGTAACAGACAGTAAATCAAAAGTAAGAATGATTAGTTTAAACATCGAAAAGACTCTTGGATTCATCAGTAAGGAATCCGTTGCCGCTTATGAAGCAGAAGTAAAGGCTGCACAAGAAGCGCTGGAAAAGGGCACTCGCCCGGGTAATGACTTCTTAGGTTGGTTGCACTTGCCTTCCTCCATCACCGAGGAGCATCTGGCTGACCTGAAAGCTACTGCACAGACTCTTCGCGAGAACTGTGAGGTGGTAGTGGTTGCCGGTATTGGTGGCAGCTACTTGGGTGCACGTGCTGTTATCGAGGCACTCTCTAACAGCTTCAGCTGGTTGCAGGAGAAGAAGGATGCCCCTGTCATTCTCTATGCCGGTCATAACATTGGTGAAGACTACTTATACGAGCTTACCGAATACCTGAAAGGCAAGAAGTTCGGTGTTATCAATATCTCCAAGTCGGGTACTACTACCGAAACAGCTCTTGCTTTCCGCCTGTTGAAGAAACAGTGTGAGGATCAGCGTGGTAAAGAGGTGGCCAAGAAGGTTATCGTTGCCATTACAGATGCCAAGAAAGGCGCTGCACGTGTGACTGCCGACAACGAGGGTTACAAGAGTTTTATTATTCCCGATAACGTAGGCGGACGCTTCTCTGTACTCACTCCCGTAGGCTTGTTGCCTATTGCTGTGGCCGGTTTCGACATCGACAAGCTGGTGGCCGGTGCTGTTGCCATGGAGAAGAAGTGCGGGGCAGATACTCCCTTTGCCGAAAATCCTGCTGCCATCTATGCCGCTACCCGTAACGAGCTTTACAAGCAGGGCAAGAAGATTGAAATCCTTGTCAACTTCAACCCCAAACTTCACTATGTAAGTGAGTGGTGGAAACAGCTCTATGGCGAGTCAGAAGGTAAGGAGAATAAGGGTATCTTCCCGGCTGCTGTAGACTTCTCAACCGACCTTCACTCTATGGGCCAGTGGATTCAAGAGGGTGAGCGTACCATCTTTGAGACGGTCATCTCAGTAGCAAACACCAACCATAAGTTGGAAGTGCCTACCGATGCCGAGAACTTGGACGGCTTGAACTTCCTGGCCGGTAAGCGTGTGGACGAGGTGAACAAGATGGCTGAGCTGGGTACTCAGTTGGCGCATGTGGACGGTGGCGTTCCCAACCTTCGCATTGTCATTCCTGCACTCACAGAAGAGAGCATCGGTGCATTGCTCTACTTCTTTGAAATTGGCTGTGGCATCAGTGGCTATCTGCTGGGTGTTAATCCTTTCAACCAGCCGGGTGTAGAGGCATATAAGAAGAACATGTTTGCCCTACTCAACAAACCTGGTTACGAGGCAGAGTCAAAAGCTATCCGGGCTAGACTGTAATGTAGCAAGTGAAATTGCAAAGTAGAGATAAAAGTTAAAATAGTATAGCCCTAAGAAGCTGTTTTGAAATGATTTTGATTAGAACACAGAGACACGGAGATACAGAGTTATTGAGTTAAAGATTATGTTATCCTCTGTGCCTTTGTGTCTCTGTGTTTATAAAAACAGAATCCAAACAGATTAAGAATTAGAGCCGATACTAGAGATATAGTTGACGAGTTGACAGGCTGACGAGGTACAACATCCTTCTCCCCCTAGTCAACTCGTTTTATAGTTGATAGTTGAGAGTTGATAGTTGACGGTTAAGAGTTGATAGTTGATAATTGATAGTTGACGGTTGATAGTTGATAGTTGATAGTTATGAATTGGATTCTTCATTCTTAATTCATAATTCACAATTCATCATTCATAATTCACAATTCATAATTCATCATTCATAATTCACAATTCACAATTCATAACTCATAACTCATAATTCATAATTCATAATTCATCAT
>JAGATY010000065.1 GCA_017621035.1 Bacteroides sp. | reverse complement strand
CTATCAACTATCAACTATCAACTGTATTAACCTCCCCCGCCCTATGGGCACCCCCTCGTAGAGGGGGACTTGAGTTACTACCGCCTCCCAGTAGTTCACCCACCGCGCAGCCTAATTATCAATTGTCAATTATCAATTATCAATTGTAAAAGGAGGGCCGGGGAGAGGCTTTTGGGTGGAGTTGAGGGGGCTGGGAGGCTTTCAGAAGAACTTCCATTTTAGGATATAATTCTTTACATCCGTTTCCAACAACTATGGAGAAAGGAGTAAGGAGTTACTCTTTTAGAATTGGTTGCCGTAGAATTATAAGTACCTGATTATTATGCCCTTGCTTTGTTTTTATACCACAAATCCACCTGTAGGGAAGGTTTATATGAACCTGAACCTTAAAAGTGAACCCTGAGTTTGGATTGAGCAGGTAATCTATCTTAACAAATTCAATGATTGCCATGCCCCTTCAAAGAGTTAGCAATCCCTTCGTGCGGATAGATGTATCAGCCGGCCCAGTCTTCGCGGTCGAGGTTTCGGTAGCCGATGGCTTCGGCCAGGTGGTGGGAAAGCACTGATTCACTGCCCTCGAGGTCGGCAATAGTGCGTGAGACTTTCAGGATGCGGTCGTAGGCACGGGCTGAGAGATTGAGGCGTTGCATGGCGTTCTTCAGCAGTGACAGGCCTTGTTCGTCTGGACGGGCATGTTTGGCCAGCAAGCGGCTGTTCATCTGGGCATTGCAGTAGATGCCGGACTCCTGACTGTAACGTTGCTCTTGAATCTGGCGGGCACGCATCACTCGCTCCCGGATGACTGCACTGGGTTCACCGGGGCGGGCATCAGACATCTTCTCAAAGGGTACAGGGATGACCTCTATCTGAAGGTCGATTCTATCCAACAACGGGCCTGAGATTCTATTGAGATACTTCTGCACCTGTCCGGGCGAACAGACACAATGCTTGTTAGGATGGTTGTAATAGCCGCAGGGGCAGGGATTCATGCTGGAAACCAACATGAAGCTGGCAGGATATTCCACATTGCACTTGACGCGTGAGATAGTTATCTTGCGGTCCTCCAAAGGCTGGCGAAGAACCTCCAACACATTGCGATTGAACTCTGGCAGTTCATCTAAGAAGAGGACACCGTTGTGAGCAAGACTGATTTCACCGGGCTGCGGGTAGGCACCTCCACCCGTCATGGCATTGGTAGAGATGGTGTGGTGAGGGTCGCGGAAGGGGCGTTTGGCTATCAGTCCGCCCTCCTTGCCCAGCTTGCCGGCTACGGAGTGAATCTTGGTTGTCTCCAGACTCTCTCCAAGTGAGAGAGGGGGCAGTATGGAGGGAAGGCGTTTGGCCAGCATAGACTTACCGCTACCCGGTGCACCAACCAGCAGAATGTTGTGACCTCCGGCGGCAGCAACTTCCAAAGCACGCTTCACATTTTCCTGGCCTTTGACCTCGGAGAAATCGAAATCGAAGAGACTCTGACGGTTATAGAACTCTTCGCGAGTGTTGACAATGGTGGGTTCCAGTTCGCGTTTGTCGTTGCAAAACTCTATCACCTCCTTGATGTTATCCACACCGTAGACCGTCAGGTTATTGACCACAGCCGCCTCACGGGCATTCTGCTTAGGCACAATCATTCCTTTGAAACCCAGCTCGCGTGCCTTGATGGCAATGGGGAGTGCGCCGGTTATGGGCTGCAGGCTGCCATCGAGACTCAGTTCACCCATCATCAAGTAACTGCTTAGTTTCTCACTTTGGATGCTTTCCACCGAAGCCAGAATACCGATTGCCAGCGGTAAGTCGTAGGCAGAGCCTTCTTTGCGGATGTCGGCAGGCGCCATATTGATGGTCAGCATACAGGTGGGCATCTTGTAACCGTTCACCTGCAGGGCAGATCGGATGCGTTGCTGGCTCTCCTTGACCGCAGAGTCGGGCAGGCCAACCAGGTGGAAGATGCAGCCTTTGGAACTATTTACCTCAATGGTGATTAGGGTGGCGTCGATGCCTTGCACGGCAGCACCGTAGACTTTGATAAGCATGATGATTGGGTTGAATATGTTTGACGACTGGCTTACTTGCGTTGTTTACGCCTCTTCTCAGCATCGGCCTTCAGCTTCTCCACACGTTCTATGTCCTTCAGCTTCTGTTCCAGCTGAGCTTTTGTCAGGTTCTTTCCCTCTACACGTCCCTGCTTATTCAGCAACAGGTTAAAGGGAAGAGTGTGAATAGAGAGCTGTGTCACCAGAGGAGTGCCCCATCCGGCAAGGGCACAGACTTGACTCCAGCGAAGAGTATCTTGCTCGATGGCTGATTTCCAGGCCGACTTCTCCACATCCAGCGAGATGCCCAACATGGCGAAGTGCTTGTTCTTCTTCTCCTTCTCATAGATGCTTCGCAGAGAGGCCAACGAGTCACGAGAAGCCTTATCCCAAGAAGCCCAGAAGTGAAGCAACAGATATTTATCCTTGAAGTCGGTACGGGAGAGTTTCTTTCCATTGACATCGGGCAACATGAAGTGAGGTATCGAGCTGCCTTGTTTCAGGTCTTGAATGGACTGCACCTCTTTCAGCAAAGCCTCAACCATCGGACGGTCTTTCAGGTCGCCGGTCAGATGACCTATCAGTTCTTCAATCTTCTTGAAGTCGGGATTCGGCTGCAACACAAAGTAGTCGTAAAGCAGGTAGATGCTTACCGGAGAGGCAGCATGGGTCTTGATGAAATGCTCGGCCTGTTCGGCAGGAGTTCCCAACGAGTCGATGGCAAGACCGGCAGTGAAAAGAGTCATCTCTTCATTGGCTTGGTTTCCACTGATTTGGAGAGTAGAGAGGTTGGCCGTATCACCTTTCACCAGAATCGTCTCACCATTACCAAAGAACAGAGGGTATCGGGTACCGTCACTGAACAGTAGTCGGGTAATGGCTACGGTATCTGTCTGCAGCAAGGCAGTAAACTTACCGTTCTTCACCGGCAGGGTGTCGATGCAATCATACAGGCGATCCATTCCATATATATATAAGGTGTCGTCGCCCAGCCCCTTGATTTCGCCCTGAAGGCGGGTGCCGTTACTCTCTTTCGAGCCACTACAAGCGGCCGACAAGAGCAGGAGCAAGCCCCAAAGCGGATAGAGTATTCTCTTCATATCAGATTCATTTATTTAAATTAGGCACGGATGCCACGAATAATCACTGATTTTTCTCATTGTTTTCTACCTCAATCGGTTACAATCCAACCGTGATTTTCCGTGCAATCCGTGCCTAAAATGCCTATGAATTGGTTTATGTATTCCTAAACATTTGGCATTTATTTCCTAAGGAGTAAAAAAGTTCGCCTTTTCAACAACTTACTTTACAATGCTTTGGAAGTCGGCATTTGTAAAGTACTTGGCAAATTCCAAGTCAGATGCAGCCTTCTTAGCCAATGAAGCATCTTTAGCTACAGCACTCTTCAAGCTGCTTGTAACCATGGATGCATTGTTGGTGCGTGCACCAAGTACAGCCTTCAGATAGTCTGTATAAGCATCTGCATTCTCTACATTATCCAACGTGTTCTTAGCCTTATTATAGTCCTTAGCCAAGATTTGAGCCAATGCAGCACTGTTGCTCTTGGTATCGCCAAAAGTACCCACAGCCTTTTCATATTGACCTTGTGCTACGTAAAGGTTACCCAAAGCCTCGTTCAGCTCCTTAGAACCGGAAGCCTTGCTCAGGTAGTTTTCAGCAGCAGTCTTGTCACCCTTTGCCAATGCTACCAGACCGAGGTTGTTGTTTACTTCGGGAGCAGCATTCAGAGAGGCAGCCTTCTTCAGATAGCTTTCAGCCTGGTCGAGCTTACCTGCCTGATAAGCCAACTTACCCAAGTTGTTGTAAGCACGATAGTCATTAGGATAGAGTTGGGTAGCCTTGGTGAAGATAGCTTCCTGCTTAGCTGCATCTTTGGTAAGGGTAGCAGCATAAAGCAACTCTTCGATGCTCAGCTGTTTAGCATCGGTAGCAGCCAGGTTAGCAATCTCTTCGTCAGACTTACCAATGATTTCGTAGTTCAGTGTCAGACGTGAACGACGCAACTGAGGCAGAATTTCATCAGCCAGGTTCTTGTAAACGGCAGAGATGTTCTTGATTTCCTGCTCGCGTTGTTCGGGGTCAGAGTACATAGAGAGTACACGGAGAATCAGTTCCTTATCCTGGATGTTTGACTTAGCAACCAGTTCCTGGAATCCTTCCCAGTCTTCAGCAGTGTACTTAGTGTCTACTGTAGCATCAATCTTAGCCTTCTTCAGATCCTTGCTGATAATCTTTGCAGTGTTGTCCTGACGCTTTTCTGCCAAGCCTTGGTTCAAATCCATGCCACCATCGGGAGAAGCGTAAGCAGAGATTTCAATGTTGCTAATCTTCTTGTTGACAGCATCATTTACACTCTTCACTTCTTCACCGAAAGCCTTGGCAGACTTCAACTCGCTGGCACGAACGTTAGCTTGTTGGATAAGGAACATGATGTTGGCATCGTGCTTCTCCTTAATGATGCGTTGGAAAGCATCGTCACCGTTGGCGGGAGTTGCAGTGCTCAGTGTCATTTCCACCATTTCAGAAGTAGAGATAACACCGTCTGCCACCTTTACAGCAGGAATTTCTACAGTCTTGTTACCGATGGTAGCAGCAAACTCGAGGTAGAGTTCAGACTTAGCCATTTCGGGAACATAGTCGAAGTTAGCCTTCATGGTGTAGTTGCCACCCATCTTGTAAGAGATAGTCTGGTCATTACCTTCCACCTTTTCGCCCTGGAATGTTGCAGCCTGGCCTTTAGCCTCGCCACCGTTCCACTTCAACACCGGAGTTACTGTAACAGTAGCCTTCTTGTTGAAGTACTTTTCAGGGAACTTTCCATTGATGGTAACAGGCACTTCACCACCAACAGATTCCAAAACTTGAGGAGTTACTGTGAAATAATCGGCAGATAACTCACCCATTTTACTACTACATGCACTAAGGCATGCAACCACTAATGCCATTAACAGAGGCATGTACAATTTCTTTGTCATTTGCTTAACTATTGGTTAATGTTTATAATTGATTTTGTTTATTTGCCGGCCATTGAGGGTGAGACTGCACGCAATCTCACGTAAAGAATAACCGTGCAAAGGTATTGATTAAAGGTATCAATAGAGAACCTGTACCCTGCATTTATTATTATTTAACGAGAAATCTCAGGAACCCATTGCTTTCTATGCAGAAACAGGGCGTTTTAGAGGCAGCACTTAACTGGGGAAGGGGAAAGTGGAAAGATGAAAGATGAAAGTGGAAAGTGGAAAGCGGAAAGCGGAAAGAGATAAGGGTCTTTAATGTCTTTAAAGTTCTGGAGGCTCTTTAAGGCTTACTGCTAATCTTTCCCTGTATAGGTAATGTTGCGGGGATGGTGGTTGATGATTTCACTACGCAACATGCTGCGGTCTATGTGTGTATAGATTTCGGTAGTGGCTATGGACTCGTGTCCCAGCATGCTCTGTATGGCACGCAGATTGGCTCCTCCCTCCAGCAGGTGAGTAGCAAAAGAGTGGCGGAAGGTGTGCGGACTGATGCTTTTGCGGATGCCGGCCTTTTCTGCCAACGACTTGATGAGGTTGAAAATCATAATACGGGAAAGTGAGTTTCCCCAGCGGGCCAGGAAAAGAAAATCCTCACAGCCGGGCTTGATACGCCACGTTGTGTTACGGATGGACATCCAGGTAGTAATCTCCTTGATGGCGCGGGGCGAGATGGGTACCAACCGTTGTTTGTCGCCCTTGCCTTCCACCTTGATGAAGCTTTCATCCAGGTAGAGGTCAGAAAGCTTCAGGTTGCAAAGCTCGGACACGCGTAATCCGCAGCTGTAAAGCGTCTCGATGATGGCGCGGTTCCGATGTCCTTCGTTGGTGCTGAGATCTATGGCATCCAGGATGTCGTCTATCTCTTGTACCGTCAACACCTCCGGAATTTTGAATCCGATTTTGGGACTCTCCAACAATTCGGCCGGATTGTCGTCCCGATACTCAGCCATCACCATAAAGTGGAAGAAAGATTTGACGCCCGAGAGGATGCGTGCCTGAGAGCGGGGATGGATGCCGATGTCGTGCAGCCCGGCCGAGAAATGTTCCAAGTCATCCAGCGTCACGTCCCAGATGTTCAGTCCTTCCGTCAGCAGAAAGTTCAACAGCTTTTCCAAATCGCCCAGATAGGCATCTTGTGTGTTGACAGAAAGTGCTTTCTCCAATTTCAGATATTGCGCATATTTCCGGAGAACCACCTGTTGTTTTTCCTTATTCCTTGCATCCACTTCTGATTTCATTTCTTTTTTCTACCTTTGCATGCCGCTAATTGATAGCGCAAAGATAGATAAAAATAACGTATTATGAAGATACAAATCATCAATGGGCCCAACATCAATCTGTTGGGAAAACGTGAACCTTCCATCTACGGAAGTGTTACTTTTGAAGACTATCTGGCTGACCTGCGCAAACGTTATGCCGATGTGGCAGAGATTGACTACTTTCAGTCAAACATTGAAGGGGAGCTGATAGACAAAATACAGCAAGTGGGATTTGAGGTCGATGGCATCATTCTGAATGCCGGCGCATACACGCATACCTCCATTGCGTTGCAAGATGCCATACGGGCAGTCAAAGCACCGGTGGTGGAGGTGCATATCTCCAACGTACATGCACGTGAGGAGTTTCGACACAAGTCCATGATATCTTGCGCCTGCAAAGGAGTCATTTTAGGCTTCGGACTGGATTCTTACAGATTGGCATTGGAAGCGCTGTGTAAGTAAGCCGGCCGAGTTGCAGACGAGGGTATGCAAACAAGCCCTATCCCCTCGCCTCGTCAACCGCCCCTTATCTACCCGTTAGCTTGTCAACTCGTTCTTTGTCAACTCGTCAACTAAACCAATTAAACCAATTACATATGCAACTGAAACAAACAAAGATTGTAGCAACCATCTCAGACCAGCGTTGCGAAACAGATTTCTTACGCCAGTTATTTGAGGCCGGAATGAATGTAGTACGCATGAACACAGCCCATCTGGGACGTGAAGGTGCCGAAAAACTGATTGCCAACGTAAGAGCAGTGTCAAATCGGATTGCCATCTTGATGGACACCAAGGGGCCGGAGATACGAACCACCACACTGACCGAGCAGCCGATTCTGTTTCACACGGGCGACCGAGTAAAGGTGGTCGGCCGACCCGAACAGCCATCCGACCGCGAGTGCATCTCCGTTTCCTATCCTCACTTTGTGGAGGAACTGATGCCGGACACGCAGATTCTAATCGACGACGGCGAGCTGGAACTGAAGGTAATCGGCAAAGCAGACGACCACTTGCTCTGCGAAGTGCAGAACGAAGCCACGCTGGGAAGCCGAAAGAGCGTGAATGTGCCGGGGACGAGAATCAATCTCCCGTCGCTGACCGAAAAAGACCGCAGCAACATTCTCTTTGCCATCGAGAAGGACATCGACTTCATCGCCCACTCTTTTGTTCGCAACCGACAGGATGTGCTGGACATCAAAGAGATGCTGGAGGCGCACGGAAGCGATATCAAGGTGATTGCCAAGATTGAGAACCAAGAGGGAGTGGATAACATCGACGAGATTCTGGAGGTGGCCGACGGAGTGATGGTTGCACGTGGCGACCTGGGGATTGAGGTGCCGCAAGAGCAAATTCCGGGCATCCAGCGCCAGCTCATCCGAAAATGCATCCTGGCCAAGAAACCCGTCATTGTGGCGACACAAATGTTGCACACCATGATTACCAACCCAAGGCCTACACGCGCCGAGGTGACAGACATTGCCAACGCCATCTACTACCGCACCGATGCACTGATGCTCAGCGGAGAAACGGCCTACGGCAAGTATCCTTTGGAGGCGGTGAAGACCATGACCAAGGTAGCAGCCCAGGCCGAGAAGGATAAGCAGGAGGAGAACGACATCCACATTCCGCTGGGGCGCGACGGCAACGACGTGACGGCCTTCTTGGCCAAACAGGCGGTGAAGGCTACCAGCAAGCTGAAAATAAGAGCCATCATCACCGACAGCTACAGCGGACGCACGGCACGCAACCTGGCAGCCTTCCGCGGCAAGTACCCGGTGCTGGCCATTTGCTACAAAGAGAAAACCATGCGCCACTTGGCACTGTCGTACGGCGTAGAAGCCATCTACATGCCCGAGCTGGCCAACGGACAGGAGTATTACTTTGCCGCACTGCGCCGACTGCTGCAAGAGGGTCGACTGAAGGCCACCGACATGGTAGGCTACCTGAGCAGCGGAAAAGCAGGCACGCAAACCTCCTTCCTGGAAATCAATGTGGTGGAAGACGCCCTGAAGTACGCCTCGGAAAGCGTCTTACCCAACAAAAACAGATATTTGTAACACACCGAACCCCATAAATAGTAAATAGTAAATTGTAAATTGTAAAACAGTAAATTGTAAATCACATGACTCTCGACGAATACATCCTTCAGCACATCGACGAAGAGGGCGAATACCTCCAAGCCCTCTATCGCGACACCCATCTGAAACTGCTCTACCCGCGCATGGCCTCCGGACATCTGCAGGGCCGGCTGCTCAAGATGTTTGTACGCATGATTCGCCCCCGACAAATCCTGGAAATCGGGACCTACAGCGGTTACTCAGCCCTCTGCATGGCCGAGGGGCTGCCCGAGGGAGGCATGTTACACACGTTTGAGATTAACGACGAGCAGGAGGACTTCACCCGCCCCTGGCTGGAAGGCTCGCCGTATGCCGACAAAATCAGGTTCTACATTGGCGATGCGCTGGAACTGATACCCCAAACCGACCTCACTTTCGACCTGGCCTTCATCGATGGCGACAAACGCAAGTATATCGACTACTACGAGATGGTGCTGCCCCGTTTGAGCGAGGGGGGCTACATCATTGCCGACAACACGCTGTGGGACGGGCACGTACTGGAGGAGCAGCCGCATCGGACCGACCTGCAGACCATCCGCATCAAGGCGTTCAACGATTTGGTGGCCGGTGACCCGCGCGTGGAGAAGGTGATTCTCCCTTTGCGCGATGGGCTGACAATCATCCGGAAGAAAGAAGCAACCGAGGCCTGATTCGGCAGCGGAACCGAGGCCGAGGTCTCATAATCAATTGGTTGATATTTTTTAGGCACGGACACGGGAAAAGAGGCCTCAAGAGCCTGACGTACGGAGCTTTACAAAGTAGTGGACCGGATACCAGGCCGCCACGAAGCTGACGACAATAACCGTCAGCAACACCATCAGCACATCCGCAGCATGCACACTTACGGGGTAGGCGTCTACCACGAACGCGCCCGTACCGCTGCCCAACGACACAATGCCGAACTGCTGTTGCAGGAAGCAGAGCAGCAGCCCCAGCAGGGTTCCGGCCAGCGAGCCTGAGATGGCAATGAGCCTGCCCTCCAACAAGAAGATGCGAGCAATGAGCCTGTCGTCTGCCCCCAGGTGGCGCAGGGTTTCCACATTCTCGCGCTTGTCCAAAATCAGCATGGAGAGGGAGCCAATCACATTGAAACAGGCAATCACCAAAATAAAGGTAAGGAAGAAATAGGAGATGATCTTTTCCAGCTCCATGATGCGGAAGATGTCGGCATGCTGCTCGTAGCGGTTCAGCACCTTGAAGTCGCTGCCCAACAAGCGGGTCAGTCGGGCCTTCGCAGCCTCCACATCGACCCCGGGTTTCAGTTTCAGCTCGATGGCCGACACCTCGTGGGGGCAACCGAACAGCCGACGAGCCGCCTCCAGCGAGGTCAGCACATAACTGCCATCATACTTCTGCTGGTTGACGATGAACACCACGCCCGGCGAGTAGAGATACTCGCTCCGGAACGATGCGGCGGGATTGGCCGGATTGAGGCGCTCGCCCTGCTTGGGTGCATAGACTTGGAGCGGCTCCACGGGCTGGATGCCCGTCCCCAACTTACTCATCAGCTCCACGCCCATAACTCCGTAAGCCACCAGCGAGTCTTGCAACAGGAACTCACCGGAACCGTAGAGCAGGCTATCAATCTCTGTCAGCTCCTCAAAGTTATCTTGCACACCTTTGATGGTAGCCATCAGCTGCCTGCCCTTGTACTGCACCAGTGCATTCTCCTCCAACGTCTCGCTCCACACCTCCACCTCGGGCAATCGGCTGACCGATAGCAACTCCTCGCGGTCGGCCCGGAACGTCTTCCCCTCTGCGGGCACAATCTTCAGCTGCGGGTCGAAAGCCGTGAAGAAACCGGCCACCATATCCTGAAAGCCGTTGAAAACAGAGAGCGTAACCACCATGGCCATAGTGGCCAACGTCACCCCACAGACCGAAATGCCGGAGATGACGTTGATGGCGTTATGTTTCTTCTTGGAGAAGAGGTAACGACGAGCTATGAAAAAGGGAAGGTTCACTACTTCAGCAATAATTCATCGATGCGCTCCAAATAGTCTAAAGAATCATCCACAAAGAACTTCAGCTCGGGAATGATGCGCAACTGGTGACGCACCCGGGTGCCCAACTCAAAACGGATGGACTTCATGTTTGCATTCACGTTCTTGATAATCTCCTCACCCTTTTCAGAGGGAAAAATGCTGAGGTATGCGCGCGCAATGCTCATGTCCGGACTGATGCGTACGGCACTGACGGAAATCAGTACCCCGTGCATGGATTTGGTCTGCTGCAAGAAAATCTCACTCAATTCTTTCTGAAGCAGCCGTGCTATTTTATTCTGACGTGTTGTTTCCATATATACTAATATTTTAATGTTTCACAAGCTTCTACCGGCCGGCAAAGATAGTGCAAAATGCGGGGAGAGGCAAATTAGGAATTGGCATTCTCGTTCTCGTTACAACTTGTCTCCGTAAGCCAAATCGCCGGCATCGCCCAGTCCGGGGACAATGTATTTACGCTCATTCAGCTCGTCGTCGATGGCTGCACACCAAAGAGTGACATCCTCTCCCGGGAATCGCTTTTGCAGATGCTCTACTCCGGCGCGGCTGGCGATGATGCAGGCAATCATCAGCTTGCGGGGAGTGCCCTTGGTCTGAAAGGCTTGGAAAGCCAGTTCCATGCTCTCACCCGTTGCCAGCATGGGGTCTACCAGCATCAGCGTCTTCTCCGCCAACGAGGGAGTGGCCAAGTACTCGATGTGCACGCCTATGTCGGTGTGCTGCTCATTCTTATAGAATCGATAGGCTGAAACGAAGGCGTTTCCGGCGCGGTCGAACACATTCAGGAATCCCAAGTGCATGGGCAATCCGGCACGAAACACGGTGGCAATCACGACGTCGTCATCCGGCGTATTTACAACAGCCGTACCCAACGGCGTCTGCACCTGCTTGGAAGTGTAGGTCAGTTCCTTACTCATCTCATAGGCCATCAGCTCCCCAATGCGTTCAATGTTCCGGCGGAAGCGCATACGGTCGCCCTGAATCTCTACATCTCTCAACTCAGCCACATACTGATTTATGATGCTGTTCTGTTCTGCAAAATTGATAATCTTCATATTCCTGTTGCTGATTACTATTGCGCACAAAGATACGAGGAAAAGTGAAAGTCCAAAAGAAGCAAGGGATAAATCTTTTGAAAGAATGGAGAAACAGTATCATAGCGCCATCCGGTTTATTCGCATACGGGCATCCACTTTGCCGGCAACCTTCATCTTTATCGCTTATGCTCATCAGTTTCGCTGCCAACTTTCAGCTTTCATCTTTATTCGCCTACGCTCATCAGTTTCACAGTCATCTTTCCACTTTCCACTTCCCCAAAGGAGACACATCAGAAAGACTTCCTCCCCTCTTCTCCTCCGTTCCTATACGAACGGACTTGATACGGAGTTGGTACGGAGTTGATACGGCGTTGGTAGGTAGCAGGCATTTCTCGGGCATTTGAAGGTGATAAGGAGTACCCGCATCCGGCATGAGAATCCAAGTGCAAAGATAGATTTATTTTTGGAAATATGAAACATGAGGCAGGATTTAATGTCCTAATCAACCTCTTATAAAACAGCCTTTTCCCCCTTTCAGCCTTCATTTTGCACACAAAACAACATTTTTTGGCATTTTTTCTTGGTTTCTCCAGATTACCAAATTAACTTTGTTGCGGAAAAATTGTAACTCCCTACCGTAGGGGAGGAAACAATAATAGAGAAGCAAACATATTAACAAGGGAAAACGCAGGATGAAACCTGTATTGAGATTGGTATTAGTACTGATACTGTCATGCTTGTGCGCATCCGTCTTTGCGCAAGCATACAATTCAGATACCTTGGAGGTTTATTTCCGCCAAGGCAAGCACACGTGGGACCCTACCTATCGTGATAATGGTCAGCGCCTGCAGGGCTTTGTTGACCGCTTCAAGAAGTTGCGCGAAGACCGCGTAATGAGCAAGATTTCCAAGATTCATATCATTTCAGGTGCCTCGCCGGAAGGTTCGTGGGCATTCAACCAGCGATTGTCTACCAACCGTGCCAAGCGCATTCAGGGAGTGCTGAAGGAGTACATCGACCTGCCGGACTCTACGGTGGTGGTGGATTCCCGAGGTGTCAACTGGCAGGGATTGCGGGAGCTGGTGGTGGCTGATTCTGCCATGCCCTACCGACAGGAGGTGCTGAACATCATTGATAACAGTCCCGAGCTGGATAAGGATGCCAATGGACGTACCCGTGAGCTGCGTAAAGTGCGGTTGATGTGGCGGTTCGACGGCAAGGCGTGGCGCTACATGTATGAGCGATTCTTCCCCATCCTGCGTATCTTCAAACTGCAGATTGTGGTGGAATGGGAGCGTTTTGAGGCTGCCAAGCAGGAGGTGGAGCGGGAGGACCGCATCGTGGAACGCATTGCCATCCCGCCAATGAGTCTGCCTGAGCCGGTTTATCCCATCCCGACACCTACACCTATTATAAATAAGCCGCTCCCTCCTTTCTATATGGCCATCCGAAACAATATGCTGTACGACGCCTTGCTGGTGCCGAACATTGGCGTGGAGTTCTACCTCGGCAACCGCTATGCCGTGGTGGGTAACTGGATGTATGCCTGGTGGAAGAGTGACCCTTCCAGCTGGTACCACCGCACGTATGGGGGTGACCTGG